>NZ_CP060402.1:2758516-3117032 GCF_015040615.1 Microbacterium sp. YJN-G
GTGCTGCAGCACCCCGAGCTGCCGGCGCTGCACGACGCGCGTCGCCACCCCGATCAGCACCAGGAAGACGGGGATCAGTGGCAGCGTCACCACCGCGATCACCCCGCTCGGCCAGTCGGCGCTCCACATCACCGCGACGATCGCCGGGGTCGCGATCACCGTGAGCACGAGCTGCGGCAGGTACCGCGAGAAGTACGGGTCGAGCGCATCGAGGCCGTGGCCTGCTGTCACCGCCAGCGCCGCACGGTTGCGCTGCGCCAGCCACTCCGGGCCGCGCCGCCCGATCGCCGCGATCAGCGCCTCCCGCAGCTCCGCCCCGGTACCGGCTGCGGCCCGCAGGCCCCAGGCCTCCGACGCCCAGAGCAGGATGCCGCGGGCGAGCACCACCGCGATGAGCGCGGCCGGCTGCACGGCATCCGCTCCCCCTCCCTCGACGACGGCGGTGATCGCCCCGGCGAGCAGCCAGGAGAACGTGATGGTGACCGCCGTCTGGGCGAGCGCGATCAGCGCGGAGCCTGCCAGGTACCAGCGCGCGGCGGACGCGTGGCGCAGCAGCCGCAGATCGATCGGCTTCACGGCCGGCGCCCGATCTGCGGAGGTCGCCCCGATCCGCTGACGAATCCGCCGGATCTCTCCGCAGATCGGGGCGACGTCAGCGAATCGGGGCGGGTCGACAGGGTCATGCGTGCGCGGGCGCCGCCTCGATCGAGCGGCGGGTGACGCGCTTGCGGAACACCCAGTAGGTCCACGCCTGGTAGGCGAGCACGAGCGGCAGGGCGACCAGGGCGGTCCAGCTCATGATCTGCAGCGTGTACGGGGTGCTCGAGGCGTTCTCGATCGTCAGGCTGTTCGCATCGGCGATGGTCGAGGGCAGCACGTACGGAAACAGCGCGGCGAACAGGGCGAGCACGGCCAGCAGCACGGTCAGCACCCCGGCGAAGAACGCCGCGCCGTCACGGTGCCGCAGCGAGAGCAGCACGGATGCGATGAGGAAGACGGCCGCCCCCGCTCCCGCGCCGACCACCAGCCACAGCACCGGCGCTTCGCGCCCTGCGGCGAGCGCGATCGTCCACACCACGGTGCCCGCGGCGGCGAGGATCGTCGGCAGGGCGGCGCGGCGGGCCAGCCGGCGCGCGTCGGCCTGCACCTGACCGTCGGTCTTCAGCGCCACGAAGTAGATCCCGTGCAGGAAGAACAGCAGCAGCGTCGTCACACCGACCAGCAGCGCGTACGGGTTCAGGAGAGTGAAGAGATTCCCGACGTAGACGTGACGCTCGTCCAGCGGCACGCCCTGCACGATGTTGCCGAAGGCGACACCCCACAGCAGCGCCGGCACGGCCGAGCCGACCACGATCATGCGGTCGAAGCGCGCCTTCCACGCGGCATCCGGGCGCTGGTGACGGTACTCGAACGACACCCCGCGCAGGATCAGCGCGAGCAGGATGATCAGCAGCGGCAGGTAGAACCCGCTGAACAGCGAGGCGTACCACTCGGGGAACGAAGCGAACAGGCAGGCGCCGGCGACGATCAGCCAGGTCTCGTTGAGGTCCCAGATCGGGCCGATCGTGTTGATCACCTGCCGGCGCGACACATCGTCCTTGCCGAGGAACGGCAGGGTCATGCCGACGCCGAAGTCGAAGCCGTCCAGCACGAAGTAGCCGATGAAGAAGAAGGCGATGAGCCAGAACCAGAGGAATGCGAGATCCATATCCGTTCCTTCCGATCAGTACACGACCGACGGCACGGGGTCCGTCTCGTGGTGGGTCTCGGACGTGTCGGGGCCCTTCTGCGCGGCCTTGACGATCAGCCCGATCTCCACGACCGCGAGGGCGGCGTAGATGACCGTGAACGAGATCAGCGAGATGAGCACGTCCAGGCCGCTCACCCCGGGCGAGACGCCGTCCTGCGTGGTCATCAGGCTGAACACGATCCAGGGCTGGCGGCCCATCTCGGTGAACACCCAGCCGACGATGTTGGCGCCCAGCGCCAGCGGGTACGACCAGATCGCGATCTTCCACATCCAGGGCGCCGGCGGCTTCTTCGCGCTCTTGCGCGTGACCCACAGGCCCACGACGGCGATGAACGCGTGCAGCATGCCCAGGCCGATCATCCAGCGGAACGCCCAGTAGGTGATCCACAGCACCGGGGTGAAGTCGGTCAGGCCGGTCGACTCGCCGTACAGCGCGAGGTACTCGGCGTTGAGGTCGTTGATGCCGTGCACGCAGCCGTCGAGCGTGTGGTTCGACAGCAGCGAGAGCAGGTACGGCACGCGGATGCTGAACAGGTCGGTCTTGCCGTCGGGCGTGCCGAGCGTGAACAGGCTGAACGCCGCATCCTTGCCGCAGACCGTGTCGTAGGTCGCCTCGGCGGCGGCCATCTTCATGGGCTGCGTGTCGTACATCGCCAGGCCCAGCTGGTCGCCGGTGAACACGACACCGGCGGTGGCGACCAGGATCGCCCACAGGCCGAACTTCAGCGAGATGCGCATGGTCTCGACATGCTGACCGCGGGCGAGGTGCCAGGCCGAGACCGAGATGACCACACCGGCGGCGAACATGAACGCACCGAACAGCGTGTGCGGGAACGCGGCGAGCGCCACCGGGTTGGTCAGCAGCGCCCAGAAGTCGACGAGCTCGGCCCGGTTGGTCACCGGGTTGTACTCGTAGCCCACCGGGTTCTGCATGAACGCGTTGGCGGCGATGATGAAGTACGCCGACAGGATGCTGCCGATCGACACGCACCAGATGGTGGCCAGGTGCAGCTTCTGCGGCAGCTTGTCCCACCCGAAGATCCACAGCCCGATGAACGTCGCCTCGAAGAAGAAGGCCAGCAGCCCCTCGAAGGCGAGCGGTGCGCCGAACACGTCGCCGACGAAGCGCGAGTAGTCCGACCAGTTCATGCCGAACTGGAACTCCTGCACGATGCCGGTGACGACGCCCATCGCGAAGTTGATCAGGAAGATCTTGCCGAAGAAGCGGGTCAGGTGCAGGTAGTGGATCCTGCCGGTGCGCACCCACGCGGTCTGGAAGATCGCCGCCACCAGGGCCATGCCGATCGTCAGGGGCACGAACAGATAGTGGTAGACGGTCGTCAGACCGAACTGCCAGCGCGACAGTACCAGCGGATCAAGCCATTCCATTCGCCGCTCCTCGTCTCGGGGTCACCTGTTACATCGGGGTCACCAGTACGCGGCGCAGCGTCGCGCCCACGGTCCACCCGGACCGTGCTGAAGTTCCTTCGCCTGTCAGGCCGCGACGGCGGCTGCGATCTTGGCGACCGTGGCCGCCTTCGCGTTCAGGCGCAGCTGCACCGTGCACTCCTCGGGGCGCGACGGCTCGCGCACGCACTCCGCGTCGAGCGGGCCGCCGGCCTCGGTCAGCACGGCCTGCATGAGCCCGAGGTGCACCTGGCACAGCAGCGGACGGTGCTCGGGGCTGGCCGCGGCGTGCGGGCACGGGGTCAGCTCGACCGTCAGCTGGTCCTCGTCGACGACCGGCTCGAAGCCGCTCTCCTCGAGGTGCTCGATGAGAGCATCCAGCTGGTAGGTCGCCTCCTGCCCCAGCCCGGACCCGGGCTCGTCGAGGATGCGGCGCATCATGTCGCCTCGGCGGGCCGCCTCGGCGACCTTGTCGCGTGCGACGGGGCTCGAGGCGCCGGGGTCGCCGGTGGCTGCGCTGTACAGAGTGCGCGGGCGTCCGCGGGTGGTGCGGCGCTCGGTGGTCTGGATGACGTAGCCACCCTCGATGAGGCGCTGCAGGTGCTCGCGCACGGTGTTGGCATGCAGGCCGGTGTCTTCGCACAGCTCAGCGATCGTCCGCTCGGGCCGCGTCTGCACCATGTACAGGATTCGCACCCGGGAGTAGCTGGATATCGGCCCGTAGACGAGCCCGCCGTTGACCATGCCTCAATTATGGAGCCGGGTTTTTCACGGCGGTAGACCCCCGGCCGTGAATAATCGCGCTCTCGATAGGGATGTCTGATCCGGTCGATAGCCGCGCGGCATCGACTGCTCACCCGGTTAGTGTGGGGACATGCTCCCCGCCGCCGTTCTCACCGTCTCGGATCGGTCCGCCGCGGGCACGCGCCCCGACGGCGCGGGGCCGGTCGCGGTCGTCGCGCTGCGTGAGGCCGGGTTCGACTGCGCGGATGCTGTGGTGATCCCCGATGGCGCGGATGCCGTGGAGCAGGCGCTGCGCCGCCTGTGCGACGAGGGCGCCCGCCTGATCATCACCAGCGGCGGCACCGGCATCGGCCCGCGCGATGAGACCCCCGAGGGCACGGCCCGCGTGATCGGCCGCCTGCTGCCGGGCATCGCCGAGGAGCTGCGCCGCTCGGGCCTCGCCGCAACGCCCGCCGCCATGCTCACCCGCGGTCTCGCCGGCATCGCCGGCAACACCCTGATCGTCAACCTGCCCGGATCGCCGAAGGCGGTCGCCGAGGGCATGCCCGTCGTGCTGTCGGTCGCCCGGCATGTGCTCGACCAGCTCGCCGGAGAGGACCACCGATGACCGTCCGCATCGCCCGCATTTCCGAGCAGCCCCTGTCGCTCGACGAGCACATTGCCGCCGTCGACGACACGACAGCAGGGGCGGTGACGACGTTCGTCGGCCGCGTGCGCGATCACGACCCGGATGCCGCGGATGCCGTCGTGGCCCTGGAGTACACCGCGCATCCGGATGCCGAGCAGGCGCTGCACCGGATCGCCGAGGCCGCGGCCTCGGGGACGGATGCCGTCGTCGCCGTCAGCCACCGCATCGGACGGCTCTCGGTGGGTGAGGCGGCGGTGACGATCGCGGTGTCGTCCGCGCACCGCGACGAGGCCTTCGTCGTGTGCCGCGAGGTCATCGAGGCGATCAAGCGCGAGCTGCCGGTGTGGAAGCGTCAGGTCGAGGCCGACGGCACGACCGCGTGGAAGGGCATCGGCGGGTAGCACGAGTCGACTCGCGGATCAGTCGTCGGCCGCTGGATCAGCCGCCGGCGAAGGATCAGTCGTCGCCCGCTGGATCAGCCGCCGGCGAAGGGGGGCAGCACGTCGATCGTGCGCGCACCGGCGAGCGTGAAGTCGTCGTCCACGCGCGTCCCGTCGACGAGCACCGCGCAGCGCTGCAGGATGCCGGTGAGCGCCGGGTGATCGGCCAGCAGCGCCGTCCTGAGGTCACCGAGGGTGACGGCATCCGTCGTCAGGGAGTCGTGCCCGACCGCCTCCTGCGCCGCGGCGAAGAACCGCACCGTCGTCATCTCAGCGCTCCCGTTCCGGCCAGGCGAGGGCGAGCTCGACGACTCCGCCGACCGCCTCGCGCACCTGCTCGGGGGTGCCGCCGGCGCGCCCGGCGACGAGACCTGCGACGAAGGCGCTGAACGGGGCTGCGGGGCGGGCCACGCCGTTGGCGACATCGCGGGCGAGGTCGAGGATGAGCGCGATCGGCACGTCCGCGGCATCCAGCCCGAATCGCTCGCGCAGCGCCGCGGCCCACTCGTCGAGAGCCTCGGGCGGCAGGGTGCGGGGTGACTCGCTCACGATTGCTCCTCCAGTTCGGCGCGCAGGCGCTGCAGGTCCGCCGGGGTGTCGATGTCGGCGGTGATCTCATCCTCGTCGGTCAGCCACGCGATCTCCAGCCCGCCGAGCAGCGCCCGGCAGGAGGCGTCGCCGACGTCGTCGCCCAGTCGCGCGACAGCAGCGCGCAGCGCCGACGTACGGTAGGCGCCGGCGAGCCACTGCGGGTGCCCGTCGGCGGTGAACACGACGGCCTGCACGGCATCCGGCACCACGGTATCCACGGCATCCGGACTCGCGGCATCCGTTTCCGCAGCATCCGGGTCGACCGCCTCGATCAGGCGTCGCACCACGCGGTCGGCCCGGGGCATGTCGCCGGCCAGCAGGATCGTCCATTCCGGTCCGGGCGTCGCGGCTCGGTCCATCGCGGCCGCGATGGCAGCGACCGGCCCTGCGAACGGCGGATCCTCGCGCACCCACTCCACCGGGGCCGCCTCGTCCAGCACCGGCCCCGCGGCGACGACCGGCGCGCAGCCGGCATCCGTCACCGCCCGCACGGCGCGGGCGAACAGGGTCTCACCGCCCACCTCGAGCAGCGGTTTCGTCCCGCCGCCCATGCGGCGAGAACGCCCCCCGACCAGCAGGATCGCCCCGGTGCTCACGGTCTCGGTCACTCTCCCTGGCGCCGCCAGGAACCGCTGCGGCCGCCTTCCTTCGCGGTGATGCGCAGGTTCTCGATCGACGCCGACTTGTCGACGCCCTTGATCATGTCGATCACCGACAGGGCGGCCACCGACACGGCGGTGAGCGCCTCCATCTCGACGCCGGTGCGGTCGGCGGTGCGCACGGTCGCCTCGATGGCGACGCCCTCGTCTTCGATCGCGAGGTCGACCACGGCGCCGTGCACCCCGATGACGTGCGCGAGCGGCAGCAGTTCGGGGGTCTTCTTGGCGGCCTGGATGCCGGCGATGCGCGCCACGGCGAGAACATCGCCCTTCGGCACCGAGCCGTCGCGCAGCAGGGCGACGGTCTCGGCGGCACAGCGCACGAACCCGCGCGCGGTGGCGGCGCGGACGGTCGGCGTCTTCTCGGTCACATCGACCATGCGGGCGTGGCCGGCGGAATCCATGTGGGTGAAGGTCATCACAGCTCCATGACTTCGATGGGGTCGCCGGCGGAGACCTGCTCCGTCTCGGCGGGGACGATCGCGTACGCCTCGGCTGTGCCGAGACCCGCGCTGAGGTGCGAACCCGAACCGCCCGAGGTGGCCGGGCGGACGACGGGGCGGGCGGGATCCGTGCGGTCGATCACCGCAGGCAGGTACTGGCGGCGCGCCAGCGGGGTGCGCCAGCCGGTCCCGGCGGGCAGGTGCGTGCGGGGGCGATGGATGCCGTTCCTGCCCTGCAGGTGCAGCAGCGCGGGACGCACGAACGCCTCGAACGACACGGCGGCGCTGACCGGGTTGCCCGGCAGGCCGAACAGCAGCATCCCCCCGCCGGTGACGCCGAACCCCTGCGGCTTGCCCGGCTGCATGGCGACCTTGGCGAACTCCATGCTCTCGCCCAGGCTCTGCCGCACGACCTCGTAGGCCCCGGCGCTCACACCGCCCGAGAAGACGATGGCGTCCGCGCCGAGGCGCTGTGCCTCGGCGACAGCATCCGCCGGCCCGTCGCCCTCGTCGTCGACGACCCGGCGCAGCACCACCTCGGCGCCCGCCTCGGTGACGAGGCCGGCGAGCAGGATGCTGTTGGACTCGGGGATCTGCCCGCGGCGCAGCGGCGCGCCCGGCTCGACCAGCTCGGAGCCCGTGGAGACGACGGCGACGCGGGGTCGCGGCGAGACCTCGACGCGGGCGATACCGGCCGAGGCGAGCGCGGCCAGCTGCAGCGGGCCGAGCCGGGTGCCGGCGGTGAGCACGACGGTTCCGGCGGCGATGTCCTCGGCGGCGCGGCGGATGTGCGCGCCGCGGGCCTTCGGGGCGCGTTGCACGACCGCGGTCTCGAGCGAGTCGGCCAGGCCGCCCGCGGTGTCCTCGAACGGGATGATCGCATCGGCATCCGTCGGCGCCGGGGAGCCGGTCATGATCCGCACGGCCTCACCGGCGGCGATCGCCGGGTCGAGGTCGCTGCCCGCGGGAATGTCGGCGATCACCCGCAGGGTCACCGGATGCTCGGGGGTCGCCGCGGAGATATCCGCGTAGCGCACGGCGAAGCCGTCCATCGCGGAGTTGTCGAACACCGGCACGGGGCTTGCGGCACGGGCGTCGGTGCGCAGGGTCAGTCCGAGCGCCTGGTCGATCGGGACCTCGATCGCCGGATGCTGCCGCACCGCGGCGAGCACGATCTCGAGCTGCTGCTCGACGGTGCGCAGGCTCATCTGCCACCCCTCTCCCCCGCGGGGCGCGCGGTGTGCGTTTGCCTGGGTTTCGCGGTGCCCGTCGGCTTCGCGGGGCCCGCCGGATTCGCGGGGCCCGGATGGCTGCCTCGCGCTGCCCGAGGCGGCCGTTCGGGACCCGCGAGCGGGGTGCTTCGGACCGTTCGCGGGGTGGAGCGGCGTGCGGGTGGTGTGGTGCGTGACGCGAGCGAGGTGACCGGTCGCGCGAGCGGGCGGCCGGCGGACGTGCGGGCGGTCACGACGGATGCTCCGCGTGCCACGCGTCCATGCCACCGGCGAGCACCACGGCATCCGCCCCCGCCTCGCGCAGGACGACGGCCGCACGGCGGGCGCGCACGCCGGCCTGGCAGATGACGACGATCCGCTCGGATCCGAGGGCCGCGGGCTCGGCGAGCACCTCGGCGAGGGGGAGGTGCCGGGCGCCGGGAACCATGCCTGCGGCGACCTCCGCGTGCTCGCGCACGTCGAGCAGCAGCGCGCCGGCGGCGGCCTCGGCGGCGAGGTCGGCGACGGTGATGTGCGCCGGGTCAGGCGCGGATGCGGCGGCGACGGATGCGGCAGCCTGCGCACGCGCGGGACGCAGTGGCACCTCGCTGGTGCGGGCGCGCAGTGCGTCGATCACGAGCACGCGGCCCAGCAGCGGTTCGCCGATGCCGGTGATGAGTTTGATCGCCTCCATCGCGAGGATCGATCCGGCCTGCAGGCACAGCGCCCCGAACACGCCGACGGCGGCGCAAGTGGGCAGCTCACCGACGCTGTCCGCGGGGTACAGATCGCTCAGCAGCACGGCATCCGAACCGGCGGGCGGGGACGACCAGAAGACGGTGATCTGCGCCGCGAACTCCTGGATGACTCCCCAGACGAGCGGGATGCCGAGCCGCTCGGCGGCCGCGGCGACGTCGACACGGGTGCCGAAGGTGTCGGTGCCGTCGATGACGAGGTCGGCGCCGGCGAGGAGTTCGGTGGCGTTGTCGGCGGTGAGGCGCTCGCGCAGTGGACGCACCCGGCTCTCGGGCGACAGTTCGGCGGCCACCCGCACGGCGCTGTCGACCTTGGGCAGGCCCTCGTCCGACAGGCGGTGCATTACCTGGCGCTGCAGATTCGACAGCTCGACGACGTCGTCGTCGATGATCGTGATCGTGCCGATGCCCGCCGCGGCGAGTGCGAGCACGACGGGTGCTCCCAGTCCGCCGGCGCCGACGACTGCGACGTGGGCGGCCCGCAGCCGGCGCTGCCCGAGTTCACCGAGTCCCGCGAGCACCTGGTGCCGTGCCGTGCGGGCGCGCTCGGCCTCGCTCAGGGAGTCGACGGGGTCGACGAGCGGAGGCAGAGCCATGACTCCGAGCGTACGGTCCCCGCGCCCGCCGGGCCAGCGGCGCACGCCGGAGAAACCGTCCCGTCGCCCTCAGGTGTCGCAACACGCGGCATCCACCCCGCCCGACGCCACCATTTGCGACACCTCGAGGAAGATATCGGGAGTACCGCGCCGCTCGCTCCTCTCCCCGTTCCCTTCAGGTGTCACGACACGCGGCATCCATCCCACCCGAGACCACCAATTGCGCCACCTCGCCGGGGCGGCGCGATCCGCAGGTGCGGAAAAGATACGGCGGAATGCTCTGGATCTGCGGAACGATGCTCTTTAGGCTCGATGCCATGACCTCGTATCGGATCGCGGAGGCCGCCCGCCTGCTCGGCGTGAGCGACGACACCGTGCGGCGCTGGATCGATCAGGGCGCGTTGCCGGTCACCGGCGACTCGCCCACTCGCATCCCCGGCGACGCCCTGGCCGAGCACGCCCGGCGCGCCGCGGAGGCTCCCGCCGACGGGTCCGACCGGCTCACCAGCGCCCGCAATCGCTTCACGGGCCTCGTCACGCGGGTGCAGGTCGACGGTGTGATGGCTCAGGTCGACATCCAGGCGGGGCCGCACCGGGTCGTATCTCTCATGTCGTCCGAGGCCGTGCGCGAGCTCGGTCTCGAACCCGGATCTCTCGCGATCGCCGTCGTCAAGGCGACCACGGTCATCGTCGAGACGCCGAAGGAGCATCCGTGACCCGGCGCATCGTCACGGCCGCAGCGCTGCTCGGCATCCTGATTCTCTCCGGCTGCACGACCGCATCCCCCGACGCCGTCGGTCCGTACGGCGGCCCCCCCGGTACGGCGCAGCCCGGCCTGTCCGGCGAGGTGACCATCTTCGCCGCGGCGTCGCTGCGCGAGGCCTTCGACGAGATCGCCGTGGCGTTCGAGCAGCAGCATCCGAGCGCGTTCGTGAACCCGATCGTCTACGACGGGTCGACCACCCTGGTCACCCAGCTGCGCGAGGGGGCACAGGCCGACGTGCTGGCCACGGCCGACGAGCGCAGCATGGCGGAGCTCGTCGACGCGGGCCTGGCATCCGATCCCGCGATCTTCGCGACCAACACCCTCGTGGTCGCGGTGCCCGCCGGCAACCCGGGCAGAGTTGAGACGCTCGCCGATCTGACGGATGCGATCACGGTGCTCTGCGCCCCCGAGGTGCCGTGCGGTGCGGCATCCACTGCACTGCTCGAATCGGCCGGCGTCGAGGTGACCCCCGCGAGCCTGGAGCAGAACGTCGCCGCGGTGCTGCAGAAGGTCGCCGCGGGCGAGGCGGATGCCGGACTCGTCTACGCGACCGACGTCATCGGCGACGATGCCGTCGCGAGCTTCGTCCCGGACGGTGCGGCCGAGATCGTCAACCGCTACCCGATCGTCGCCCTCGGCGACGCCGGGGAGGCCGGCGTCGCGTTCGTGGAGTTCGTGCAGGGCTCCGACGGGCAGCGGATCCTCGGCGAGCACGGATTCGGGATGCCGTGAAGGCCGGCATCCGCGACACCGGGACCGGCACCCCGTTCACGCTCATCGCCCCCGCCGTGCTCGGCGTCGCCCTGCTGATCCTGCCGCTCGCGGCGCTGGTGACCCGGGCGTCGTGGGCGACGCTCTGGCAGGACATCACCTCGCAGGCGGCGCTCGATGCCCTGCGCCTGTCGCTGGTGAGCGGACTCGCGGCGACCGCACTGTGCCTGGTGCTCGGCCTGCCGCTGGCTCTGCTCATGGCGCGCTCGGGCCCGCGGGTCTCGGCACTGCTGCGGGCGCTGGTCGCCGTGCCGCTCGTGCTGCCACCGATGGTCGGCGGCGTGGCGCTGCTGTTCCTGTTCGGGCGCACGAGCCCGCTCGGCGGCCTGCTCTCCGACGCCTTCGGGGTCACGCTGGCGTTCACGCCCGCCGCCGTCGTGCTCGCACAGGCCTTCGTGGCGCTGCCCTTCCTCGTGCTGGCCGTGGAGGGCACGATCCGCAGCGTGGGCGGACGCTACGAGCGCACCGCCGCCACCCTCGGAGCCCGACCATGGCGCGTGCTGTGGCGGGTGACGCTGCCGCTGGCGGCACCGGGGATCATCGTCGGCGTCATCCTGTGCTTCGCCCGCGCGATCGGCGAGTTCGGCGCGACCGCCCTGTTCGCCGGCAACGCACCCGGCGTCACGCAGACCATGCCGCTGGCGATCTACACCGCGTTCAACGGCGCCGGCACCGGACGCGAGACGGCCGTAGCGCTGTCGATCCTGCTGCTGGCGACCGCAGTCGTCGTGCTGCTGCTCGTGCGGGCCTGGCGGCCGGGGGCGCTGCGGTGAGCGGGATGCTGGACGCGCACGTCGTCGTCAGGCAGGCATCCGTCGACGCGCGGCTCGTGCTGAGTCCCGGCGAAGTGCTCGCCGTGATGGGCCCCAGCGGTGCCGGCAAGACCACGCTGCTGGACGCCATCGCCGGGCTCACCCGCCTCGACGCCGGTCACGTCGCGCTCGACGGCGAACGGATGGCGGATGCCGGCCGGCACACGCCCCCATCGCGGCGGGCGATCGGCCTGCTGGGCCAGGACGCCCTGCTCTTCCCGCACATGACCGCGGCCGGCAACATCGCCTTCGCCGCGCGGTCGGCGGGGTCGTCGCGCTCGGAGTCGGCGGCCATAGCCGGGGAATGGATGCTGCGCATCGGCCTCCCCGGTCTCGGCGACCGCCGCCCCGACCAGCTCTCCGGTGGACAGCGGCAGCGCGTCGCGCTCGCCCGCGCCCTGGCCGCGCGCCCGCGGTTGCTGCTGCTGGACGAGCCGTTCTCTTCACTGGACGTCGAGGCGGCGGCGCAGCTGCGCACGGTGGTGCGCGACCAGCTGCAGGGCACGACGACCATCGTCGTCTCGCACGGGATCGCGGATGCCGAGGTACTGGCCGACCGCCTGGTCATCCTCGAGCACGGCAGGATCACCCAGGAGGGGATGCTGCGAGAGGTGCTCGCTGCGCCGGCGACACCGTTCGCCGAGGCAGTCGCGGCCGCGCGTTAGGGCCCTTCGACGGGCTCAGGGACCCAGACGGGACTACGGGCGGCGGAGGCGGGCGGGGTCGGGTGTGGAGACCGGATCCCAGCCGCGCTTGGGTGCCCGGGCGCCGCGCAGCTCGTCACGCGAGCGGTACACGATGTACGGGCGGAACAAGTAGCCGACCGGCGCCGAGAACACGTGCACGAGACGCGTGAACGGCCACAGCGCGAACAGCAGCAGCGCGGTGATGACGTGCAGCTGGAACATCAGCGGCACCTCAAGCATGAGCTCCGGGCGGGGACGGAAGATCATCAGCTCGCGGATCCACGGCGAGATCGTCTCGCGGTAATGGAAGCCCGAGCCGAACACCTGGTAGATGACCGTCGCCAGCGTGCCGAACAGCAGCGTCAGCCCCAGGAACACGTACATGACCTTGTCCATCACGGTGGTCGCCAGGAACACCGCGGGCACCGTGCGGCGGCGGAAGACGAGGATCGCGAGCCCCGCCAGCGTCAGCACCGCGGCGAACGTGCCGAGCACGGTGGCGCCGATGTGGTAGATCTCCTCGCTGATGCCGATCGCGTACAGCCACTCACGCGGGATGAGCAGTCCGACCACGTGCCCGGCGATCACCATGAGGATGCCGAGATGGAACATCGGCGAGCCCCAGCGCAGCAGCCGGTTCTCGTAGCTCTGCGACGAGCGGGTCGTCCAGCCGAACTTGTCGTACCGGTAGCGCCAGATGTGCCCGACGATGAAGACCGCCGCGCAGACGTACGGCAGCGCCACCCACAGCAGTACCTGCAACGTGTTCATGTTCATTCCCCTTGTCGCACGGAGCGGAAGACGGGCATAGGCAGGCTCATGCCGACGGTCTCGGTCGGCGGGCCCTCATTGACGAGTGCGAGCACGCGCTCGCGGATGCGCTGGTCGACCTTCGGCAGCGACAGCGTGACGGCGCGGACGACATCCGCCCATGGGCTGTCCATGCCCTCGAGCGCCGCCCGCAGCACCTCGATCCCCTCGCGGTGCGCGGCGAGCACGGCATCCGCCACATCCGACTGCGAACGGGCCGAGAACTCCAGCACCGCCGGCAGGTAGTCGGGCAGCTCCTGCGCGTCGAACTCCCACCCGGCCGCGCGGTACGCGTCCAGGAAGGTGACCAGCGCGGTGCCGCGGCGGCGCGTGTCGCCGGTCGCGTAATAGCTGAGGTACAGCGAGCACTTGCGCTTCATGTCGAAGGTCGTCACGTACAGCTTCTGCAGATCGGATGCCCCGGTCTCGCGCGCCCGCCGAAGGAACTTCTGCAGCGCCTCGGCGACCGCGTCGGGCAGCGTCACCGCGTTGGCCTCGAACACGTCGAGCCGCTCGAACCACTGCGCGTCGGGGTAGTCGAGCAGCAGCGATGCCAGCATGTGCACGGTCTGCCGCTGCGCGGCGGTGAGGGATGCCGGTGTCAGCGCATCCGGCATCCGGCGCCGCGGAGTGACCCGCGGCGGTAGCACGGTGCTCATGACGTGCCCCCGTCATCGTCGTCGTACGTGCGCTCCTCGGCGACCTCGGACGGCGGGAACAGCCCGGTGGGCCGGCCGTTGCCGTCCCAGTTGAGCAGGTTGACCCGGCCCGGCGTCGACGGGCTGTCGGCGGTCTGCCGGTCGGCGAGCGCGTGGAAGTTCTCGACTGCGACCGGCACTGCCGAGCCGCTGGCCGCGCCGAACGGTCCGCCGGCGCCGCCCATGCCGGGCCCGCCCTCGAAGTCCAGCGAGCACGCCATCTCCTCGAGGTCGTGCGCCTGCTCGTAGTGCGCGGCCGGGATGACGTAGCGCTCCTCGTACTTCGCGATCGCGAGCAGCCGGTACATCTCCTCGATCTGCGCGCCGGTCATGCCGACCGCGGTCGCGATGCCCTCCTCGCGCTCACCGTCGATGCTGATGCCCCGCATGTACGAGCGCATCGCTGCGAGCTTGCGCAGCGCGGCATCCACCGGCTTCACGTCGCCAGCGGTGAACAGCTCGGCCAGGTAGCCGATCGGGATGCGCAGCTTGTCGATCGCCGCGAACAGCGTGCGGGCATCCTCACCGTCGTTGCCGGATCCCGTGACGACGTCGACCACGGGCGAGAGCGGCGGGATGTACCAGACCATCGGCATGGTGCGGTACTCGGGGTGCAGCGGCAGCGCCACCTGGTAGTCGTTGATGAGACGCCAGATCGGGCTGCGCTGGGCGGCCTCGATCCAGTCCTCAGCGATGCCGTCGCGACGGGCGGCCTCGATGACGGCCGGGTCGTGCGGGTCCAGCAGCACCGAGCGCTGTGCGGCGAGCAGCTCGTGCTCGTCCTCGACGGCGGCGGCCTCGGCCACGCGGTCTGCGTCGTAGAGCACCAGGCCGAGGTACCGCAGGCGACCCACGCAAGTCTCGGAGCATACGGTGGGCAGGCCCACCTCGATGCGCGGGTAGCACATCGTGCACTTCTCGGCCTTGCCGGTCTTGTGGTTGAAGTAGACCTTCTTGTACGGGCAGCCCGAGATGCACATGCGCCATCCGCGGCAGGCATCCTGGTCCACGAGGACGATGCCGTCCTCCTGTCGCTTGTACATCGCACCGGACGGGCAGGAGGCCACGCACGACGGGTTCAGGCAGTGTTCGCAGATCCGCGGCAGGTAGAACATGAAGGCCTTCTCGAACTCGGCCTGCACCTCGCCGCTCATCTTCTGAAGGATCGGGTCCTCGTGCATGGTCTCGAGCGACCCGCCCAGGTCGTCATCCCAGTTCGCCGACCACGACACCTTCATGTCCTTGCCGGTGATGAGGCTCTTCGGCCGCGCCACCGGGGTGTGGTCGCCGCTGGGCGCGTTCACGAGCATGTCGTAGTCGTAGGTCCACGGCTCGTAGTAGTCGTCGATGCCCGGCAGCTTCGGGTTCGAGAAGATCCGCGCCAGCTTGGCGAGCCGGCCGCCGCTGCGCAGCCGCAGCCGGCCGCGCTTGTCGCGCACCCAGCCGCCGCCCCACTTCTCCTGGTCCTCGTAGCCGCGGGGGTAGCCGACACCGGGACGGGTCTCGACGTTGTTGAACCACACGTACTCCACGCCGGTGCGGTTCGTCCACGCCTGCTTGCAGGTCACCGAGCAGGTGTGACATCCGATGCACTTGTCGAGGTTCATCACCATCGACATCTGCGCCATGACCTTCATCGGTACTGCACCTCCTGGCTGCGGCGGCGGATCGTGGTGACCTCGTCGCGCTGGTTTCCGGTCGGGCCGAGATAGTTGAACGCCCAGGCCAGCTGCGCGTAGCCGCCGATGAGGTGGCTCGGCTTGAGCAGGATCCGGGTCAGTGAGTTGTGGATGCCGCCGCGCAGTCCGCTGGTCTCCGACAGCGGCACATCGACCGTGCGATCCTTCGCGTGGTACATGTACACCGTGCCCTCGGGCATGCGGTGCGACACGTTGGCCCGCGCGACGACGACGCCGTTGCGGTTGTACGACTCGATCCAGTCGTTGTCGCGCACACCGATCTTCTCGGCGTCCTGCGGGCTCATCCAGATCGTGGGGCCACCACGCGAGAGCGAGAGCATGAACAGGTTGTCCTGGTACTCGGAGTGGATCGACCACTTGGAGTGCGGGGTCAGGTAGCGCACGTTGACCTCGGCACCGGATGCCGTGCCGGGCACGACGTCGCCGAACAGGCGGGCCATGTCCAGCGGTGGCCGGTACACCGGCAGAGCCTCACCCAGCTCGTCCATCCAGTCGTGGTCGAGGTAGAAGTGCTGGCGACCGGTGAGCGTGTGCCAGGGCTTGAGGTGCTCGACGTTGATCGCGAAGGCCGTGTAGCGGCGGCCGCCGTGCTCGGACCCCGACCACTCGGGCGAGGTGATCACGCTGCGCGGCTGCACCGACACGTCCTGGAACGACAGGTGCGTGCCCTCGTGCTCGTCGGCGAGGAACGCCATCTTCTGGCCGGTGTGCTTCTCGAGCACCTCGAAGCCCTGCACCGCGAGGCGGCCGTTGCTCGTGCCCGACATCGCCAGGATCATCTCGCACGCCCGGCGGTCGGTGTCCAGCCGCACGGTTCCGGCGTACGGCCCGGTCTCGACGGTGCCGTTGACGTGCTTCAGCCGCTCGATCTCGGGCTCGGCGTGGTACGTGATGCCCTTGGTCGTCAGGCCCAGCTTGGCCGTCAGCGGGCCCAGCGACTTCCAGCGCTCGGCGAGGTTCGGGTAGTCGCGCTCGACGACGGCGAGCTTCGGCATCGTCACACCGGGCACGCGCGGCAGGTCTTCGACCCGGCCGTGCGGGGTGGCCATGACGTCGGCGGTGTCGTGCTGCAGCGGCGTCGCCACGACATCACGCCGCACGCCGAGGTGCGTGCGCGCCATGTCGCTGAACTTCTCGGCGAGGATGCGGAACGTGTCGAAGTCGGTCTTCGTCTGCCACGGCGGCGCGATGGCCGGGTTGAACGCGTGGATGAACGGGTGCATGTCGGTCGACGACAGGTCGTGCTTCTCGTACCAGGTCGCGGCGGGCAGCACGATGTCGCTGAACAGCGTGGTGCTGGTCATACGGAAGTCGGCCGTCATCAGCAGGTCGAGCTTGCCCTCGGGGGCCTTCTCGTGCCACGTCATGGTCGCCGGACGCGAACCCTCGGGAGCCTCGGAGGCCCGCACGGCGGCATCCGTGCCCAGCAGGTGCTTGAGGAAGTACTCGTTGCCCTTGCCCGACGAGCCCAGCACGTTCGCGCGCCAGATCGTCATGATCCGCGGGAAGTTCACCGGGTCATCCGGGTCTTCCACGGCGAAGCGCAGCGAGCCGTCGTCGAGGCTGTCGACGATGTGCTGCGCGGGCTCCTTGCCCGCGGCCTCCGCCTCGTCGACGAGGTCGAGCGGGTTGCGGTCGAAGGTCGGGTAGCTCGGCATCCAGCCGCGCTGCACCGACTCGACCAGGCAGTCGGCGGTGGTGCGGCCCTGGAAGGTGCCTCGTCCCAGCGGGGAGGCCAGCTGGTCGGCCGGCAGGCCGTCGTAGCGCCACTGGTCGGTGGCCAGGTAGAAGAACGCCGTGCCGATCGTGTACCGCGGCGGGCGGCCCCAGTCCGAGGCGCCGGCGTACTGCTGGTAACCCGTGATCGGGCGCACCTTCTCCTGCCCGACGTAGTGCGCCCAGCCGCCGCCGTTCACGCCCTGGCAGCCGGTCATGGTCGTCAGCGCGAGGAAGGTGCGGTAGATCGTGTCGGAGTGGAACCAGTGGTTGGTGCCGGCGCCCATCAGGATCATCGAGCGGCCGCCGGAGCGGTCGGCGTTGTCGGCGAACTCGCGGGCGATGCGGATCGCCTGCTCGGCCGGCACCGAGGTGTGCTCCTGCTGCCACGCGGGGGTGCCCGGGGTGCTCGCGTCGTCGTAGCCCTCCGGCCATTCGCCGGGGATGCCGTCGCGGCCGACGCCGTACCGGGCGAGCATCAGGTCGAAGACGGTGGTGACCGTGCGGCCGGCGACGGTGCGCACCGGCACGCCGCGGACGACGACGCCGGATCCGCCGGCGTGCTCCTGACCGGGCTGGGGGTCGAGGTCGAAGCGCGGCAGGCGCACCTCGGCGGCGTCGCCCGCCCAGCTGCTGAGGTCGGCGACCGACAGCGGCGGGACGACATCGCCCAGGTCGAGGTTCCAGCGGCCCTGGTCCTCCGGGGTGAAGCGGTGACCGAGCGAGCCGTTCGGCACGACGGGGGTGCCGTCGGCATCCATCAGCACCGGCTTGAAGTCGGCGCGCGGCTGCGCGGCATCCGCACCGCCCAGCTCGGATGCCGTGATGAACTTTCCGGGGACCAGCCCGCCGTCGCGCTCCTCGAGCTCGACGAGGAACGGCGCGTCGGTGTACCGGCGCATGTAGTCCTCGAAGCGCTCGGTGCGCTTCTCGACGAAGTGCTCACGCAGGATGACGTGGCCCATCGCGAGGGCGAGGGCGGCATCCGTTCCCGGGTGGGGTGCGACCCACTCGTCGGCGAACTTCGTGTTGTCGGTGTAGTCCGGCGAGACCGTGATGACCTTCTGGCCGCGGTAGCGGGCCTCGGTCATGAAGTGCGCATCCGGGGTGCGGGTCACGGGGACGTTCGAGCCCCACATGATCAGGTAGCCGGCGTTCCACCAGTCGGCCGACTCGGGAACGTCGGTCTGGTCGCCGAACACCTGCGGGCTGGCGACGGGCAGGTCGGCGTACCAGTCGTAGAACGACAGCATGGTGCCACCGATGAGGTTCATGAACCGCGAGCCGGCGCCGTGCGAGACCATCGACATGGCCGGGATGGGCGAGAAGCCCGCGACGCGGTCGGGGCCGTAGGTCTTCACCGTGTGCACGTGGGCCGCGGCGGCGATCTCCATGACCTCGTCCCAGCTGGTGCGCACCAGGCCGCCCTTGCCGCGGACGCGCTTGTACGCGCGCGCCTTCTCGGGGTCTTCGACGATCGACGCCCAGGCGTCGACGGGGTCGGGATGCTGCGCCTTCGCCGCGCGGTAGAGCTGGGCGAGCGTGTCGCGGATGTACGGGTAGCGCACCCGCGTCGGCGAGTACGTGTACCAGCTGAAGGCTGCGCCTCGGGGGCAGCCGCGGGGCTCGTACTCCGGGGAGTCGGGGCCGACCGAGGGATAGTCGGTCTGCTGCGCCTCCCAGGTGATGATGCCGTCCTTGACGTACACCTTCCACGAGCACGACCCGGTGCAGTTCACGCCGTGCGTGGAGCGCACCACCTTGTCGTGCGACCAGCGGTCGCGGTAGAACGAGTCGCCTGAGCGGCCGCCCTGCAGGAACACCGAGCGCAGGTCGTCCGAGGTCTCCCCGGGTCGCACGAAGCGCCCCATGTTCAGGAGTGCATCGGCCAGAGGTCCATCTGTCGCGGAGGCGCCATGGGTGCGGGTTCCGGTGGTCATCGCCGCTCCTTCCCGGGAGTACACGTGGTACTTCAGCATCCTGCCTGGAGGCCCTCGGACGGCACAAGGGCGCGCCGTTTTTAATCGATCGGACCGGTGCAGGACCGCCGGAGTTTATTTCCGGCGCGCACTGTAGCCATCGCGCGCGAAGCGCGCTACCGTCGCCGATATCGAAAGGGAAGCCTGATGACTGCTCCGACCACTGCCGCCGCGCCATCGACGACCGAACTCACCGGCGGATTCGCCCAGGTGCTGCTGGCAACGCTCGCTTCCACCATAGGTTTCTGGGCCTGGATGTCGATATCCCCGCTGCAGCAGACCTACGCTACCGAGATGGGCCTGGATGAGGGTCAGATCTCGCTGATGCTCGCCACGCCCGTGCTGGTCGGCGCCCTGGGCCGTATCGTGATCGGCGCGATGACCGACCGCTTCGGCGGCCGGAAGATGTTCACCGCGGTGCTGCTGCTCTCGGCCCCCGCCGTGCTGCTGGTCGCCCTCGCCGGCAGCATCGGCAGCTTCCCGCTGCTGATGGTCGCGGGCTTCTACCTGGGCGTCGCCGGCACGATCTTCGCGGTCGGCGTGCCGTTCTCGAGCGCCTGGTTCCCGCCGTCGCGGCGCGGTTTCGCGAACGGCGTGTTCGGCATGGGCATGATCGGCACGGCGGTCTCGGCCCTGGCGACTCCGCGGCTGGCCCAGTCGATCGGCTATCTGCCCACGCACCTGGTCATCGCCGGTGCCCTGGTGGCCATGGCCGCCCTGGTGTGGTTCTTCATGCGCGAATCGCCGGCGTGGGAGCCGAACCGCGAGAAGCTGGTGCCGAAGGTCGTCGGAGCGCTCAAGCTGCCCGTGACCTGGGAGATGGCGTTCCTGTACGGCATCGTCTTCGGCGGCTTCGTCGCGTTCTCGAACTTCCTGCCCAAGTACCTCACCACCGTCTACCCCGAAGACGTCGATCCGCTCGGTGCCGGTGCCCGCACCGCACTGTTCGCGGCAGCGGCCGTGGTCGCCCGCCCGATCGGCGGTGTGCTCGCCGACCGCTTCGGCCCGAAGGTGGTCTCGCTGGTCTCGCTGGGCGGCATCGTCACGCTCGCCTACGTCGTCGGGCAGCAGCCGCCGGAGGGTATCGTGACGGGTGTGACGTTCATCCTGATGGCCTCGGCGATGGGTCTGGGCATGGGTGCCGTCTTCGCGTGGATCGGCCCGTCGACGCCGAAGGAGAAGGTCGGCGCGGTCAGCGGCGTCGTGGCGGCGGCCGGTGGTCTGGGCGGTTACTTCCCGCCCCTCGTCATGGGTGCCACCTACCACCCCGAGTCGAACTCGTACTCGCTGGGCCTGTGGCTGCTCGTGCTCGTCGGCGCGTTCGCGCTGGTCGTCGCCGGCATGCTGCGCGATGTGGGGCGGAAGGCCTGACCCGTGGTCGCCGTGCCCGTCACCATCGCATCCTCCCCGCCCCGGGAGGACACGCGACGGATGCCGGACGCCGGACCCCTGCTCGACACGCACGGCCGCGTGCACCGCGACCTGCGCATATCGCTGACCGACCGCTGCTCGCTACGCTGCACCTACTGCATGCCCGAGCAGGGCAACGAATGGCTCGCGCGGGAGTCGATCCTCTCCACGGATGAGATCGTGCGCGTCGCGACGATCGCGGCGGATGCCGGGATCACGACGTTCCGGCTCACCGGCGGCGAGCCTCTGCTGCGCCGCGACATCACCGAGGTCGTGCGGCGCCTGGCCGCCGTGGAGTCGCCGTCGGGACCCGTGCAGGTCGCGATGACGACCAACGGGATCGTGCTGGCCGAGAAGCTCGACGAGCTGATCGATGCGGGCCTGAACCGGCTGAACATCTCGATCGACACGCTGCGCCGCGACCGCTTCGCCGCCCTCACCCGGCGCGACCGGATCGACGATGTCATGCGCGGGATCGCCGCGGCCGCAGCATCCGGACTGCGTCCCCTCAAGCTCAACACCGTCGCGATGCGCGGCGTGAACGACGATGAGCTGCAGGACCTCGTGGCGTTCGCGCTCGATCACGGAGCCGAGCTGCGCTTCATCGAGCAGATGCCGCTGGATGCCGGGCACACCTGGAACCGCAGCACGATGGTCACCCGCGAGGAGATCCTCGAGTCGCTGTCGCAGCGGTGGGAGCTGACCCCCGTTCCCGGACGCGGTGGAGCGCCGGCAGAGCGGTGGCGACTCGACGGCGGCGCCACGGTCGGCGTGATCGCCTCGGTGACGGCACCGTTCTGCGGGGCCTGCGACCGGTTGCGGCTGACCGCCGACGGCCAGCTGCGCAACTGCCTGTTCTCGACGCACGAGTTCGACCTGCTGCCTGCCCTGCGCAGCGGGGCGGCGGATGCCGAGCTCGAGGAGGTGCTGCGCCGGTGCGTGTGGGCGAAGCTTCCGGGGCACGCGATCGACGACCCGTCGTTCCTGCAGCCCGCGCGCGGGATGAACGCGATCGGCGGCTGACGCGATCGGCTGGTCGTGCTGAGTTCAGCTGAGGACGACGGGCATCCGCTCCCAGCCGCCCAGCGGCGCGTCGTGGCGCACCGGCGCCTCGCCCGGTGCCGGCTCGATGAACTGCGTGGCGCCCAGCAGTGCGATGATCACGGCTCGCAGCTCGGCGTAGGAGAGGTCGCGTCCTGGGCAGACGTGCGGACCGATGCCGAAGACGAGGTTGTGCTCGGCGTGCGCATGCGGGTCGAAGCCGTCTGAGAAGACCTCCGGGTCGCGGTTGGCCGCGGCCCAGTCCAGCAGCACCGGCGTGCCGGCGTCGATCGGCACCCCCGAGGGGGTGATCGCCGGGCAGGTGGTCACGCGCTTGTTCGCCACGAACGGGTCATCGATCCGCAGGCACTCCCCGAGGATCGCATCCAGCTCGGCCCGCGCCGCGGCGGCATCCGGGGTCTTTCCGGTCCGGATGCCGTTCGCGAGCATCCGCACCCGCTGCTGCCACCGGGCTCGCTCCGCGAGCCGGTGGACGACGACGCCGATGCAGCGGGCCAGCGACCCCAGGTCGCCGGCGGTCCAGTTGCGCAGGATCGAGACGATCTCCTCATCGGTGAGCGGGCGGCCCTCGACCCGCTCGTCGAGCAGCCGGTGCGTGGCATCGTCGGTCACCGCGTCGCCGCTCTCGCGGGCCGCGCGGTGCGCGTCGACCTGGCGGATGACGATCTCGTCGAACCGCTCGGCGAGGGCGGCGTTGTGCTCGGGATCGGGACGCCGTGCACCCGCGTAGTTGTCGGCCATCCAGGTGCGCAGCTCGTCCTCGAGCTCGGCGGGCCAGCCCAGCCAGCGGCACTGCGCGCGCACGGCGAACACCTCGCCGATGTCGCCGACCGCGTCGATCGTGACGCCGTGCGGCAGCCCGCCGATGACGTCGGCGGCGACCTCGTCGAGCAGCGGCTGCAGGCCGTCGACGATCGCCGGGGTCATCTGCCTGTCGACCACGGCGCGGAACGCCCGGTGCTCTTCGCCGTCCATGCCGTTGGGCACATGAAGGTGCCGCGACGTGCGGCTCGAGAACGTCTCGGCGTCCTGCGCGGCTGCCATGACATCGGCATGCCTGACGAGCCGGACCGGTTCGGTCATCGCACCTCCCGCGGATCTGCGTCTCCTGCCACGCTACCGGGATTCTGAGGACACTCGCACCGTGAATATCCACAGCCCCGGGCGGTTGCCGCCCGACGTCGGATGCCGCGGATAGCCTTGCTGCATGGCCACCACCCGTCGACCCGCCCCTCCCGCGTTCGCCTGCACCGAGTGCGGCTGGACGACGGCGAAGTGGGTCGGCCGCTGCGGCGAGTGCCAGCAGTGGGGCACCGTGCAGGAGCAGGCCGCGAAGACCGGGATCGTCCGGCAGACGGATGCCGTTGCCCCGGCCGCCGAGCGCGCCGCCCGCCCGATCACGCAGATCACCACGACCGACGCACCTCGCCGCACGAGCGGCGTCGGCGAGTTCGACCGGGTGCTCGGCGGCGGGATCGTGCCGGGAGCCGCGATCCTGCTCTCGGGGGAGCCCGGGGTCGGCAAGTCGACGCTGCTGCTCGAGGTCGCGGCGGCGACCGCGCGGGCCGGCCGGCGCGTGCTGTACGCCAGCGCGGAGGAGTCACCCGCACAGGTGCGACTGCGGGCCGAGCGCACCGGGGCGTTGCACGACGAGCTGTACCTGGCGAGCGAGACCGACCTGGCGACGATCCTCGGTCACATCGACGAGGTGCGGCCCGAGCTGGTCATCGTCGATTCGGTGCAGACCGTGGCATCCGGGCTGATCGACGGGGCGGCCGGTCAGCCGAGCCAGGTGCGCGAGGTGGCGGCGACGCTGATCCGGGTGGCGAAGGACCGCGGGCTGCCTGTCATCATCGTCGGGCATGTCACCAAGGACGGCCAAGTCGCAGGGCCGCGTGTGCTCGAGCATCTCGTCGACGTGGTCTGCCACTTCGAGGGCGATCGTCAGACGGCGCTGCGCTTCATCCGCGCGCTGAAGAACCGGTTCGGCCCCACCGACGAGGTCGGCTGCTTCGAGATGACCGGTGCCGGCATCGCCGAGGTGCCCGACCCGAGCGGGCTGTTCCTCTCGCAGGGTGCGGCCGAGCCCGGAACCTGCGTGGCGATCGCGATGGAGGGCAGGCGCGCCCTGCCCGTCGAGGTGCAGGCGCTGACGATCGAGACCGCGGCTCCCAACCCGCGCCGGGTGGTGCACGGGCTGGACTCGTCGCGGGTGGCGATGGTGCTGGCGATCCTGGAGCGCCGGGCGAACATCCCCACGTCGAAGCTCGACGTGTACGTGTCGACGGTGGGCGGGGTGCGCTTCACCGAGCCCGCCGCGGATCTTGCGATCGCAGTGGCCGTCGCCGGGTCGATCCGGCAGGTGCCGGTGCCGCGCACGGTCGCTGCGGTCGGTGAGCTGTCGCTGGCCGGCGAGATCCGCCCGGTGACGCAGGCCGCGCAGCGGCGCAGCGAGGCGGCGCGGCTCGGTTACCGGCAGGTGGTCGACGACCGGGCGAAGACGTTGCGCTCCGCTCTCGGCGAGTTGCGCACCCACGACGCCAAGCCGCGCCGCGGCGAAGGCATCCCGCCCTTCTGATCCCTCGCTCTGAGCCTCTCGAAGGGCAGCAGCACCAGAAGGTGTCCGAAATGAGCAGGGGCCACGCGCCCCGGAGGCTCCGCGCAGCGCGGAGCGATGCGTGGAGTGGGGCGTGGGGATAGGTCCCTGAGGCTCTCGAAGGGCCCCAACCCAGCAGGGCGTCGCACTTGAGCAGGGGCCACGCGCCCCGGAGGCTCCGCGCAGCGCGGAGCGATGCGTGGAGTGGGGCGTGGGGATGGGTCCCTGAGGCTCTCGAAGGGCCCCAGCACCAGCGGCGTGGGGATGGGTGCTTCGACAGGCTCAGCAACCCATCGGCGCAGCCGGCGTCAGGCCCGGGGGTCGCTCGGGCCGCCGCGCGTGCCCTTGTGCGCCTCCTCGATGATGCGCACGTTGCTCACTGCGACGGAGTCGGCCATGAGCAGGTCGAGCGACGTGATGAACAACCGTCCGATCTCCTCATCCGTGGCATCGGGTCCCGGCAGATCCACGCGGAAGCCCTGCGCCTGCAGTCCGCCCTCGTTCGAGAAGGTGACCTCGGCGTCGAAGATCGCCCGGTACTGGGCCGTCACGCCTGCAGCGCCTTCAGCAGCTCGGCGGGCGGGGCCTGCATGGGGTGGGGCCCGGCGATGTCGAGGAAGACGGTGGTGATCGTGTCGCGGTGGGTGGTGAGGAACGCGGTGAGCCAGGCCGGCGAATAGATCCCGACCCCCGGAGGCAGGTTCGCGGGCTTGTTGCGGGCGTCGCTGAACAGCAGCAGCGCCACGTCGCCGGTGCTCTGGTCGCGGTAGGTCCAGACCTCGCCGCCGTCGAGCGGATTATCGCGCGGGCCGGGCTTGATCAGCGGCACGACGGTGTTCCCGTTGCGCAGCGCCAGCGCGACAGCCGCCATGTCCTGCTTCTCGAGTGCCTGTGCGAGCGCCTCGGACCGGAAGTCCTGGGGTGCGGGGCGCTTCGCGCCTGCCCTCTTCTTCGCCATGCCTCCAGCTTATGAGCCCGAGCCGGCTTAAGAGTGTGGGGCCCTCTCGAGTCCTCCATTGGGGACTGGGGTACTCGAGAGGGCCCTCTGATTCTCACCGCGGCGATTGTCGGAGCGCTGGGGACGCTTAGAACGACACCACTGGGGATGGCTTCGCCGCACTAGTCCGGAGAACCATGCCCCATGGTATCCCAAAATACTGGGAGATGTCAGTACATCCCGGATCGCGATCCGGCTTCTGTCACTGCAGGAAGATCTGACGCGATCCGGCGCTTGCGAATCCGCCGATCGAGACGGTCACGTGGTACGACGCCCCGCCGCCCGGCGCGCGCGGCCGGTTCTTCTCCGCGCAGGTCTGCTCGGACGAGCGGGTGCGATCCCAGACGACCGGCGTGGCGCTGCGCACGGTCGAGCCGGCCTCGAGCGTCACGATCATGTCGCTCGGGTCGGTCTGGCAGTGCGCCGACTTCCACCACACGTCCGCACCGCTCGTGACGGTGAACAGCTGGGTGCGCGATCCGACGTTGAGCGTGCAGTCGCGTGCGCCGATGTTGGTCAGCTCGATCGACAGCTTCGGCAGCACGCCGGCCGCGTAGCTCTCAGCATCCGTGATGGCCTTCACCTCGACGTCGGTCGCCTCGCAGGCGACCAGCCCCGGGGTCTCCGACGGCGCCGGACTCGGCGCGTCGGTGGGAGCGGATGCCGTGCCGTCGGGCGCGGCATCCTCAGCATCCGTGGGCTGCGGCGCGCTGGCCGGTGCGTTCCACGGCTGGGCGACCGCCAGCCAGACACCGCCGACGCCGGCAGCGGCCACGATCAGTACCAGCAGGAGCAGCGCCAGGCGCCGCCTGCGGTACACGGCGGCGGATTGACGAGGCATGTCTCCAGGCTAATCGAGGTGCTTGATCATCCTGGTGTTGCCGAGTGTGTTCGGCTTGACGTGCGCGAGGTCGAGGAACTCCTCGACACCGGCGTCGCCGCTGCGCAGCAGCTGCGAGTACACGTCGGCCTCGACGACCTGTTCACCGATCGGCTCGAAGCCGCGGCGGCCGAAGAATCCGGTCTCGAACGTGAGGCAGAACAGCCGCGAGAGACCGAGGTCGCGTGCGCGGCGCTCGAGCTCCTCCACGATCGCACGCCCGACGCCGAGGTGCAGGTGGTCATCGCGCACGAGCAGGGTGCGCACCTCACCCAGGTCCTCCCACATGACGTGCAGGGCACCGCATCCGATCAGCTCGCCGCCGGACTCGGCGACGACGAACTCCTGTACCGCCCCGTAGAGCACGGCGAGATCCTTGCCGAGCAGGATGCGGCGGTCGACGAGCGGCTCCAGCAGGGCGTGGATGCCGGCGATGTCGGCGCTGCGCGCGGGCCGCACGATGTAGTCGCTCACGGATCCAGCCTAGAACCCGCGCGCTGAGAGCATCCCGTCCGACACTAGTTGCTTGAGGCAACTATCGGATCTAGACTGTGGGCATGACCACCGCGCCGGAGTCCGCACCCGAACTCGTGCTCCTGCGCTCCCTGACGCACCTGATGGCGCGGTGGTCATCGTCCGCGACGCAGGCATCGGTCGCGCAGGCCGCGGATGTCGCACTCGACACGGCAGACATCCCACCGGTCTACATGCTCGGCCTCGGGGGGCCGATGCGCGCCGCCGAGCTCGCCACCTCGCTGCACGTGAGCCGTCCGACGATGAGCAAGCAGCTCACCCGCCTCGAGGCTGCCGGGCTGATCGTGCGCGAGCCGGATCCGGCCGACGGCCGGGCCGCGATCGTGCGGCTCTCCCCCGACGGCGCCGATGCGCACGACCGGCTGGTCGCCGAAGGGCACCGCATGATCCGGCGCGCGCTGCGCGGCTGGCCGCAGGCAACGGCATCCGACTTCGCCGCGCAGCTGCAGGTGTTCACCGACGCGCTGGGGGCGAATGAATCCGCGAACGAACCCGCCGCGGATGCCGTGCGCTCTGGACCAGAGCGCTGAGGGAAGGAGAACCCATGAACCGCACCTACGTCGTCACCGGGTCCGCATCGGGGATCGGCGCGACCACCGCCCGCCTGCTCACCGAGCGCGGCGCCCGGGTGATCGGCATCGATCTGAGGGATGCCGATGTCGAGGCCGACCTGAGCACCCCAGAGGGCCGCTCCGCCGCCGCGGAGGCGGCGATCGAGCAGGCCGGCGGCAGGATCGACGCCGTGATCGCCTGCGCCGGGATCTCGGCTCCGATCGCGAAGACGATCTCGGTGAACTACTTCGGCGTGACCGAGCTGCTCGAGGCGCTGCGCCCCGCGCTGGCGAAGTCCGACGCGCCCCGCGCCGCTGTCGTCTCATCGATGGCGTCGCTGCAGCCGAACTCGGCGGAGATGGTCGACGCGGCCCTCGCCGGCGACGAGGCGTCCGCCGTCGAGATCGCCGAGGGGCTCGCCGCTCAGGGCCCGGAGATCGGCTACCTCGTGTACCCGTCGTCCAAGCGCGCGCTCTCCCGCTGGGTGCGCCGCCGTTCCATCTCGCCGGAGTGGGCGGGCGCCGGCATCCCGCTGAATGCTGTCGCCCCCGGTACTGTGCTGACGCCCATGACCGAGCAGCTGCTCGCCACCCACGAGGGCAGGGCGATGGTCGACGCCGCCGTGCCGATGCCGCTGAACTACCACCAGCCGCCGGAGTCGGTGGCGAACCTGCTGATCTGGCTCACCAGCGTCGAGAACTCCCACCTGGCCGGCCAGGTGATCTACGACGACGGCGGCGCCGAGGTGACGCTGCGCGGCGAGGACGTGTGGTCCTGGGCCGACTGACCGCCCGCGCGCCCGCACGCACGACGAAGGGGACCCGGGTGCTTCGGCATCCGGGTCCCCTTTCCGTCGCGGGCTCGCGCGGGCTCAGCCGGCGGCGAGGTCCGGCGTGGCGGAGATGCCGTGGCCGGGGTTCACGCCGACCGACACCTTCTCGCCGCGCGGGGCGCTGTCGAAGACGAACTTGCCGTCCACGACGCTGACCTTCACGTGGTCGCCGGTGTTGAGCTGGCCGTGCAGGATGCGCTCGGAGAGCTGGTCCTCGATCTCGCGCTGCATGGCGCGGCGCAGCGGCCGGGCGCCCAGGGCGGGATCGAAGCCGATGTCGATGAGCTTGTCCTTCGCGTCATCCGACAGCTCGACGGTCATGTCGCGGTCGAGCAGGCGGTCGCCCAGCTGCTTGACGAACAGGCCGACGATCTGACGCAGCTCGTCCTTGTTCAGCTGCGGGAACACGATGATGTCGTCGAGACGGTTCAGGAACTCGGGCTTGAAGTGGCGCTTGAGCTCTTCGTCGACCTTGCCCTTCATCCGCTCGTAGGTGGTCTGCGAGTTGCCCTCGACCTGGAAGCCGACCGGACCACCGGCGATCGCCGACGAACCGAGGTTGGTCGTCATGATGATGACGGTGTTCTTGAAGTCGACGATGCGCCCCTGACCGTCCGTCAGACGACCCTCTTCGAGGATCTGCAGCAGCGAGTTGAAGATGTCGGGGTGCGCCTTCTCGATCTCGTCGAACAGCACGACCGAGAACGGCTTGCGGCGCACCTTCTCGGTGAGCTGGCCGCCCTCTTCGAAACCGACGAACCCGGGAGGGGCACCGAACAGCCGCGAGACGGTGTGCTTCTCACCGAACTCCGACATGTCGAGCGATATGAGGGCTGCCTCGTCGTCGAAGAGGAACTCGGCGAGCGCCTTGGCGAGCTCGGTCTTTCCGACGCCGGTGGGGCCGGCGAAGATGAACGAGCCGGAGGGGCGCTTCGGGTCCTTCAGGCCGGCGCGCTGGCGGCGGATCGTGCGGGAGAGTGCCGCGATGGCCTCCTCCTGACCGATGACGCGCTGGTGCAGAGCCTTCTCCATGAAGACCAGGCGGCTGGACTCCTCTTCGGTGAGCTTGAACACCGGGATGCCCGTGGCCTGGGCGAGCACCTCGGCGATCAGGCCCTCGTCGACGACGGCGTGCGTCTGCACGTCGCCCGAGCGCCACTGCTTCTCCAGGCGCAGCCGCTCGCCGAGCAGTTCCTTCTCCTGGTCGCGCAGCGCTGCGGCGCGCTCGAAGTCCTGCTCCTCGCTGGCCGCCTCCTTCTCCTGACGCACCTTGGCGATGCGCTCGTCGAACTCGCGCAGCTCGGGCGGGGAGGACAGGATGCTCAGGCGCAGACGCGCACCCGCCTCGTCGATCAGGTCGATCGCCTTGTCGGGCAGGAACCGGTCGGAGACGTAGCGGTCGGCGAGGTTCGCCGCCGCGACGATGGCGCCGTCGGTGATCTGCACCTTGTGGTGCGCCTCGTAGCGGTCGCGCAGGCCCTTGAGGATGTTGATCGCGTGCGGCAGCGTCGGCTCGTTCACCTGCACCGGCTGGAAGCGGCGCTCGAGAGCGGCATCCTTCTCGAAGTACTTGCGGTACTCGTCGAGGGTGGTGGCGCCGATGGTCTGCAGCTCGCCCCGGGCGAGCAGGGGCTTGAGGATGCTGGCCGCGTCGATCGCGCCCTCGGCGGCGCCCGCACCCACGAGGGTGTGGATCTCGTCGATGAAGACGATGATGTCGCCGCGGGTGCGGATCTCCTTGGTGACCTTCTTCAGGCGCTCCTCGAAGTCACCGCGGTAGCGGGACCCGGCGATGAGCGAGCCGAGGTCGAGCGAGTAGAGCTGCTTGTCCTTGAGCGTCTCGGGCACGTCGCCCTTGACGATCGCCTGGGCGAGGCCCTCGACGACGGCGGTCTTGCCGACGCCGGGCTCACCGATCAGGACGGGGTTGTTCTTGGAGCGGCGCGAGAGGATCTGCATGACCCGCTCGGCCTCCTTCTCGCGCCCGATGACCGGGTCGAGCTTGCCCTCGCGGGCGGCCTGGGTGAGGTTGCGGCCGAACTGGTCGAGCACCTGCGAGCCGCCCTGCGCGGCGGCCGGGCCGTCGTTCGCCTGGGCGCCGACGGATGCCGTCTCGCGTCCGGGGGCGCCGGAGAGCAGCTGGATGACCTGCTGGCGCACCTTGTTCAGGTCGGCGCCGAGCTTGACGAGCACCTGGGCGGCCACGCCCTCGCCCTCGCGGATGAGGCCGAGGAGGATGTGCTCGGTGCCGATGTAGTTGTGGCCGAGCTGCAGCGCCTCGCGCAGGCTCAGCTCGAGCACCTTCTTGGCGCGCGGAGTGAAGGGGATGTGGCCGGTCGGCTGCTGCTGACCCTGGCCGATGATGTCCTGCACCTGCTCGCGCACGGCGTCGAGGGAGATGCCGAGGCTCTCGAGCGCCTTGGCGGCGACACCCTCACCCTCGTGGATGAGGCCGAGCAGGATGTGCTCGGTGCCGATGTAGTTGTGGTTGAGCATCTTCGCCTCTTCCTGGGCGAGGACGACCACTCGACGGGCTCGGTCCGTGAATCTCTCGAACATGCTGTGACTTCCTTTCGCACGCGGCGAAGCGGCGGTAGCGCCTTGTACATCGAGAGTAACGACCGCGCGAGGCTGGTTCGGCCGTGTTCGCCGTCGGCATACCCGGGTTGCTTTTCGTGACGAACGCGAGATCCGGCCTGGGTCCCTGAGCCTGTCGAAGGGCCCAGTGCTCCGGCCTGGGTCCCTGAGCCTGTCGAAGGGCCCCAGCCCGCCGCCCACAAGGACACCTCTTGACACCCATATCGACTGTCATTATGTTAACGAAAAGCGATAATAACGATTCTCGATATGAGTCGATTCTCGATGTGAAGGAGGTTCGCCATGAACACACCCGCCGGACGCCCCGTCTCCCGTGCCGACGGCTTCGGCCTGGGCCTGATCGCCACCGGCGCCGTGAGCGTCGCCGCGGCCGCCGTCGTCGCCATCATCGCGGGCGCCTTCCAGGTCTTCGGCTCGGATGCCGTCGTCCGGATGCCGCTGGTCGGCGGCGAAGCCGCCGCGGTCGAGGGCCTGGACGGCATCCGCTCCGCCACCACCGCGCACGCCGACGTGACCTTCGAGTCGCTCTCGGCGGGCGCGCGCTGGCTGCTGCTGCTCGAGGGCGCGCTGCCGGCGCTCGCGACCATCGGCGTGTGCGCCGTTGCCTGGTGGCTGGGCGTCTCGCTCATCCACGGCCGCGCGTTCCGCAGGACCATGTCGACGACGATCGGCATCGCCGCCTGCCTCGTGGCGGCGGGCGGGCTCTTCGGTCAGCTGCTCGGCGCGATCGGGCGAGCGATGATCGTCGACGGCCTGGCGTCCGCCGATCCCGGCGTGTACGACGTCTTCCCCGCGTTCCAGATCGATCTCGATCTCGCTCCGCTGGGCTGGGGCTTCGCCCTCGCGCTCATCGCGATGGCCTTCGCCGCCGGCACCCGCCTGCAGCGCGACACGGAGGGACTGGTATGAGCCCGGCGGAGAGCGATGACGAGGCCACCGGCATCCACTGCAGGCTGGACGAGCTGCTCGCCGAGCGGAACATGACCCTGACCGAGCTGAGCTCCCGCGTGGGCGTCAGCATCGTCAACCTGTCGGTGCTGAAGAACGACCGCGCCCGCGCCATCCGCTACTCGACCCTCCGCGCGATCTGCGAGGCGCTGGAGTGCGAGGTCGGCGACCTGCTCGTCCTCGCTTGAACCCCCTCCCCCGCCCTTCGACAGGCTCAGGGACCCAACGGGAATGGGTTGCTGAGCCTGTCGAAGCACCCACGCTGGGATGTCCCCTTCGACAGGCTCAGGGACCCAACGGGACGGGAAGTGACAGGGATGGGTTGCCGAGCCTGTCGAAGCACCCACGCTGGGATGTCCCCTTCGACAGGCTCAGGGACCCAGACGGGGCCAGGCCCTTCGACAGGCTCAGGGACCCAGAGGCCGAGGCCGGCTCCCGTGGGCTGTCGTTCAGGTGCGCAGCTGGCCATTCCGTCACACAGCCACCGACCCGAGCGCCGACTCGACGACCACCTGGCGGACTGTCGTTCAGGCGACCATCGGCCGGAATCTGCGGGGCGGCGGATCGATTCCCGCCCAGGCGTACGTCAGCGCGGCGCGTTCTCTCAGCACGAAGCTGTCACCGCTCGGGTGGTTGAGCACGAAGTCGCCCTTGCCTTCGCGCGTGATGCGCCAGCCACCGTGGTGCAGCTGCATGTGGTGGTAGCGGCACAGCAGGATGCCCCGATCGATGTCCGTCCGGCCGCGGTCCGCCTTCCATTCGTCGATGTGGTGCGCCTCGCAATAGGACGAAGGACGATCGCAGCCCCTCCACCGACACCCGCCGTCCCTGATCGCGAGCGCGATCCTCTGCCGCGGGGTGAACAGCCGCTGTTCGCGTCCGACGTCGAGCGGATTGCCGCACCCGTCGACCGTGACGGCCACCGTTCCGGTGTCGCAGATGCGCTGCCGCACCGTCTGCGCGGGGAGCGAGACCAGCCCGTCTTCGGTGTGGCCCACGGGTGCGATGCCATCGGTCGCATCGATCACCTGCACCAGTCGCACCCCGACCTGCCGGACGCCGTGCACCGTCTCGGCGTCCGCGAGCACTCCCGCGCGGATGATGTCCATGAGCAGGTCGTAGCTGAGCTGCTCGTTCGTGCGGGTGTCGTCGGTCAGCTCCTGGGCACGGGCGGCCTCGTCGGCGTCCACGAACCGCGGGCCGCCACGACGGGGCCGGAGAGCCGCGGCGAAGACCGACTCGAAGAAGGCCGCGCCCTCATCGTCGAACGCGATGCTGGCGTGCTTGACGCCGTCCTGGTCGGTCCAGGTACGCAGGGTGCGACGCTCGAACCGGGCGAGGAAGCGCGCTTCGGCGCCCTCCGGATCGAGCATGTCGCGGATCGTCCGCGCGGCGGCCCCGAGCTCTTCGACCGTGCGCTCTGCCGCCTCATCAGCAAGGCGCTCTGCCGCCAGCATCCATGCGTCGTGGATCGCCGCAGCCTCCTCGGCAATGCCGCCCCCGACGTCCGGGGGTTCGGCGAGCCCGCGCAGGATCGCGTCGAACTGCGACGACGAGATGCGCCCCGCGCGCAGCGCATCCTTCAGGGGCTGTCGCCAGTCGGGCGGCGCAACGGGCGACGAAGAGGCTTCGACACGCTCAGGTGCGGAATCCGCGATCGCGCCGCCGAGCATCGCCTCACCGACGCGCACCTGACGCGCGGCTTCCACCCTGGTCGATCCGGTGATCTCCTGCACGAGTGACACCGGATTGCGGTGCCCGCGCGACTGGGACAACCCCGAGTGGCCCGCATCCCTGGTGGATCGCGTGGCGATGACGCCCGCCGCGATGATCCGCAGCTGCTCGGCGTGCCGCACGACGGCCGCCGATTCCTCGAGAACCGCGACGACCTCGGCATCCGTCATCCCGACCATCGCCGCCTGCGCCTGCTCGGCGCGCGCGCCTTCACCCAGCCGCGCCCCCACGGTGGGGATCAGCGCCGCAACCTCGGTGAAAGTGGCCATACTTCATACTGTCACGCGGCTCCGACATTCGGAGATATGTTCGTAGATCTGTGGATAACTCCCCGCGCGGTTCACCCCTGATCCACCGCCGTGCGCAATGCCTCCATCACCATCGGCCACGGCAGGCGCTCCTGCTCGAGGCGCACCCCGCCCTCGACAGAGATCCGGTCGAGCGCCGCCCGCTCCACCGAGGTGAGCGAGGGCAGCACGCGCGCCGAGACACCGTTCGGATCCGGCACCCAGAGTTCTCGATAAGCGAGCAGAGTGCTCTCGTCCATCAGCACGCTGACCGCCTCGACGCCATTCGCGCGCAGGCGATGCAGGATCGCGAAGCCGTCGGCATCCAGGTCACCCCAATACACGACCCGCGCCGAACGCACCCACGGCAGGCGATGGATCGGGACGGCGTACCCGCCGCCGTGGACGGCGGCGGTTCCCGGCCAGTCGGGCAGTGCAAGCACCGACTCGAGGTTCTCGCAGACGATGACCGCGCGCGGCGCGAGCGACAGCACGGAGAGTTCATCGATCGGCGCGGTGATGTCGCTCAGACCACCGGGCCGGGCCGCGGGGTCGAGGATGCGGATCCGCAGCGTCTCGGGCGAAGGGACGAAACCGAGATCGACCTCGCCGGTCATGGCCGCGTACAGCGACTCGACCAGGGCGCGATGCGCCCCGAGCCACTTGGTGTGCATGCCGGGGATCGGCACCTGCCGAAGCCGGTAGCCGGATGACGGATGCCGCCGCAACCAGGTGAGCACCTCGAGCAGCAGCGCGAAGTCAGCATCCGACAGCCTGTCGATCGCTCCCCCTCGGCGCTGGATCGCGGGGCGGATCGCCTCGTCGTCGCCGAAACGCTGGCGAAGCGCCGCCGCGCGGTCGCGGATCCGCATCCAGTCGCGGTACACCTCACGTCCGGCGAATCGCGCGATGGCGTCTGCGGTGTAGAGGGAGAGTCGCTCGGGGAGCTCCTGCCGGCCGACGCTCGGCCAGTTCTTCTGCACCCAACTCAGCCGCACGTCATCGCCGCCCACCCCGCGCCACGATTCGGCCCACTCACTCGCCGCCCGCGGGTCGGCGAGCACGGCACGCTCCGTAGGCGGTCGCAGCGGGATGCGGAGCACCGCCTCCGGGTCGTCACCGCAGGCGGCCCACTCGCGACGCCCCTTCTCGACCGCTTTCGCAGCCCGGGCGCGGGCCTCGGCGACGGTGACCGGCATCAGTCCACCTGCTCGAAGGGCACGTTCGACAGCAACGACTGCTTGCGGGTGGGGTTCGACACCGAGGTGACGGCCCCGACGTAGCTCTCGATCGTCTGTAGCAGCTTCTGCGGCGTGGCGAGGATCATGTGGAATCCGAACTCGCGGAAGACATCCATCGCCATCCGCGTGTACTGGCTGTCGGCCTTGTCGAAGGCCTCGTCGAGCACGATCGTGCCGTACGCCGGGACGTCCTGGTCGTCGTCGGTCAGCTGATAGCGCAACGCCGCCGCGAGGCAGAAGATCACGAGCTTCTGCCGCTGCCCTCCGGACAGCCCCGCGCTGGAGTCGTGCACGCTGAGCACCCGCCCTGCGCGGTCGACCTCCTGCGCCTGGAAGGTCACATGCTCACGGGTGTCGAGGCAGCGCTGACGCCAGGCGTAGTCGGCGCGGTCGCCGTTCTCGGCCGACTCGAGACGGTCCATGATGCGCTTCAGCGCGGCGAATCGCTGCTCGGCGCGCAGGTCGTTCTGATCCCACGAACCGTCGACGATGCTCTTCAGTTCGGTCATGAACTCGCTCGCGTCGGGCGAACGCCGCACCTTCACCCGGATCCGCAGAAAACGGTCGGCGTCGAACAGCGACCGCCCCAGTGAGATGTTCACCGGGTCGATGCGCTCCTCGATCTGCTTGGGAGCATCGCGGATCTCGCTGAGCAGGTGCCCGATCAGGTCGCGCGACTTCTCGCGCAGCAGTCTGCGGAAGTTCTCCTCGTGAGCGGGAGACCGCGGGTGCGGATGCCGTCGAGCAGCGCCCGATAGCCGCTGCGATCGTCGACGTCGGAGGTGAGGTTCGGGGCGGCTGCCGGCCACGCGCCCCGGAACTCCGAAGCCAGCCGGGCGAAGGTCATCATGGATCGCGACCGTGCGTCATCCGCTTCCTTCGCCGCCGCGTGCAGCGCATTGGCGACCTTCAGCCCGATGTCCCCGATGTTCGCCGTGTCGATCCGCCGCTGAACGGCGCGATAGCGTGCCTCGAGCAGAGCGATGTCGGCATCCGCCACCTCGACGCCGTGCAGCCGCGCAGTGAGCTGCGCGATCAGCGAGTCCGACGCCTGCAGGGCGCTCATCGCGAGTGCGCGCGCGGCATTAGCGTCATCCGCCTCCTGATTGCTGCTCTGCTTGCGCCGCTCGGCATCCTCGACGGCCCGCGATGCTTCATCGAGGTCGCGGCTCCGGGCGGTCAGGCGAGCCAGCTCCGCCTCGCGGTCCGCGATGGTCGCCTCCGCCGCGGCGGCGTCGAACTCGGCCCACGTGCGCTTCAGCACGCGTTCGAGCAGCAGCCGCCTGGCCATGGCGGCCTGGCCGGCGGCCAGATGCTCGTCGAGCTCGGCCCGCATCCGGTCGAGTTCGGTCTGTGCCGCCGCCCGGCGCTCGAGCAGGTGATCGATCTTCGCCTGGTTGTCGGACCCGAGGATCCAGTGGCGTCTGTCATCGATCGCCACGCGATCGTTCTTCTCGTAACGTCGAGCAGACGTCTTGATCTGCCCGCCGAGGGTGACGCCGCGCTCGACCTCGTCGAGTTCGTCCGGACCCGCGACGCACGAGACGTCGAACGAGTCCGAGAGCCGCCACTGCATCCACTTCTGGAACGGGCCCTCCGCCACGCGGACGCGATGCAGCAGCGAGTCCCGCGCTCGCGCGGGCCGCGGCGCCGCAGCATCCGCCGGCACCGCCTCGATGACCAGCCGCGTTCCCAGCGAACGCTTCTCGATGAGGCGTCGCACGCGCACGAGATCGGCGTCGCGCACGAGCAGGGCCGAGGCGAGCGGATGCAGCACGCGCTCGATCGCGCCCGTCCACTCGGCGTATTCCGGCATCACGTCGATCAGCTCACCACCGAACGGGATGGTCTTCTCGCTGACCCCCCGAGTTCACCCGCCAGCCACTCGCGCACGCCGAGCAGACGCGGCTCGAGATTGCTGCGCCGGTTCTTCATCGACTGCAGCTGCTCGTCGAGCTTCTCGACCCGGCGGCGCGCAGCGGCATGCCGTTCGTGCACGGCATGACTGTCGTCATCACTGGGCGGGACGGCGAGGTCGGCGCGCGCGGACTCCTGCAGAGCGGCGAACTCTGCGGCATCCGCCGGCGCGTGCTCGATCCCCGCGGAACGCAGCTCGGACGCGAAACGCTCAGCCTCGTTGCGGATGCGGTCGGCGGCGCTCCGCGCGTCGTCGATGCTGCGCCTCACGAGGCCGGCATCCACTCCCCCGAGCTGCGCTTCCCGCATGCGCGCCTCGCCGAGCACGCGGTCGGCCTCCTGACGCGCAAGGTCAGCCGCGACTGCCCGCTCCTGCGCCCGGGCGAGATCGGCCACCTGGTCCTCGCGCTGCGTCTGGGCGAGCTTCAGGTGCAGCCGGTCCTGGAACGGCGTCTGCACCTCGATGAGGTGCTGCAGCTCAGCCACCGCCTCGGACTGACGCTCGTACTCCGCGGTCACCGCCTCGATCCGCTCGAGGTGCTCGGCCTGACGGCGCAGCTCGACCACGTGCTCGTGCGCGGCATTGAGCTCGCGGAACTGCTCGGTGGCGTTGCGCGCCTGGTCGAACGTGCCGGGGCGGTCGAGCATGAAGGCGCGGAAGAGCGTGTCGAGGTTGCCGAGGTTCTTCGCCGACTGCGTCTTGTGCAGCAGGTGCAGCGCGTTGTCGCCGCTGATCCCGAACACTCGGCGCATCCGGGTGAAGAAGCCGCCATGGCTTCCCGTCGAGACGACGCCGTCGGGGAAGGCTGCCTTGAGCCGCCGCGCTTCGATGCCCTTGGCGACGAACGGAGCGAGCTCGGTGAGCGCGACCTCGGTGCGCACCAGAAGGAAGGCATCCTTGAGGTCGGCGCGGGCGGTGAGCGTGCCAGGCATGTGGAAGAGCCGCACGAGACTCACCGGCGCATCGTGCCGGTTCTCGAAGCGCAGCAGGATGCCGCTCCAGGTCGCTCGCGGGCGAAGATACGTGCTGACGGCGCGGTCTTCGAGCTCGTCTGCCTCCTTGCTCCAGGCGCCGCGGACATAGCTGACAAGACCGCGATCGTTCGCACGCGACGACGCGTCCTGCGCGGCCGCATTGCACCGTCGATGCGCCGCCCGAGATCTCGTTCGTCCAGCGCTCGGCGAGCTTCAGCGCCGTGAACGTCTTGCCCGTGCCGCAGGCCATGACGAGCTTGCCGCGGTCGTGACCGCTGCCGGGCCTGAGACCCTCCATCACGGCCTGCACGGCCTCGTGCTGGTGAGCCCACAGCGTCTTGAGGGCGTGCCGCTCGGGAGCGATCTCGGGCTTGAGCAGCTCGTAGGTCGACCAGTCGATCGAGCTGTGGCGAAGCTCGGCGAGCGACACGCGCCGCACCGGCTTCGTGCGGTTCTTCAGCGCCTCTTCGGCGTTCACCGACCACGGGGCACTCGTCGTGTCGATGACGAGGCCCTCTGTGAAGGGCTCCTTACCCATCGCCTCGAAGAAGGAATCGAGGTCGCCCTTCTGCATCCGGTGGGTCTCGGCGAAGAACTTCACCTGCACGGCGAGCAGCCCGCCGCCCTGGATCTCTGCCACCAGGTCAATACCGGTGTCGGGACGGCCGCCGCGCCCGGGCCAGTCCTTCCACAGCCAGACCGCTCCGAGCTGATCCGCCCACAACGGCTCGACCGTCAGGTAGTGGCGCGCGAGCTGCTCGAGATAGTTCCCAGCCATCCGCTTGCTGTCCGCCAGACCGCGGAACTCCGCCAGCAGTCCATCGAGCGTGGTCTCATGCAAAGGCTCGCCTGCCATCGCGCCCCTCCCAGCGATCCCCTCATCCCGGGGTTTGTACTAGTACCCGGGTTTGTTAACCCGGGCACAGGTAACGGACATTACCCACGCTTGAGAGGTGCCCCGTGTCCCGTCCGCCGCTGCCGCTCACATCGGGGCTCGCATCCGGACCGCGCGGGAGTCGGCGACGATCACGCAGGATCGCCTTGCAGTCGACAGCGACATCGACTCGTCGAACATCCGCGCTTACGAATCGGGGCGCGCGCTGCCGAGCATCCACACGCTCGTGCGCATCGCCGAGGCGCTGCGCACGCCGGTCGCGTACTTCCTCGAGGAAGTCACGTCCGAGATGTTCCCCGTCGCCGCGACGGACGGGCGCCGCCGGCGCGGATGAGATCGGATGCCGTAGGCACTACCCGACCTAATGTCGGAGGTATGTTCGAAACTCTCGGGCATGGACACATCACTCATCAACGAAGCTGAAGACCTCGTCCGCGGCCTCGCCGCGACACTGACCGCGCCGCTGCAAGCCGAATGCCTGCCGTGCTACCTCGACAGGATGCTGCGCACCGCGCCATGCGACGGCACGCTGCGCCTCGCAAAGCGGTATCGAGATGCCGTGGCCCCGCGCGCGACAGCACTCGAGCGACGGATGCAGTCCCGAGGCGGATTCTGCGACTGCGAGATCCTCTGGAACGTGTACAACGCGAAGTCCGACGAGGTCATCCCGTGCCTTGGTGTGCGACGGGGCAACACCTCGCCGTGCGACCTGTGGACGGGGCGACGGCGCTGGTGAGGGAGGGCGGGGTACTGGGGCCTGGGGCCCTTCGACAAGCTCAGGGACCCAGTAGTTGACGGCCCTTCGACAGGCTCAGGGACCCAGTAGCCGACAGGCCCTTCGAGAGCCTCAGGGACCCAGCGGTCGACGGCCCTTCGACAGGCTCAGAGACCCAGCAGTCGACGGCCCTTCGACAGGCTCAGGGACCCAGGATCGGACAGCCCTTCGAGAGCCTCAGGGACCCAGCGGTTGACAGCCGCGGCGACCCAGCCTGACGCACCCGTCATCGTTCGTCACAACGCGGCGGGAATCCTGGGAGACGTCTTAACGTTTGAGTCCGTGGCGCGCACCGTGCGCGCGAAAGACATGGAGCACCCGTGACCAGCACCGCACGCGCCCAGAAGGCGCCCGACACCCGAGGACCGGTCCGCAAGCTGCTGACCTCGTTCGGGTTCCAGATCCTCGCGTCCCTCGTCCTCGGCATCGCCGTCGGGCTCATCGCCGTCTCGATCGGATCGAGCGCCACGAACCCGACCGTCCTGTCGGACACGCTCGACCGCATCGGCAGCTCGTACGTCATGCTGCTGCGCGCCGCAGTCGTGCCGCTGATCTTCACGGCGATCGTCGCGAGCATCTCGAACCTGCGCCGCGTGCAGAACGCCGCCCGCCTGGCCGGTCAGACCCTGCTGTGGTTCGCGATCACGGCCTTCATCGCGGTGTCCATCGGCATCCTGCTCGGCCTCGTCATCCAGCCCGGTTCGAAGGCCGGCACAGACCTCGAGACCGGCGCGCCGTACACGGTCGGCACCTGGTGGAACTTCCTGCTGGGCCTGATCCCGCAGAACTTCCTCGGCCTCACGGTCAACAGCTCCTTCGACGCCGACGCGCAGATCGTCACGTCCGGTGTCGGGTTCAACATCCTGCAGGTGATCGTCGTCGCCGCAGTCGTCGGCATCGCCGCGCTCAAGGCGGGCAAGAAGGCCGAGCCGTTCCTGGCCTTCACCGAGTCGCTGCTCAAGGTCATCCAGCGCGTGCTGTGGTGGATCATCCGCATCGCCCCGATCGGCACCTTCGGCCTGATCGGTGCCGCCGTCGTCAAGTACGGCTGGGACAAGCTGACCTCGCTCGCCTGGTTCGCCGGCGCGATCTACATCGGCCTCGCACTCGTGCTGTTCGTGGTCTACCCGATCCTCGTGCGCTCGCACGGCCTGTCGGTCAAGCAGTACTTCTCCGGCGCCTGGCCGGCGATCCAGCTCGCCTTCGTCAGCCGCTCGTCGATCGGCACCCTGCCGCTCACCGAGCGTGTCACCGAGCGCAACCTCGGCGTGCCCGGCAGCTACGCCTCGTTCGCCGTGCCGCTCGGCGCGACCACCAAGATGGACGGCTGCGCCGCCATCTACCCGGCCATCGCCGCGATCTTCGTCGCCCAGTTCTTCGACATCCAGCTGAGCTTCGTGCAGTACCTGCTCATCGTCATCGTCTCGGTCGTCGGCTCGGCCGCCACCGCCGGCACCACCGGCGCGATCGTCATGCTGACCCTGACCCTGTCGACCCTGGGCCTGCCGCTGGAGGGCGTCGGGCTGCTGCTCGCCATCGACCCGATCCTCGACATGGGCCGCACCGCGGTCAACGTCGCCGGTCAGGCGCTGGTGCCCACGATCGTCGCCAAGCGCGAGGGCATCCTCGACGAGGACCTCTACAACGCGCCCCGCAACGGACTCCCCTTCGCCGAGGACCTCGACGAGTCGGATGCCGCAGACCCGGATGCCGCAGCGCCGGATGCCGCGAAGGAGCCGGCCGGCTCACGCTGACCGCATCCTCTCCGCAACGAGCGCCTCGCCCCTCCCCGGGGCGGGGCGCTCGTCGCATGACGGACGGTCACTCCTCGCCGTGCTGCTCCGCGAGCTCGCGCCGCAGGTCGCCGTTCTCGTCCTCCAGGTCGAGCACGCGCCCGATGCCCGCGAGGTTCACCCCAGCATCCCGGAGTTCACCGACGCGGCGCAGGCGATCGATGTCATCCTCGCTGTACCGTCGCGTGCCGCCGTCGCTTCGGAACGGGGTGAGAAGTCCACGGCGCTCGTACAGGCGCAGCGTCGCCTCCGGAAGGTCGACGAGCGCCGCCGCGACGGCGATGCCGTACAGCGGGGTCGCGGGATCGCGCTCGGCCATTCGCTTCCTTCCGGGGGTTGAGATCTCCACGTGATGGAGTTATAAATATACATCCCAGGATGCAGATAATCTGCAGGGGCAATCGAAGAGCCGCCCTTGGCGGCGCAGAGTGAAAGGAGAACACCATGGCAATGACCCTCGACCCGATCAGTCAGCTCGATCGATTCGCTGCGAGCGTGCTGGACTCCGTACGCGCTCCGCGCGTGATGCCGGTCGACCTGTACCGCGACGGCGACCGCTACGTGCTGCACGCCGACATCCCGGGCGCTGACCCCGGTTCGATCGACGTCGACCTCGACGGCTCACAGCTGTCCATCAGGGCCAAGCGCACGGCAGGCAGCGGCGAGGGGCTGCAGTGGATCGCGCGCGAGCGCGGCACGGGTCACTACTTCCGTCAGTTCACGCTCGGCGACGGGATCGATCTCGACGGCATCAGCGCGTCCTATGACAGCGGGGTGCTGTCGGTGATCATCCCGGTCAGCGAGCGCGCCAAGCCGCGTCGCATCACGGTGGAGTCCACGGGCGGCCGCGAGGCCATCGACGCCTGATCCCGCGGGGAGCGTCCCTCCCGGGGCGCTCCCCTCATCCGATCCCCGCGAAGGAGCAGACATGTCACTGTCATTCCCCCTGGAGCACTTCCTCGCCGAGATGGAGTACCCGGCGACGAAGGACGACCTGCTGCGCGAAGCGGCGCGCGATGGCCTCGACGCCGACGATCGGCGCCTGCTCGAGACACTCGACGACCACGGCTACAGCGCCCGCTGGGAGGTGCTCAGCGAACTGCGCACCGCCACCGCCCGCGAGCTCACCACCATCTGAGCGCCCGCCACCCGCCCCCTCGCCGAGCAGATAGGACCGGCGAGACTTGCGTTCCAGCACGAGACTGCACGCAGGAAGCCAAGTCTGGTGCTGGAACGCAAGTCTCGAGGGAACGGGGTCAAGCCGATGCGGCGGCGAGCAGCCGCACGACCTCGGCATCCTCGGTCTGGTGGAAGTCGACGTAGTGCATGCCGACGGCCATGAACCCGGCCGGGGCGAGCAGGCAGATCACCTCGTCCGCCTCGGCCAGGTCGTCCAGCACGTCGGGTGCCGCCACCGGGACGGCCACCACGACCCGCGCGGCTCCGCGCGCCGCGGCGATCGCGCACGCAGCACGCACGGTCGCACCGGTCGCGATGCCGTCGTCCACGATGATCGCGGTGCGTCCCTCCAGCGGCACGGCCGAGCGGCCGCGGCGGAACAGCTCCGCCCGTTTCGCCACCTCCGCGCGCTTGCGGTCTTCGGCGGCAGCGAGCGCCTGCGCCGAGATGCCGACGATCCGGATGACATGGTCGTTGCGGACCACGGCATCCGACTCCCCCACCGCGCCCATCGCGACCTCCTCCTGACCGGGCGCCCCGACCTTGCGGACGATCAGCACGTCCAGCGGCGCCGCCAGCTCGCGCGCGACCTCGGCTGCCACGGGCACACCTCCGCGCGGCAGCCCGAGCACGACCGGGTCGGCGAAGGCATCCGGCGCCTCGGCGACGCGTTCGGCGAGCCGGCGGGCGAGCCGCCGGCCGGCATCCACTCGATCTGCGAACCTGCTCATCCTCCCGGCCTACGCCGCCGGATGCCGCCGGTCAAGCCCCTCACACGCAGTACAGAGCCCGCCGGCAGAAGCCCCAGAACAGGCGAACGCCCGCGGTGCCCTCCAGCACCGCGGGCGAACGCCATCGTCAGGATTGGCCGTGCTGGGCTCTCGACCTCCGCGACAGCGAATCGATGATCACCGCGAGCAGCAGCACGCCTCCGGTGACCATGAACCGCACCGACGAGTCCAGGCTCAGCAGCGTGAGGCCGTTGTCGATCGACTGGATCACGAAGATGCCGAGCATCGCCGACCACGCCGAGCCGCGTCCGCCGAACAGGCTCGTGCCGCCGATGACGGCCGCGGCGATCGCGACGAGGTTCGTGGTGCCGCCACCGCTCGAGATGCTCGCGGCCGTCAGGCGCGCCGCGGCCATCAGGCCGCCGAGCGAGGCGAGCACGGTGCCGACCATGAGCGCGGAGATGTAGATCGCCCGCACGTTGATGCCGGCGCGGCGCGCGGCCTCTTCGTTGCCGCCGACCGCGTAGATCCAGCGTCCCCAGCGGGTGCGGGTGAGCACGGATGCCATCACGGCGACGAGCACCACGAACACGAGGAACATCACGCCGACACCGCGGTTGGTGGCGAGGTACGTGATCGCGGCGGCCGCAGCGAGCGCGATGACCACGGCCTTGACGATGATCAGCGAGACCGGGCCGGTCGACAGGCCGGACTGCGCGCGGCGGCGGGCCCGGCTCAGGTCGCTGAGCACGATGCCGATCACGGCGAGCCCTGCGATCAGGTAGGCCAGCCACGGCGGCAGGAACCACGAGGTCGCGAACTGCACCAGCCACGACGAGTAGGGCAGGTTGATCGTGCCGGTGGGGCCGAGGATCCACAGCTGCAGGCCGAGGAAGCCGAGCAGTCCCGCGAGGGTGACAACGAACGTCGGCACCCCGAACCGCGTGAACAGGAACCCGTACAGGAAGCCGATCGCCGCACCCACGACCAGGGCGAGCAGGATCGCCGTCCAGATCGGCCAGCCCTGGTTCACGAACGTGACGCCGAGGATCGCAGATGCGAGCCCACTGAGCGAACCGATCGACAGGTCGATCTGCGCGACCAGCAGCACCACGACCACGCCGAGGGCGATGGTGCCAAGCGCCGCGCACTGCATAGTGAGGTTGACGAGGTTGTCGGCCGAGAGGAAGTTCGGGTTCAGCAGCTGGAAGACGATCCAGATGAGGATGAGCCCCAGGAAGATCGGCAGCGATCCGAGGTCGCCGGTGCGGATGCGGGTGCCGAACGCCGAGACGGCGCCGCGGATGCCCTCGCCGCGGACGAGTCGCTCATCCTGCAGGTCGACCGCACGGGTCGTGGGCATGGAGTTGTCCTTCACGGGCTGGCTCATCGGGAGTCCTCCTCCTCGGCGCGCGACGCGGCGCGGGTGCTGACCGGGTTGTCAGTGGCGCCGGTGATCGCGGCGACGATGTCCTCGTAGCTGACATCCGACGTGCGGAACACGCCGTTGTTGCGTCCGAGGCGCAGCACCGCCACGCGGTCGGCCACGGCCTGCACGTCGGCCATGTTGTGGCTGATGAGGATGACGCCCAGCCCCCGCTCGCGCAGCCGCTCGATGAGGTTGAGCACCTCGGCGGTCTGCGCCACGCCCAGTGCCGCGGTGGGCTCGTCGAGGATGACGATGCGCGGTTCACCGATCAGCGAGCGGGCGATGGCGACGGTCTGGCGCTGGCCGCCCGAGAGCGAGGCGACGGCGATCCGCACCGAGGGGATCTTCGCCGAGAGCTGGCGCAGCAGCTCCCACGCCTGCTGCTCCATGAGCTCTTCGTCCATGATGGTGCGGCCGGGCTCGCGCCCCAGGAACAGGTTCGCGACGACATCGAGGTTGTCGCACAGCGCCAGGTCCTGGAACACGGTCGCGATCCCCAGCTCGCGCGACTCGGTCGGCGAGGGGATCGACACCGGAGCGCCGGCGAAGCTGATGGTGCCGCTGTCTGCCGGGTGGACGCCGGCGAGGATCTTCACCAGGGTCGACTTGCCCGCGCCGTTGTCGCCGACAAGCGCGACGACCTCGCCGGCGTAGACGTCGAGGTCGATGTCGGTCAGCGCCCGCACGGCGCCGAAGCCCTTCGAGATTCCTCTCATCGAGAGCACGGGTTCGCGCACGGTGTCGTGCTGCTCGTCGAGATCGGATGCTAAAGCCACTGCGGCTCCTTCGCTGTGTGGCCGTGGTGCCGGCGGCGGACCGCCGGCACCACGGATGGGGTCACTTCAGGCCGTGTTCAGCGCACGCGTCAGCGTACGCCGCGGTGCAGATCTGGTCGATCGTGTACAGGCCGTCGGCGACGACCGTGTCCTTGATGTTGTCGACGGTGACGGCGACCGGGGTCAGCAGGAACGACGGGATGCTGGCTCCGCTGGCGGTGTCGGCCGTGGCATCCGCCTCGGGCTGCTCGCCCTCGCTCAGCGCGACGGCCAGCTCGGCGGCCTTGTACGCCTCGGGCTTGAACGCCTTGTAGACGGTCATGTACTGGTCACCCGAGAGGATGCGCTGGATGCCGGACAGCGCAGCATCCTGACCGGTGACGGGCGGCAGCGGGTCGATGCCGCCGGCCTTGAGCGCGGCGATCGCGCCGCCTGCGGTGTCGTCGTTGGCGTCGTAGACGCCGGTGATGTCGTCACCGAACTTCGTCACCTGACCGGCGACCCAGTCCTGCGCCTTCGGCGGCTCCCAGCCGGGGGTGTCGAACTCGGCGAGCACCGTCAGCCCGGACGCGTCGATGATGTTGTGCGCGCCCTTCTTGAACTGGGCGGCGTTCGGGTCGGTGGGCGAGCCGTTGACCATGATGATGCCGGAGTCCTCGGGCAGGCCGAGCTCCTTCATGCGGTCGACCAGCGCCTGCGCCTGCAGCTCTCCGACCTTCTCGTTGTCGAACGAGACGTAGTACGAGACGTCGGCGCTGTCGATCAGGCGGTCGTAGGAGATGACCGGGATGCTCTTCGCCTTGGCCTGGTTGACGATCGCCGCGGCGGCCTTGCCGTCGAACGGGTCGAGCACCAGCACGTCGACGCCCTGCGTGAGCATCGACTCGGCCTGCTGCTGCTGCTTGGCCGCGTCGCCGTCGGCGTTGGCGTAGAGCACCTCGCAGTCGTCGCACAGCTCGGCGACGCGCTCTTCGAAGTAGGGCTTGTCGGCGGCGGCGTAGCGCTCGGTGACGTTGTCGGGAAGCAGCAGTCCGATGGTCGCGGCGCCGTCGTCGTCCGAGCCGGAGGGCGCGTCACCACCCGTCTGCGTGGCGTTGGAGCATGCCGTGAGCATGCTCACAGAGAGAGCGAGCGCGGTGCTGAGCACCAGAGCCCGACGAGTCGTCTTCTTCATCGAATCCTCCATTGCTGTGCCGACCACCTTGGCGACCACCTGAGCATTGCAGGATTCACGCCTTGACGTCAAGACTTGAATTCAACGATCGGTCATAGGGCGGCATCCCGGACGTTCATCTCGTCGATCACCCGCACGGCGGCGCCGCGCGCCGCGGCATCCGGACCCAGCTGCCCCTGCACGACGTCGGGCACGGCGTCACCCGAGACGAGCACCGTGTTCTCCATCGCGAGGCGGATCGGCCCGAGCAGCAGCTCCCCCGCCCTGGCCAGGTCGCCGCCGACGACGATCCGCTCGGGGTCGAAGAGGTTGCAGAGGTTGCCCGCGGCCACGCCGATGTGCCGCCCGGCGTCGGCGAGTGCGCGGATGCAGTCGGGGTCGTTGGCCATCGCCCGCACGACCACGTCGCCGATCTTCGTGATCCCGCCGGCGTCGCCGAGCCTCTCGAGGATCGCGGGGCCGCCGGCGATCGCCTCGAGGCATCCGCGGTTGCCGCACCGGCACAGCGGGCCGTCCTCGAGGATGACCGTGTGGCCCAGTTCTCCGGCGGTGCCGTTGTGGCCGCGCAGCACCCGGCCCTCGAGCACGAGCCCGGCGCCGATGCCCTCGCCGACGTCGAGGAAGATCACGTTCTGCTTGCCGCGCCCCGCGCCGAGGCGGGTCTCGGCGAGGGCCGCGAGGTTCGACGCGTTGTCGAGGAAGACGGGCTGGCGCAATCGCCGGTGCACGACGTCGACGATGTCGACGCCGGTCCACCCGCGCAGGATGCCGCGGCCGGCGACCCGGCCGGTGGCGCGGTCGATGGGCGCCGAGACGGCGACGCCGACACCGCGCAGCTCGTCGATGCCCGACTCCATGTTGGTGAGGATGTCCGAGAGCAGGAGCGACGCCCGGTCGAGCTCGTTGTCGGCGCGGTGATCACGGGCCAGCGGCATGTGGTTCTCGCCGAGCACGGTGCCGTTCACGTCGGCGACGACGACGCGCAGATGGCGGGCGGCGACGTGGATGCCGGCGACCAGGCCGACCGCGCGGGCGAACGAGACGAGGGTGGCGCGGCGGCCGCTGCGGATGCTGGGTGTGGTGCGGAGCACCCCCGCCGTGGACAGCTCTTTGACGATGTTCGAGACGGATGCCGCAGACAGGCCGGTCACGGCCGCGAGCTCGACCTGGGTGAGGCTGCCCTGCTTCTTGATCGCAGCGACGACTCGACGCCGATTGGCTTCACGCAATGAAGCCTGAGAGCCAGGAGGACGCCGTTGTGATGCCACGACGACACCTTACCGGCGCGCGGGCGGCGAAGGCGATCACGCCGGCGGACCGGGCTGCGTGGCGGCATCCGGAATGCCCGTGCCGGAATGCCCGTGCGCGAGGCGGCGTTGCACCCGGCGATGACACTCTCCGAGACCGCCCCCGCCCTCTCCGTCCTCGATCTCGTGCCGGTGCGCACGGGTCAGACCAGCGCTCAGGCGATGACGGCATCGATGGCGCTCGCGCAGCGCGCCGACGAGCTGGGCCTGCGACGCTACTGGTTCGCCGAGCACCACAACATGCCCTCGGTGGCATCCACCTCTCCCCCGGTGCTCATCGCGGCCGCGGCCGCGCGCACCCGCGGCATCCGCGTCGGCTCGGGCGGCGTGATGCTGCCCAACCACGCTCCCCTCATCGTCGCCGAGCAGTTCGCGGCGCTCGAGGCGATCGCACCCGGACGCATCGACCTCGGCATCGGACGGGCACCCGGCAGCGACCCCGTGATCACGCAGCTGCTGCGCGCCTCCGGTGCCGCGGGCGAGGTCGAGCGGTTCCCCTCCCACGTGCAGGACATCGCGCTCATGGTGCGCCCCTCCGGCGCGACCGTGCAGTTCACCAGCGGCGGCGAGTACACCGTGCGGGCGACGCCCGGGGCGTCCTCGGCCCCCGAGATCTGGCTGCTCGGGTCGAGCGACTACTCCGCGCAGCTCGCGGCATCCCTCGGTCTGCCGTACGTGTTCGCCAACCACTTCGCCGGTCACGGCCTGCAGCGCGCACTCGATCTGTACCGGTCGGGGTTCCGGGCCGGCGAGACGCTGGCCGAGCCGCGCACGTTCCTCACCGCGAACGTCGTCGCGGCCGAGACCGCCGACGAGGCGCACGCCCGTGCTCTGCCGCAGCTGCGGATGATGGCGCGGCTGCGCCGCAACCAGCCGATGATCGCCCTCGAGACGGTCGAGCAGGCAGCCCAGGGTCTGGCGGATGCGGCGGATGCCGAGGAGCAGACCCTGATCGACGGCATCCGCTCGTCGTGGTTCGTCGGCTCGGGACCCGACGTGCGGTCGGAGCTGGCCGCTTTCGCGGCGCAGCACGGTGTCGACGAGATCATGATCTCGCCGGTGGCCGGTTCCTACGACGCCGAGCCGCTGGACGCGACCCCCGGGCGCATCCGCACCCTGGAACTGCTCGCCCGCTGAGGTGCGGGCCGGGAAGTCACACCTCGTCGGGCTCGCCGGCGATCAGGCCGCGCAGCCAGTCACGGGCCTCGACGAAGATCTCGTCGGCGTAGTGATCGGGGTACTGCACGATGCGGCGGTCGGCGCGCGGGTACGAGCCGAGGAAGACGACGCGGGGGCTGAAACGACGGATGCCGAGCAGCGCGTCGGCCATGCGCTCGTCGTGGATGTGCCCGTCGGCGTCGATCACGAAGCGGTACCGGCCCAGCTCGTCGCCGATCGGGCGGGACTGCAGCAGTGACAGGTTGATGCCGCGGGTGGAGAACTGCTCGAGCATCTCGAGCAGGGCACCGGGGCGGTCATCGGGCAGCTCGACGATGAGCGAGGTCTTGTCGGCCCCGGTGGGCTCGCCAGGTGCGACCGTGCGCGAGACCAGCACGAAGCGCGTCACGGCGTTGTCGCTGTCGCCGATCTGCTCGGCCAGCACCTCGACGTCATGGTGGTGCACGATGCCGGGGGCGGCGATCGCCGCCTGCGCGGGCAGGGTGCCGTCGAGCACGCCGATCGCGGAGGCCACATTGCTCGCCGCCGGCACGTGCGCGTGCGTGGGCAGGTGCTCGCCGAGCCAGCTGTGGCACTGCGCATAGGCGACCGGATGCGCCGCGATCACGCGCACGTCATCGAGCGTGGTGCCGCGCGGGGCGACGAGCACGAAGTTCACCTTGACCAGGTATTCGCCGACGATCCGCAGACCCGGTCGCGTGGCGAGCCCGTCGAGGGTGTTGGTCACGCCGCCCTCGATGGAGTTCTCGATCGCGATCATGGCCGCATCGCTGCGGCCCTCGAGCACATCGGCGAGCGCCTCGCCGACGTTGTGCACCGGCCGCCAGTCGTGACCGCGTGCCTCGGGAACCTGATCGAGTGCCGCTTCGGTGAAGGTTCCGGCAGGGCCCAGATAGCTGTAGGTGCGGCGTTCGGTCACCCGGCCACTCTAGTCCCGGGCATCCGTGCCCCCGCGCCGTGAATACTCGCCGTGCACTTCGCGCGGAGAAATGCGCTTCGCGCGGACGGAATACGGCATCCGATCCGCGCGAAGCGCAGTTTCCCGCGTGAGCTGCATGGAACAGACGGATGCTGCACAGCATCCTCCATGACGCCGAGGATGCGCATCCCCGACCCGCGCGGCAGACTGAGAGCATGACGAGCCGTGCAGGCCTCCCCGCGGAGGAAAAGGACCTCATCGATGTCGACGAGCTGATCGCCGCGTACTACGACCGGCATCCCGATCCGTCGGTCGCCGCGCAGCGGGTGACGTTCGGCACCAGTGGCCATCGCGGGTCCGCGCTGTCGTCGAGCTTCAACGAGGACCACATCCTGGCCACCACGCAGGCCATCGTCGACTATCGCCGCGAGCAGGGCATCCAGGGTCCGCTGTTCCTGGGACGCGACACGCACGCGCTGTCGCTGCCGGCCGAGCGCAACGCGATCGAGGTGCTGATCGCGAACGGCGTCGACGTCCGCGTCGACTCCCGCGACGCCTGGGTGCCCACCCCGGCGCTCAGCCACGCGATCCTCACCTACAACAGGGGCCGGGATGCCGCCGACCCCGGCCGCGCCGACGGCATCGTCGTCACCCCGAGCCACAACCCGCCTCGCGACGGCGGCTTCAAGTACAACCCGCCCCACGGCGGCCCGGCAGACACGGATGCCACCGGCTGGATCGCCCGTCGCGCCAACGAGCTCATCGAGGCGGGACTCGAGGGCGTGCAGCGCGAGAGCTTCGCCGACATCGACTGGGATGCGCTGAACGGCTACGACTTCCGCGACGCATACGTGCGCGATCTGCCGTCGATCATCGACATCGATGCGATCAAGCGCGCCGGGGTGCGCATCGGCGCCGACCCGATGGGCGGGGCGTCGGTGGAGTACTGGGCGCTGATCGCCGAGATGCACGGCATCGACCTCACCGTCGTGAACCGCGAGGTCGACCCGACCTGGCGATTCATGACCCTTGACTGGGACGAGAAGATCCGGATGGATCCGTCGTCACCGAGCGCCATGGCATCGCTGGTCGCCAAGCGCGGCGACTACGACGTGCTCACCGGCAACGACGCCGACGCCGACCGGCACGGCATCGTCACCCCGGATGCCGGCCTGATGAACCCGAACCACTACCTCGCGGTCGCGATCGACTACCTGTTCTCGCACCGTGCCGAGTGGCCGCGGGATGCCGCGATCGGCAAGACGCTCGTCTCATCGATGATCATCGACCGGGTCGCCGAGTCGCTGGGCCGGCGCCTGCTGGAGGTTCCGGTCGGGTTCAAGTGGTTCGTCCCCGGCCTGCTCGACGGCTCGGTGGCCTTCGGCGGAGAGGAGTCGGCCGGAGCCTCGTTCCTGCGCATGGACGGCAGCGTCTGGTCGACCGACAAGGACGGCATCCTGCTGTGCCTGCTGGCCGCCGAGATCATCGCCGTCACCGGCAAGACCCCGTCGGAGCGCTACCGCGAACTCGAGGAGGCCTTCGGCGCCTCGACCTATCAGCGGGTCGACGCCCCGGCGACGCCGGAGCAGAAGGCGGCGCTGGGCGCGCTGGCCCCGGATGCCGTCGCCGCGACCGAGCTGGCCGGCGAGCCGATCATCGGGAAGCTCTCGCACGCGCCGGGCAACGGGGCCGCGATCGGCGGCCTGAAGGTGCAGACCGAGCACGCCTGGTTCGCCGCCCGCCCCTCGGGCACCGAGGATGTCTACAAGCTGTACGCCGAGAGCCTGCTCGGCTCCGAGCACCTCGCGACCGTGCAGGAGGAGGCCCGCGCTGTCGTCACCGAGGCACTGAACGGCTGAGCCCCGGCCGGTTTCGAGTCGCGTCTTCCCGGTTCGCGGGTCGCAAATGGTGGCCTGACGCGCGCTGAAGCAGCAATTCGCGACATCTGAAGCGAGCCGCGAACCATGAACGTCGCGTGGGAAGAAGTCAGACCGTGGCGGCCTGGGCGTCGAGGGTGTGCAGCCGGCTGATCGGAGTGCTCACGACCTCCCGGGCGCGGCGCACGGCGGCCTCGTCGTCGGCGTCGTAGAAGCACAGGCACTTCTGGGTGTCCTCGCGCACGTAGGTGCGCAGGAACGCGACGTCGTCGAGGGTGTCGTAGAGCGGCGTCTTGGCGCTCTTGGCGGCCAGGTACTTCTCCATGGTGATCTCGGCGGGGATGTCCCACTCCACCAGGTATCCGGCGGCGGCGCCGCGGGCGCGCACCTCGTCGACGGTCGCGCCGATGAGACGCACGGGCACGATGTCGGTGACGGATGCCGCACCGGGCAGTGTCTCGGCGTCGAGCACGACGCCCGCGCACTCGTCGCCCTCGACGATCAGGTAGACGCGCTCGTGGCCGCTCGGAACCTGCGCCTCGACGAGCTCGCCGCCGGTCGTCGCGAACGCTCCGGCGACGGTGTCGATCACGGATGCGGCGGCTTCGCGGGTGGGTTCGGTGAGCTCGACCTCGACGAGAAAGAGTGCCATGGGTGTTCCTCTCAACAGCGGAAGGGCGGATGCTGGCAGACAGACCTGTCTGTTCGTCCACGGTAGCCGATCCCGCGCGCGGCATCCGTAACATGGAGTCATGCCCGCCCTGACTCCCGCTGCCGACCGGCTGCTGCAGACCGCCAGCCGACTGTTCTGTCGTGAGGGCATCCGTCCGGTCGGCATCGACCGCATCCTCGCCGAGGCCGAGGTCGCCAAGGCGACGCTGTACCAGGCGTTCGGCTCGAAGGAGGCGCTGGTCATCGCGCACCTCGAGCAGCGTGATGCCGCCGACCGGCAGGCGTACCGCGCCGCGATCAGCTCGGTGCCCGCCGGCCCCGATCGACTGCTGGCCTCTTTCGAGCTCGCGGCGCGGCGCAGCAGCGCCGACGGATTCATCGGCTGCGTTTTCCTCAACGCGCTCGTCGAGTTCCCCGACCCGGGCGAGCCGATCGCTCGCGCCGTGCGCGAGCACCGCGACTGGGTGCGCGGACAGTGGCTGGATGCCCTCGCCGGCCGCGACGACGCCGAGCGCATCGCCGATGAGGCGCAGCTCGCCTACGACGGCGGACTGCTGGGATCGAAGGTCGCACACAGCGCCGAGCCGATCCTGCTCGCCGCCGACATGATGCGCGCCCGGCTCGGGGTGACCGCCGCCGTCTGAGCCGTCGTCCGAGCCGCCGTCCGAGCTACGGCCTGCCCCACGCGTCCGCCGCGGTCGGACACCCACGCACCTGTCTCTGTGTCGTAATGTGTCGCGGCCCCCTGCCAGACCTGTCTGTCTGCTTGCTACGCTCGCCGACACCCCGACCATGCAGCCGCCCGGAGGCAGAATGCCGCATTCCTCTCAGTCCGACCGCCCGACCGGCGCCGTCGTCGAGGTGCGCGGCGCGAGCGTCGCACGCGGCGCCTCGCTGGTGCTCGAGGACGTGAATCTGTCGCTCGCACCGGGCGAGCTGCTCACGGTCGTCGGCCCGTCTGGCGCCGGCAAGTCCACGCTGCTGGCCCTGCTGTCCGGCCTCCTGCCCGCGGCATCCGGCACCGTCATCCGCCCGGAGCAGTCCGGCGGCTCGACTCGCACCGTCTTCCAGGAGCCGCACCTGCTGCCGTGGCGCACGGCCGCCGAGAACGTGCGGCTCGGCCTGGAGTACCGGGCCAACGGCGGCAGCGGACTCGGTCACGCGCACGACGCGGATGCCGCAGTCGCGGCGCTGCTCGACCAGCTGGGCATCGGCGGCCTCGCCGAGCGCTTCCCCGACGAGCTCTCCGGCGGGCAGGCGCAGCGCGTCGCCATCGCCCGCGCGGTCGCCGCGCAGCCGACGCTGCTGCTGCTCGACGAGCCGTTCTCGGCCCTCGACCCGCTCACCCGCGCGGATGCCCAGGCGTGGCTGCGCCGCGTGCACGAGCAGCGCGGGCTCACCACGGTGCTCGTCACGCACGACCTCTCCGAGGCGGCATTGCTCGGCGACCGGGTGGCGGTGATCCGCAGTGGCCGGCCGGGGCTGGAGATCCTCTCCGCCCAGGGCAGCGACCAGGGCAGCGACCACACGGCGCTCGAGAGCACCCTGCTCGCCCGCTTCGCCGAGGACGTCCCGACGCACGCCCACGACGGCCACGACCACGACGCGCACGACCTCGACCACGACCACGACCTCAGCGCGCCCGGCTCCTCAGCATCCGCCGACCCGGCATCCGTCCGCCGCTCCCGCACCCGACGCGAGGTCCTGACCCTCGCCGGGGCCGGGGCCCTTCTGGCCCTGCCTGTGGTCGCCGGCGCATTCCGCCGGCCCGCCGACGCGACCGCGGCCCCGGCCGCCGGCGTCACGAAGAAGCCGACCGACACCCTGCGCATCGGCTACCTGCCCATCACGGATGCCGCTCCGCTGCTGCTCGCCCATGACACCGGCGAGTTCGCCAAGCGCGGCATCCGCACCCCTCGCCCGACGCTGTTCCGCGGCTGGGCTCCGCTGGTCGAGGCCCTGCAGTCCGGCAGCGTCGACATCGTGCATCTACTGATGCCGGCGGCCATGCAGCTGCGGTACGAGGCCGATGTGCCGGTGAAGGTGCTGGCCTGGAACCACGTCAACGGCTCGGCCATCACGGTCGCCCCGCACATCACCGAGGTCGCCCAGCTCGCCGGCACCACGGTCGCGGTGCCCGGCTGGTACTCGATCCACAACGTCGTGCTGCAGCAGCTGCTGCGGGACGCCGGCCTCACGGCCGTGATCAACCAGACCCCGGATGCCGCCGCCGGCACCGTGCAGCTCGTGGTGCTCGCCCCCGCCGACATGCCCACGGCGCTGGGCGCCGGATCGGTGTCGGGGTACATCGTCGCCGAGCCGTTCTGCGCGGTCGCCGAGGTGCAGGGCATCGGCCGCATCCTGCGGTTCACCGGTGACGTGTGGCGCGAGCACGCGTGCTGCGTCACGGTCGTGCGCGAGGATCTGCTCGTCGACGATCCTTCGCTTGCGCAGCGGGCGGCGGATGCCGTGGTCGCCGCGCAGCGCGGCATCCTGGCCGACCGTGCCGCCGCCGCCGAGCGGCTCAGCGCCGGCGGCTATCTGCCCCAGGCTCCCGCGGCGATCGCGAAGGTGCTCATCGACCACGACGACCACGCGTATGTCGAGGAGGATGCCGTGCGGCATCCGGACTGGGAGCAGTCCCGCATCGGGTTCCAGCCCTACGCCTACCCGAGCTACACCGAGGAGCTCGTGCGGCAGATGCGGCTCACCGCGATCGACGCCGACACCGACTGGCTGCACCGCATCGAGCCGGCCGACGTGCACGCCGATCTCGTGGCCACCGATGTGAATCTCAAGGCGATCGAGGGTGCCGGCGGGCTGTCCGCCTTCGGCGCCTCGGCGACGCGACAGGAGCTGATCCAGCCATGACGACCCTCGCAGAGCCGGCGACCACAGCATCCGCCTCTCCCGCACCGCCCTCGACCCCGGCGCCTTCGCGCGCCCGTGGTGCCGGACGCCGGGCGCTCGCGCGCCTGGGCGTGCTTGCTGCGACCGGGGTGATCTGGTGGCTGCTGGCCGACGTGCTGCTCGCCGCGAACCCCGTGGTGTCGAAGATGGGTCCGCTGACGACGTTCGACGCCCTCGCGCGGCTGGCCGTGGACCCCGCGTTCCTCGACGCCATCGCCGTCTCGCTCGGGCGCCTGCTCGCCGGGCTCGGCATCGCGATCGTCATCGGGGTGCCGCTGGGTGTGCTGTTCGGCTCGCGCGCACCGGTGGAGGATGCCGTCAACCCGGTCGTGCAGTTCCTGCGGATGACCTCGCCGCTGGCGTGGGCTCCGCTGGCGATCGTGCTGCTCGGCGCAGGCACCGGTGCGGTGATCGCGCTGGTCGCCCTCGCCGCGGTGTGGCCGATCGTGCTCGGCGTCGCCGCCGGTGTGCGCACCCTCGACCCGGGCCTGCGCAAGGTGGCCCGCTCGCTGGGCGCGACCCGGTGGGAGGCGTTCCGCTCCACCGCCCTGCCGGCGCTCGCCTCGCCCACCATCGGCGCGAGCCGGGTGGCGCTGGGGATCTCGTGGGTGGTGCTCGTGCCGGCCGAGATGCTCGGCGTGCCCAACGGCCTCGGCTACGCCATCCTCAACGCGCGCGACAACATCGACTACTCGGGGCTGGCTGCGACGATGTTCGCGATCGGAGTGCTCGGCTTCCTGCTCGACCGCATCCTGCGGGGCGTGCACCGCCTCGCCGACGCACGGCAGGTGCGCGCATGACCGCCGCGCTGGTCGACGTGATCGCCGCCTCGGCCCGGCACGCCGCCGAGTCGGCGGCCGCCGTCGACGCGAAGGATGCCGATCTCGCCACGACGCTGTCCGCCTTCGGCGAGCTGGGCGCGCTCGGGGTCGGAGTGGATCGGCAGGATGCCGACCTCACCGGCACCGTCGCCCTGCTCTCGGCCGTCGCCGGCGAATGCATGAGCACCGCCTTCTCGCTGTGGGCGCACCGCATGGTCACCGAGTACGTGCGGGCTTCGGCCCTGCCCGACCGCGATGAGCTGCTGAGCGACCTGGTCGCGGGCCGGACGGCCGGATCGATCGCGATGGCCACCGCTCTGCAGGAGTCGGCGGGACTGGGCACCGTGCCCACCGTCGCCGTGCCGGATGGCGCAGGCGGATACCGCGTGAGCGGGCGCATCGCCTGGGCGTCGAACATCGCGCCTGGCACGCTCGTGGTCTTCCCTGCCCGCGTTGACGACGGCTCGGATGACGAGTCGGCGCGCGTGATCCTGACGGCCCGGGTGGGCTCGGAGGGCTTCACGACCCGTGCGGTCGAGGGGCTGCTGGCACTGGACGCGACCCGCTCGGCGATGCTCGCCTTCGACGATCTGCACGTGCCGGCGGAGGCCGTGCTGGCCGATTCGCTGCAGGCGGCGGGCGCGCAGCGCGCCACGCACTACCTGCTGCAGGCGGCGCTGTGCCTGGGGCTCGCCCGGAGGGCTCTTGCCGAGTCGGCGGCGCGGCTGGAGGGGCCGAACGGCGTGCTCGCCGGGTTCCAGCGTCGGCTGGATGCGCAGTACGCGCAGCTGGCCGCCGATCTCGACGCGCACACGGCGGACGTCCGGCTGGCCGACGCGCACCGGGTGACCCGGCTGCGTTTCGAGGCGGCCCGGCTCGCGCACGCGGCCGCCCAGCATGAGGCGGCGCTGACCGGTGGACGCGGCTACGTCACGGTCACCGCGACCAACCGACGGCTGCGCGAAGCGGCGTTTCTGCCGGTGCAGTCGCCCAGCGAGGTGCAGCTGCTCTGCGAGCTCGCCGCCTTCGGCGACCACCCCGCCGACGACTACGCGATCTGACCTGCCTGGCGTTCGCGGGTCGCAATTGGTGGCCTCAGCACCCCTCTAGGCCACCATTCGCGACACCTCAACGGGAAGGGGACGCGACCGCGCGCACCCGCGGGTCCCGAATGGCGGGCATATCCAGGGTCGAGGCAGCCAAGTGAGACCCGCGAACGAGAAGGCGACGGGGCAGCTGTCCGTCCACCCACCCTGCGGGTCAGGAGAGGGTGCGGGCGAGGACCGCGCCGGCCTCGCGCAGCCAGTGGGCGGGCTCGGCGAGAGCGGATGCCGCAGAGCCGGCGAGCTCGGTGAGAGACACGGATGCCGCGAACGGGCCGGCATCCGCATCCTCGGCGATGCGTCCTGCGACCAGGGCCGCGCGGGCGCCGGCATCCGCGGCCGCCATGGCGACGTGCGAGGGCACCTTGCCGTCGCCGGACTGGCCGTCGTACGACCCCTCGCCCGTGATGACGATGTCGGCACCGGCGACGGCATCTGCCAGGCCGATCAGTCGCGCCACCTCCCCCGCTCCCGGTAGCAGCCGCGCTCCCCAAGCGGCGAGCGCTCCGCCCACGCCTCCGGCAGCACCCGCACCGGGAACGGCGACATCGAGTTCGAGCAGGGCTGCGAGCCGTCCGAGGCCGGCATCCACGGTGGCGCGATCGGCGGCATCCGTCAGCCCCTTCTGCGGGCCGAACACCTCGGCGGCTCCGCGCGGGCCGGTCAGCGGGTTGGTGACGTCGGTGAGCACGAGCACCTCGGGCGCCGGCCGCAGGCCGCTGAGGTCCACGCGCGACAGCTCTGCCAGCCCTCGCGCCCCCGCGGGGGTCTCGCCTCCGGCGGCGTCGAGGAAGCGGGCGCCCAGGGCGCGCAGCATCCCGGTGCCGCCGTCGGTCGACGCGCTCGATCCGATGCCCAGCACGAGCCGCGAGATACCGTGGTCGAGGGCCGCGGCGATCGCCTGTCCGAAGCCCGAGGAGTCGGCATCCCACGGCCGCAGACCACCACCCGACCCAGCATCCGCGCCGCCCAGCAGCTCGATCCCCGAGGTCGACGCCAGATCGATCACGGCCGTGCCGCGAGGAGCGTCGGCGGATGCCGGCAGCAGCAGCCAGCTCGTCCGCACCGGCGCGCCCGACGGGCCGTCGACGACGATCGGCATCCGCTCGGCACCGGCCACGGCGGCCTCGAAGGCCGCGACGGTGCCCTCGCCGCCGTCGGCCATCGGCCGCAGCGCGATCTCGGCATCCGCGTCGACCGACCGCCATCCCTCGGCGAGCGCCTGCGCGGCATCCGCGGCGGTGATGGTGCCCTTGAAGCTGTCCGGGGCGAGGACGACCCGCATCAGGCGACGCCAGGGGTGCTCGCGCGCACCCGCACCTCGAGGGCGATGGGCGCCTGCTCCCACTCGGTGTCGACCGTGGCGCGGAAGGCCTCGTAGCCGAGCTCGCTGAGCGGCACGTGCACGGTGGTCAGCTGCGGCGAGACGTCGCGGGCGACCGGCACATCGTCGAAGCCGCACACGGCGATGTCGGCGCCGACCGAGCGTCCGGCATCGCGGATCGCGGTCATCGCACCGATCGCGACGACGTCGCTGAGCGCGAAGACGAGGGTGCCCTCGTCGATGCCGTCGGCTAGCGCCTCGGCCATCGCGGCCGCGCCCGAGTCGCGTTCGAAGGTGCCGCGGTAGACGCGGGCGACCTCGCCGCCGCCCTCGGCGAACCCGGCGGTGAAGCCGGCGAGACGGTCGTCTGAGGTGCGCACGCCGTCGGCGGCGCCGATCGCGACCGCCTGGCGGTAACCGAGACCGGCCATCGTGCGGCCGAGCTGCTCGGAGCCGCCGCGGTTGTCGATGCGGATGCTGCGGTCGCCGCCCGGCCCGAAGGTGACGGTGCGGCTGCCGAGCGCGCGGAAGGCCGCGAGCTCCTCGCCGGTGGCCGCCTCGCTGCCGCCGGCGCGGGAGGCCGCGAGGATCACGCCGCGCGGACGCTGACCGCGCAGGGCCCGCAGGATGCGCGCCTCGCGCTGCGGATCGCGTTCGGTGATGGCGACGGTGACGATGAGGTCCTCCTCATCGGCGCCGCGTGCCACGCCCGAGGCGACCAGGCCGAAGTACGGGTCGGCGATGTCGGCGACCAGCAGCGCGATCACCCGCGAGGTGCCGCGTGCGATCGCCTGCGCCGAGACGTTGGGGATGTACCCGAGCTCGGCAGCCGCCTGCTCGACACGGACACGGAACGACTCGGCCACCTTGCGCTCCGAGCCGTTCAGCACCCGGGATGCCGTGGCGAGCGAGACGCCGGCCGCCTGCGCGACGTCGTGCAGGGTGGGTGTCGAGGCGCGTCGTACCGCATCAGTCATGAGCAGAGCCTACCGATCCGAGGCCGCGAGCCAGCGGAGCAGAGTCGCCGCTTCCGGCCCGAGCAGGGCCGGATCGTCGTCCGGCACGAACTCGATCAGCGCGTCGCGCGGTGGGGCCGACAGAGCGGATGCCGCGGCAGCCAGCCGCGTCCACAGATCCTCCCGCTCGTGCAGGCGCAGCCGCTCGGCCTGTGGCCACCACGAGAACACATGCACGGCGCTGGTGTGCGCGGCGATCGCATCGAACTCGGCGAGCGCGACGGCATCCGGGGCGCCGACCGACGGCTGCCAGTACGTCGTCAGGGCGCGGCTGCCGACCTCGGCGAGCAGTCGCAGCACGGCATCCGGGGTGTCGGCGACCGTGCCGCGGTGGTACTCAAGGGCCAGGCCGATGCCGCGGTCGGCGGCCTCGGCGGCGGCATCCCGCATCCTGGCCACGATCCGGTCGTACTCCTGCGGGGTCGCGTCGGCGGAGTCGACGCGACCCGCCCACACCCGCACGCGGTCGGTGCCCAGCGCCTCGGCGCTGTCGAGGATCGGGGTGAGCGACTCATCGGCATCCGCCCGGAAGTACGAGCCGTACGAGCAGACCGAAAGCCCTGCCTCGGTGGTCACCCGGGCGACCTCGGCCGCCCGGACGGGGTCGCCGGGGGGCACGTGCACGTCGCCGCCCCATTCGATCACCTCGAGGCCGGCATCCGCGGCGCGCGCCACGATCTCGTCCGGCGCGAGCTGCCGGAAGGTCACCGAGCACAGTCCTGGTCGCACCCTCATCCCCTCATCCTCTCCGTCTCCATCTCCATCTCCGTCGATCCTCCCCGTCTATTTGTCACGAAGTGCCGCTATCCGGCCCCGATTCCGAGACTTTGTGACAAATAGACGGGCGCGGGGGCGCGCGGGGGCACCGGGGCACGGGGGCGGGGGTCAGGGGAGGTGGGGGGTCACCGCGGCGGCGAAGGCCTGGGCGGTGCGCGCGACGACGCGGGCGGGGTCGTCGGCCCAGATGTCGGCGTTGAACAGCTCGACCTCGATGTCGCGGTCGTATCCGGTCTCGATCACCGCGCGGGTGAGCGAGCCGAAGTCGATCATGCCCTCGTCCATGTAGTGCCGCGAGAGCAGCACGTCCTCGGCGAGCGGGGTCTTCCAGTCGCACACCTGGTAGGTGGCGATGCGGCCCTCGCGTCCGGCGCGGGCGATCTGCTCGAGCACCTGCGGGTCCCACCAGATGTGGAAGGTGTCGACGGCGGCGCCCACCACCGCCGGGTCGAAGTCCGCGGCGATGTCGAGGGCCTGCCCGAGCGTGGAGACCACGGCCCGGTCGGAGGCGTACATCGGATGCAGCGGCTCGATCGCCAGCGTCACCCCGGCGGCCTTCGCATCATCGGCGAGCGCGCCGATCGCATCGCGCACCCGCTCGCGGGCGCCGATCAGGTCGCGCGACCCCTCGGGCAGTCCGCCCGCCACGAGCACGAGCACCGCCGTGGAGCCGGCGGCGCCGGCCGCGGCCAGCGTCGCGGTCTCTTCGATGGCGCGGCGGTTGTCGTCCAGCGCGGCGACACGCTCGGGCCCCTCGGGCAGGGTGAAGAATCCGCCGCGGCAGTGCGTCGAGAAGCGCAGACCGGAATCGGTCAGCATCCGGGATGCCGTGGCGAGACCGACCTCGTTCACCGGCTCGCGCCACAGGCCGATCGACTGCACGCCGGCATCCGCCGTCACGCGCAGGGCGGTGGCGAGGTCGGCGCGCTTGATCGTGGCGTGGTTGATCGACAGGCGGGGGTCGGGCCTTTCGACAGGCTCAGGAACCCATCCAGTAGCGGTCGTCATGAGTCCAGTCCGTTCAGGCTCAGCATCCCGTGCCAGCGCTCCTGCGCGAGTCCGGGATTCTCGAGGGCGAGCGACGCGTTCGCCAGTTCGACGATTCGCGATAGGTGGGGCAGGCTGCGTGCGGAGTGCAGGCCGCCGACCATCTGGAAAGCGGGCTGGTGGCCGTTCAGCCAGGACAGGAACGCGACGCCGGTCTTGTAGTAGAAGGTCGGCGCGGCGAACACCTGACGGCTGAGCTCTTCGGTCGGGCCGAGCAGCTCGAGGTAGCGGGCCGGGTCACCGGCATCCAGCGCCTGGATCGCCGCCGAGGCGACCGGCGTGATGGCGGCGAAGGCGCCGAGCAGAGCATCGGAATGCCCTTCGCCCTGCCCGGCCTCGTCGCCGCCGATCAGCGAGACGTAGTTGAAGTCGTCGCCGGTGAACATGCGCACGCCCTGTGTCGATTCCACAGAGTGCAGGCGCTCGCGCACCGAGATCTCGCTCTCGGCGTTGAGCAGGCTCATCTTCACGCCCGCAACCTTGCCCGGGTTCTCGGCGATGATGTCGAGCAGCACGCCGGATGCCGTCTGCCAGTCGTCCGCGCCGAAATAGCCGGCCAGTTCCGGGTCGAACGCGGTGCCCAGCCAGTGCAGCACGACCGGGGTCGTCGCGCGCTCGAGCACCGCGCGGTAGACCCGGCGGTAGTCGTCTGCGCCGGTCGCGACCCGGGCGAGGTGACGGGATGCCATCAGCACCGGGCCGGCGCCCTGCTCCTCGGTGAACTCGAGCTGCGACACGTAGGCGTCGATGACCTGCTCGAGCGAGATGTGCGTCTCGTCGACGTGGTCGGTGTTGACGCCGACGACGACCGAGCCGCCCTCCTCGCGGGCGACCTCGGCGCTGCGCGCGATGAGCTCACGGACCGCGGCGGCATCCAGCCCCATGTTCCGCTGCGCGGTGTCCATGGCGTCGGCGACGCCGAGCCCCCAGGAGTACACGTTGCGGCGGAATGCCAGCGTCGCATCCCAGTCGATGTCGGCGGGCTGCCCCGGCGTGTTGTCGGCGTGCACCCGCGGCACGACGTGCGCGGCCGCATAGGCGACGCGGCTGCGCAGCGGAGCGGTCGGGCGGGTCAGGGCGGCGCCGTCGTTCAGGTCGACGCGGGTCACCGCGCCGTCGGCGGAGAGAAGGCGGAGAGCGCTCATCGATCAGTCCAGCGTCAGGGCGTCGAGCACGATCTTGCGACCCTCGGCGCTGGAGGCCAGGCCCGCCTCGGCGAACTGCACACCGCGTGCGCCGGCGAGCAGGTCGAAGGCGTAGTCGGTGCCCAGCACGTACGACTCGAGGTACTCCTCCCACTGCTGGCGGAAGCCGTTGAGGAACACCTCGTTGGTCGGCACCTGCTGCCAGTCGGCGTCGTAGTCGTGGCTGTCTTCGAGGTCGGGGTTCCACACCGGCTTCGGGGTGGCGTTGCGGTGCTGGATCTTCGCGCCGAACAGGCCGACCACGGCCGAGCCGTGCGTGCCGTCGACCTGGAACTCGACGAGCTCGTCGCGGTTGACGCGCACGGTCCACGAGGAGTTGATCTCGGCGATCACGCCGCCTTCGAGCTCGAAGATGCCGTAGGCGGCGTCTTCGGCGGTGGCGTCGTAGTGCTCGCCGTTCTCGTCCCAGCGGTCGGCGATGTGCACGGCGGCCTGCGCGTAGACGCTCTTGACCTCGCCGAAGAGGTTCTCGAGCACGTAGTTCCAGTGCGGGAACATGTCGCTGATGATGCCGCCGCCGTCTTCGGTGCGGTAGTTCCAGCTGGGGCGCTGCGCCGGCTGCCAGTCGCCCTCGAACACCCAGTAGCCGAACTCGCCGCGCACCGAGAGGATGCGGCCGAAGAAGCCCGAGTCGATCAGGCGCTTGAGCTTCTGCAGGCCGGGCAGGTAGAGCTTGTCATGCACGACGCCGGTCTTCACGCCGGCATCCTTCGCGAGGCGGGCGAGCTCAAGGGCCTCGTCGAGCGACTCGGCGGTGGGCTTCTCGGTGTAGATGGCCTTGCCCGCGGCGATGGCCTTGCGGATCGCGGTGGCACGCGCCTTGGTGACCAGGAAGTCGGCGTAGATCTCCCACTTCGGGTCGGCCAGGGCCGCGTCGAGGTCGGTGGTCCAGTCGTCGATGCCGTGCTTGGCGGCCAACTCGGCGAGCTTGGCCTCGCTGCGGCCGACGAGCAGCGGCCGGACGGTCACCTTCGACCCGTCGGAGAGCTCGATGCCGCCCTGCTCGCGGATCGCGAGGATCGAGCGCACCAGGTGCTGCCGGTAGCCCATGCGTCCGGAGACGCCGTTCATGATGATGCCGATCTCGCGGACGTTCGCCATGGTGTTCCGTTCTGTCGTTCTGTCGTTCTGAAGCTGTCGCGCCAGATTGGTAAGCGCTTTCCCACACTGTACTCAGAACGTCGCCGAATCCGCAAGCCCGGATCGCAGGGCCGGATCGCAGCGCGGGATCGCAGGGCCGGATCGCAGGCCCCGATCAGAGGCCCCGATCAGCAGGCCCCGCGATCAGACCGCGGCGGTCGACTCCCGCACCTGCAGCGTCGGCACGACCTGCACGCGCTCCACGGGCCGATCCGCCCCCTCCTCGAGCCGTGCCAGCATGATCTCGACCGCGCGACGGCCGACGTGCTGCTTGGGCGGTCGCAGCGCGGTCACGGGCGGCGACCCGTTCTCGGCGACCTCGTCGTCGTAGGCGATGATCGACAGGTCCCCGGGCACCGACCAGCCGTTGTCGAGGGCGTGCTGCTGCACCAGCAGCGCCTGCGGATCGGAGTGGATCAGCATGCCGGTGGTGCCGGTCTTGCGCACCCGGTCGAGCAGCGATGCGGCGAAGGTCTCGCGGTCAGGCCCTTCCATGTAGTCCAGCGAGGCGTTCAGGTCGACGGTGGCCTCGAGGCCCAGCTCGCCGATGGCCCGCTCCCAGCCCTGCCGCAGCTGCCCCGAGGTCGGCGACTGCGACGAGGTGAGGATGCCGACGCGGCGGTGCCCCAGTGAGGCCAGGTGGCTTGCGGCGAGCGCGCCGCCGAAGACGTGGTCGGTCGTGACCCACTCGACGGTGGACAGTGCCAGCGCCGAGGGGGCGCGGCGCTCGGCGAGCACCACGGGGATCTGCAGCCCCTCGAGCCAGTTCAGCAGCGCATGGCCGTCGGGTCCCTGGTTCTCGGGCGCCGCGATCAGGCCGTGGAAGCTGCCGGATTCGACGAGCGAGTTCATCTGGCGGCGCTGGTCGTCGGCTTCGTAGCTCGCCCCGCGCAGCACCAGCTGCACGCCCAGCTCCGTGGCGGCGGCGCGGGCACCGATCACGACCTGCGGCCAGTAGTAGCTCAGCGAGGGCACGACCATGCCGACGCGATAGCGCGGCGCCCCGCCGGTGGCGCGAGGGGTGACCGTCGTGTCGAGCCGGCTGCGCAGCGTCGCCCCGCCGTGCACGCGGGTCACGAGTCCGCGCTCGGCGAGCTCGCCGATGTCGCGGCGGATGGTCAGCTCCGACACCTCGAACTCGCGTGCCAGATCGGCCACGCGCACCGCCCCGGACTGCCGCAGCTCGTCCATGATCCGCTCGCGCCTGGCGATCCCGAACACGGGTTTCGCATCACCGTCGGTCATCGCGCCCTCATCCTCATCTCCCAGTGCTCGCTGTCATCTCCCAGGGGCCGGCTTCAGCCGGCGTGAACAGCATCCGCGTCACCTGCGCACCCCACGACCGGCGCAGGTGCGGGTCGTCGACCCGCCTGGTCTCGAACGAGACGCCGGCGGGATCGAAGGTCAGGTGCAGTCCGCGGGACCCGTGACGGCCTGGCACCAGGATGCCGTCGCCGGCACGCTCGGGCACGCCGGCGCACACCACGACGATGCGCGTCTGCGGGTCGCCCACGGCATCCCCGTCGTCGATCACGCGCACGACACCGCCGGAGGCGGTGACGGTGCGGGTCCAGGCGCCGGCATCCGGGTAGGCGCCGGTGAGGTCGATGCTCCAGCCGTGATCGATCTCGGTCACCGGCGCCCGCCACTGCGGGCCGGGCAGCTGCGCGAGCCCGCGCGGCATCGGCGCCGAATGCCACTCGCTGCCCACGTTCCACAGCTCGTACCGCCGCTCCGAGAACGTCTGCGCGGTGTACTCGGCCCGGCCGAGGTCGGGCAGCAGCGGGATGCCGTCGACGGCGACGGCGATCGAGCCGAGGTCGTTGTGGTTGTGGTTCTCGCCGTTGTGGCCGCCCTTGGCGACGACGCTCAGGCCTGCGCTGGAGCGGATGCCGAGGCCGATGGAGGCCAGGAGCACCGCGGTGTCGCGCACCACGACGTCCCGTGCGGAGTCACCCCACGGGTCGGGGCTCTGCGGCGGCACGGCATCCACGACCCCCGCGCGGATGTCGGTGAGCTCGGCGAGCATCCGGCCCAGGCCAGCCGCCACACCGCTGTCGAGCCCGCACACCGGCTGCGTGCGCTCCCCCAGTGCGAAGGTCGCCGTGTCGTCCAGTCCGCACAGCCGCGCTGCGCGGAAGAGCGTGTGCCAGGGGGTGTGGTCGTCGGCGCGCGCCTCGGCATCCGAGAAGCTGGCGAACCATCCGCGCCCCAGGCGCAGCCGCTCGGGGAACCGGGCGAGCTCGGTCAGGCCCGCCAGTTCGCCCCCGGCCACCGCCTCCGCGACGGCGCCGCCGCTGAGCCCGTCCAGCAGCGCGAGCGCGTCGAAGGCGCGGGCGGCGCCCTGCCACCAGTAGGCGAAGCCCTCGTCGATGGCTCCGTCGGCCGGAAGCTGGGCGAGGTAGCGGTCGATCCCGTCCACGCACAGCGCGATCACCTCGTCGCGCTGCTCACCCTCGGTGAAGGCCGCGGCGGCGATGATGAGGTTGTCGTGGATCCAGGGCGCCCAGTTGTGCACGTCTTCCTCGGTGCCCTCCCAATGCCAGTCGCGCCGTGTCGTGAACGGCTCGAGCACGCGCCGGCGCGTCTCGGCCGCCAGCCGGTCGACGAGGCCGGGCGAGAGGCGCTCGAGCTGGTCGCGCAGCACGAGCACGGACCAGGCCACCAGCGCCGCGTCCTCCCCCGCGCCGAGGTCGACGAAGGGCCGATCGGGATCGGGCACGCGCTGGCCGCGGGCGAAGGCGTCGTCGTGCGCCGGCCAGCACCAGGTGGCCTGCTCGGTCTTCTGCCACAGCCCGTCGGCGGCCGCGAGGATGCGGTCATCGGACGGATCGAGCGCGGCGGCCAGCACGTGCAGGCGGATGCGGCGGTTGCGCTCGAAGTTGCGGGTCTCATAGGCGATCCGGTCGCCGGTGCGCGCGTAGGCCGCCCACTGCGAGAGCATCGGATACGGCCACGCCTGGCCGGCCAGCCGGCCGGACTCGGTGAGGATCAGGTCGCGGATGCCGCGGTCCATCCCGTCCCAGAGATCGCGATCGGATGCCGTCGGCACGGCCGGCTGCGCGTCCGCGACCGCGGAGGAATGCCAGAGCTCGCGCACGGCGCCGCGCCTGATCAGCATCCGGTATCCCCCGTTGTCTTCGTCCTCAGTCGTCTTCGTCGACACGATCGAGAATGTTCGAATGTGAGCGTTGCAGTTCGAACAGGTTGAAAATGTTCGGGAATCAGTCTTCACTGAGATGACCGCGCACGCAAGCGGCGTCCGCACACATCTCGACGGAGAGTTCCATATGGCATCACCTCGGCCCCGCGCACTCGCTGTCATGTCGGCCGAGGCCTTCGATCTGCTGTTCGACGACGAGCGGCGGGCGCGCTTCGCCGCGCTCGCGGATGTGCCCGCCCCCATGCTCGTCACCGACCTGTCGGACCGCGCACTCGACGGGCTGCTCGCCGGCGTCGAGGTGCTGATCACCTCGTGGGGCGCCCCGCGCTTCGACCACGATCTGCTCGACCGCCTGCCGCGGCTGCGCGCCGTGTTCCACGCCGCGGGAAGCGTGCGCCATCACGTCTCGGAGGAGTTCTGGGAGCGCGGCATCCGCATCACCACCGCCGCCGAGGCCAACGCCGTGCCCGTCGCGGAGTTCACGCTCGCGGCGATCCTGTTCGCCGGCAAGCGTGTGCTGCCCAGTGTGCGCACCGCGCCGGCGGACGCCGCGAGCTGGGGCGGGCAGCTGCTGCAGCGCTCGCTCGGCAATCTCGACCGCACCGTCGGCGTGGTCGGCTACTCCCGCATCGGGCGCCGCGTCGTCGACCTGCTGCGCCCGTTCGACGGACTGCGCGTACTGGTGGCCGACCCCTTCGCCGACGCCGAGGCGGTCGCCGCCGCGGGCGCCGCCCTCGTACCCCTGGACGAACTGCTGCCGCAGGTGGACGTGCTGTCGCTGCATGCGCCCGACCTGCCGTCGACGTTCCACATGATCGCCGCCCCGCAGCTGGCCGCACTGCCCGACGGCGCGACCGTGATCAACACCGCGCGCGGCGCGATCCTCGATCATGACGCGCTGCTCGCCGAGACCCGCACCGGGCGCCTGGACGCGCTGTTGGACGTCACCGATCCGGAACCGCTGCCCGAGGACTCCGAACTGCACCGCCTGCCGAACGTGGCGATCACGCCGCACCTTGCGGGTTCCCTGGGCACCGAGACCCGCCGCCTGACAGACTCCGCGCTGCGCGAGCTCGAGGCGTACATCGCAGGCGACGAGCCGCTGTTCCCCGTGCACGCGGACGACCTGAGCCTGAGCGCCTGACCCGCCGCCCCATCCCGCGCCGCCCCGCTCCCCGGCGGCTCAGCGCGCGGGCGCGTCCTCGAGCCCGAGCACCGGGCGCAGGGCGTGCCGGCTGTTCGCCCACGCCACGTACAGCGCGGGGGCGGCCGTGAGGCCGATGCCGACCGCCGGCATGGTCGCGAACACCGCGACCTGCACCGCCAGCACGACCAGCGAGAGCACCTGCAGCGGCCAGCGCCGCACGGCGAGCACGAACGCCGCGCGCACGGCATCCCGCAGCCGCGCCCGGGGCGCCTCGGCCACCGCCGCCAGCGCGAGCAGCGCGGTGGCGGCGGTCAGCACGGCGAGCACCAGCAGCAGCGGTACGACGAGAACGGATGCCGCCGTGGCGGCCAGCATCCGCACATCAACCAGCAGCACCACGATCGCGGCGACCGCCGCGGTGCCCAGCAGCAGCGACGGGCGGGCGGTGCGGCGCCATGCGCGCACGAAGGCGCGCACCACCTGCGTCTCGCCCTCGTCGTGGGCGCGGAACGTGCCGAACGCGGCGGCGAGCGCGGGGGCGGCGAGAGGGGCCGCGAGCGCCAGCAGCGGCCATGAGTGCACCGGGTCGGTGGTGATCAGCAGCACCACCAGCGGCAGGGATGCCGTCAGCACCAGCAGGTTCACCATCAGCCCCAGGTACAGCACTCCCAGGATCGACGCCCAGGTGTCGTGCGTGACGCGCCTCATCCCTCAGCCCTTCATGCCGCTCGTGGCGATGCCCTCGACGAAGTACTTCTGCCCGAGCAGGAACACGATCGCGATCGGCACGACCGAGATGGTCAGACCGGCGAACAGCAGCGCGTAGTTCGTGTCGAACAGGTTCGACACGAAGCTCTTCAGCCCCAGCTGGATCGTCCACAGCTCGGGGTTGCGCAGGTAGATCAGCGGTCCGAGGTAGTCGTTCCAGGTGTTGACGAAGGTGAGCATCGCGAGACTGGCGATCGCGGGCACCGACAGCGGCACCATGATCCGCCGCCAGATGCCGTACTCGCTCAGCCCGTCGATGCGCGCGGCCTCGCTGAGCTCTTCGGGGATCGTCTCGTAGTACTGCTTCATGAGGAAGACCCCGAACGCGCCGAACGCCTGGATGAGGATGATCGCCCACAGCGTGTTCGACACCTTCAGATTCGACAGCAGAATGAACTGCGGGATCATGTACGACTGCCACGGCACCGCGATGGTGCCGATATACGCGAGGAAGAGCACGTCGCGGCCGCGGAACCGCATCCGCGAGAATCCGTACGCCGCGAACGATCCGGTGAGCACCTGCAGGAAGGTGACCACGACCGCCAGCAGCAGGGTGTTGCGGATCCAGGTGATCATGTCGGCCTTCGACCAGATGTCGAGGTAGTTCTGCCAGACGAAGGTCTCGGGCCACCACACCACCGGCACGCTGAACACCTCGGTGGAATTCTTCAGTGAGCTGAGCACCATCCAGGCGAACGGGGCGAGCAGGCCGACGGCGAAGGCGGCGAGCGCCAGATAGCCGAGCGTGCGGCCGATGCGGCGCCCGGCGCGTGCCCCGGTTCGTGCCCCGGTGCCGACCGGTGCGGGTTCGTCAAGACGTCGCAGGCGCTCTTCGCCGACGACCATGAGCTGGGTCTGGGTCATCACACGCTCCGCTTCTTGTTCCACAGGAACTGGCCGATGGTCACCAGGATGCAGATGAAGAACAGCGCCACCGATGCCGCCGAGGCGTAGCCGAACTGCGACTCCTCGAAGCCCTTGCGGTAGATGAAGTGCGAGAGCACCAGGGTGGCCTGCCCCGGCCCGCCGTCGGTCATCACGAGGATGAGGTCGAAGATCTTCAGCGAGTTGATCGTGAGCATCACCACGACGAAGAACATCGTGGGCCGCAGGCACGGCAGGGTGACATTGACGAACCGCTGCCACACGTTCGCACCGTCCATGCGGGCCGCCTCGTGCAGCTCGCGCGGCACGGTCTGGAGGCCCGCCAGGAAGAGGATCATGTAGTAACCCATGTCACGCCACGTGCTGACGATGACGACGGCGGGCATCGCCCAGTCCTTCGAGGTCAGCCAGCCGGGCGGGGAGTCGATGCCGATCGCGCGCAGCATGGCGTTGATCGGACCGTAGTCGGGGCTGAAGAGCAGGTTCCACACCACGGCGATCGCGACGATCGAGGTGATGTAGGGGAAGAACGCGGCGGTGCGGAAGAACGCGACACCGCGCAGCTTGTTGTTCAGCAGCAGCGCCAGGCCGAGCGAGACGACGATCGTGAGCGGGATGTGCAGCGCCGCGTAGTAGATGGTGTTCCAGAACGCGATGCGGAAGCTGCCGTCGCCGAGCAGTCGCTGGAAGTTCGCCAGTCCGACGAAGTCGGCCTTGCCGAAGATGTTCCAGTTCGTGAACGCCATGTAGAACAGCACGATCACGGGCACGAGCGTGAAGGCGGCGAAACCCAGGAAGTTCGGGAGGATGAACGTCCAGCCGATCAGCGTGTTCCGGCGGCGCAGCGCCGAGCGGCGACGCCGCGGCGGGATGCGCTCCGCGGCATCCGGCGTGACGGTCGCGGTCATGGTGACCTCTCTTCGTACGGGAGGGGGCCGGCTCCGCGGAGCCGGCCCCCTGGTTCAGACGGTCAGCCGACCTCGTTGGCGACGCGTTCCTGCGCCTCGGTGATGGCGTCGTCGACGCCGGTCGAGCCCGACAGGATCGCGGTGTGCATGTCGCCGAGGATCCCCTGGATCGCGGCGGTGCGGCTCGAGGTCGGGTTCTCGGCCAGCACCTCGTGCGTCGACCAGGCGAACTTCGAGAGGTCGTCGCCCGGGGCGCCCTCGACGCCGAAGTACACCTCGGCGATCGCGTCGTTCGTCAGCGCCGGCGTGATGCCGATGGCGGCGAGCACCTCGGCGGCCTCAGCGCTGGCGGCGAAGGCGAGGAACTGCTTGGCCGCGGCGGCCTTGTCGCCGTCGAGCGCGGCGTTCACGCCGAATCCGGTCGGGTCGCCGAAGGTCACCGGGGTGCCGTCGGTGCCGGTGGTCGACTCGTCCAGCTGCGGCGCGGGGGCGATGCCCCACTCGAAGTCGTCGGCCTCGCCCGAGGCCTGCTGGGCGATCAGGGTCGCGGTGTACCAGGTGCCCATGGGCAGCATGGCGGCCTTCTGCTTGCCGAACTCGCCCTGGTAGGTGAGCTGGTTGGCGCTGGAGGTGTTGAAGTCCACCTGCGCGCCCTCCTCCTGCAGGGCCAGCACGCGCTCGTAGTACGGCGCCAGGTGCTCGAAGTCTCCGTCGAGCACGCTCACGTCGTTCTGCGCGTTCGCGAAGCCCTGCACGACCGACTGCCAGCGGTGCATGTACGAGCCCTTGACCTCGCCGTCGCTGAGCTGCGCGGCCGCCTCGTCGAAGTCGTCCCAGGTCCATGAGCCGTCGGGGTACGCGACGCCCGCGGCGTCGAAGAGGGCCTTGTTGTAGTAGAGCACCCAGGAGTCCTGGCGGTACGGCACGGCGTAGGCGGTGCCGTCGACCTTGTAAGAGTCTGCGCCGCCGATGCCTTCGGGCAGCTCCACGTCGGAGACGTCGAGCAGCTGGCCGCCCTCCTGGAAGGTGGTGAGGTACTTGACCTCCTTCTGGGTGATGATGTCGGGGCCCGAGCCCGCGGCGAGGTCGGCGGTGACGAGCGTGTTGTACTCGGCGGCGTCGTACTCCTTGAGCTTGATCGTGACGTCGGGGTTCTTCTCGTGGAACGCGTCGGCCAGGGCCTGGAACTCGGGCGTGGTGTCGATGCTCCAGCCCGAGAGGGTGAGGGTGATGGGTCCGGCGGGCTCGTCGGACGTGCCGGCCGGGCCGCTGCTGCTGCAGCCCGCGAGGGTGAGTGCCGCGACGGCGGCGATGCCGCCTGCGGCGAGGATCTTGCGGTTCATGCGGTGATGCTCCTTTGCGATGGCGGATTACCCGCGGTGAGGGTCTGGATGCGTCCGATCGGCACGGGCGGCCGGATCGGACGGACGGATGCCGGTCGGCGCGGCACCTGCCTGCGCGAGGCGGGTGACGGTTCGCCGCCCATCCGGCCAGGTGATCGCCACCTCATCGCCGTCGAGCGCGACGGCGGGGGCGGAATCCGGGCTGTGCGCACCGAGGTGGATGGCGACGGCGATCGGCTCGCCGACGCGCACCGGATGCCGCACGACGGGCACGATCGCGACGTCGCCGAGCGGACTGGCGTGCTCGCGGCGCACGGTGCCGGCCTCGCCTCCCGCGGTGAGGGAGAACAGCGCGGAGGAGACCGATTCCGAGCGGGCGGTGGCGACGCCGTCGGCGGCCTCGCCGTGCACGGCATCCGCTGCCACCGGCCAGCCGCCGATGCGCAGTTCGGTCGCCGCCTCCGCGGCCTCGGGCTCGAGCTCGTCGACCGTCGCGACGCGCACCTCCCAGGCACCGCGGACGACCGACCAGGTCGTGATGCGGCCGGCGAAGGTCACCGTGCCGGTGATGCCGGATCCGTGGCGCACCTGCACGGCGTCCGGGTCTATCCAGTGCGCGCGGGTGGTCGACCCCGCCACCGCGACGCAGTCGTCGAGGCGGGTGTCGAGCAGGGTCATGGCGGCGCGGTGCGTCGCCCTGCCGCGCTGGTCGACGAGGGAGACGGACTGCTCGAGCGGTTCGGCCCAGGCTCTGCCGTCGTGCAGCGGCGCGGTGGCGGTGGCGTATCCCAGCCGTGCGTACAGCGGCGAGTCCCCGACCGCGGTGTCGGCTGTCGCGTGGTCGGTGCCGTGGTTGATCACGCGCACGATGCCGTCCTCCGCCGTGCCCGAGACGATCCAGCCGGGGGCGGCGATGATGCGCAGGTCGTCGGCGACCGACGCCGGGATGGGCTCGGCAGGCGCCTCCCACACCGGGTGGTCGGCGGGCAGTGCAATGCCGAGCAGCCCCTTCGCGGCCCAGTACGGCGACGACGGGCCGGAGTAGTTCTGCGCGAGCCGTCGCCAGGGGCCGTGCCAGCCCATGGTGAGCAGATCGTCGGCGTCCGGGGCACCGTGCTCGTCGAAGTGGGCGACGACCGCGGTCGCGGCGGTGCGCAGCATCCCGAGCGGCACCGACGGCACCTCGGCGAGTGCTGCGGCCCACAGCGGCGCGGCGGCGGCGAAGCGGTAGATGAGGCTGCGGCCCTGGATCAGCGGGGCGCCGTCGCCGCCGACGAGGTGCACGGCATCCTGCGCGTAGCGGTCGAGGGCTGCGAGGTCGCGCGCCGCCCGGTCGTGGGCGCCGAGCTCGTCGGCGCCCTGCATCCGCGCCCACAGCACGGGGTACAGGTGCAGGGCCCACCCCGCGTAGTGGTCGTACGAGCGCTGCACGCCGTCCGAGATCCAGCCGTCAGCCCGGGCGAACGAGTCGTGCAGCGCGAGATCGGCCGCGATGTCGGATGCGCTCCACGGGCCGCCCACCGAACGCAGGAAGGTCTGCACGACCACGCGGAACCACAGCCAGTTGCTGCGCGGATAGGTGTCGTCGCCGACGGCGGGGGCCAGGTAGTCGATCACGCGCTGCTGCGTGAGCTCGTCGAGCCGGTCCCAGATCCAGGGACGGGTCATGTCGAGCACGACGGCGATCGACGCTGCCTCGACCTTGGCCTGATCGTGCTCGTCCAGGCGCACCCAGCGGTCCTCGGCATCCGGGTCGACGCCGGCGACGACGCCGCGGGTGTAGTCGCGGATCAGGTCGTCGACGCCCTCGCCGCGAGCTCCGGCGATGCGGAAACCGGCGATGAGGAAGGTGCGCGCGAAGCCCTCGAGTCCGTCGACCGCGGTGCCGTAGCCGCCGGGTGCTCCGGGCGGGGTGATGCGGGAGAAGTGCGGCGAGGCCCAGGCCGCGGCACCGCGCAGCAGCCGGTCGGCACTGGCGATCAGCGCCTCGCGGGTGCCCGCACGCAGGGTGCTCGGCGAGGCGGGTGCGGTCGGGCTGATCACGGGTTCTCCTTTGAGCGGTGAAGGCACCGATCACGGTGGCTGATTCAGGAGATTAGCAACGCAATATGTTCAGTTCAAGAATGATTGCGTTCTAACCTGAACGGTTCTGTTCGCTTTCGCGAATGCGTCGTCAGAGCCCTTTCTTCCCGACCCGCTGCGGCTGCAGCAGCTCAGGCACTGGCGCGCACGACGAGCTGCGGGGCGAGCAGCAGATCGGCGGAGTCGCCGCCCTCGATCGCGGTGACGAGCGCCCGCACGGCGTGCTCTCCGAGCGCGTCGAAGTCCTGCCGCACCGTCGTCAGCGGGGGCTGGAAGTCCGCGGCATCCGCGATGTCGTCGAAGCCGATCACCGCGATGTCGTCCGGCACGCGCCGCCCGGACTCGGCGACCGCGCGCAGCGCCCCGAGGGCCATCTGGTCGTTGGCGGCGAACAGCGCGGTCACCTCGCCTGCGGCCAGCATCCGCGACACCTGCTCGTGACCGGAGGCCGCACTCCAGTCACCGCGCACGATCTCGGGCGCATCCGCGCCGGCCGCAGCATGGGCCTCGCGCCAGCCGCGCTCGCGCTCGGATGCGGCGAACGAGCCCCGGGGGCCTGCCAGGTGATGCACGAGACCATGCCCGGCCGCGAGCAGATGCTCAACCGCGGCACGGGCCCCCGCCGCGTGGTCGGTGCCGACCACGGTGAAGCGGTCGTCGGACGGCGAGTCGACCACGATCAGCCGCAGTCCCGCCGCATCCGCGTCGCGGGCGAGAGCCGTGGCCTCGTTGAGCACGATCGCGCCGTCGACGCCCTGATCGCGCAGCCGGTCGAAGGCATCGTCGATCACGCCGTCGGCGCCGAGTGTCACGACGGTCAGCGCGTAGCCGCGCGTCTCGGCCGATTCGGCGACGGCCTGCAGCATCCGCGAGTTGCCGACGGTGGAGAGCGTCTGCGCGACCAGGCCGAGGGTGTGCGTGCGGCCGGTGCGCAGCGCCCGCGCGGCGCGGTTGGGGCGATAGCCGAGTTCGGCCATGGCCCGCTCGACCCGGGCACGGGTCTCGGGATCGACGCGGGGGCTGTCGTTCGCGACGCGCGAGACGGTCTGCCCCGAGACGCCCGCCCGGGCGGCAACCATGGCCATCGACACCCGCTTCGCCTGCGGCATCCGCTCTTCCCGTCTCTCGCCATGACTCCGGAATGTTGACGTTACCACGGGCTGCGCGGTACCGTGTTGACGTGAACACGGCAGATTCTCCGGAGACGCAGACCACCGAGCTGAGCGGCGGCGTGACCAAGCGGCGCACCGTGCTGGCCGACGGACGCGAACTGTTCTACTTCGACGACCCGGGCACCGCGCTCGGTGCCGAGCGCGCGGTCGACGCCCGTACCCTCGACCCGCGCCCCGAGACCGCGACCATGCGGCAGGACGTGCTCACCGGCGACTGGATCACCTTCGCCACCAAGCGGCAGAACCGGGTGATGATGCCGGGCGCCGACGCCGACCCGCTCGCCCCGCAGACGGCATCCAACCCGTCGGAGGTGCCCTCGCTGTACGACGTGGCGGTGTTCGAGAACCGCTCCCCCGCGTTCGGCCCCGCGCTGAACAGCGCGACCGGCGGCGTGCCGGCCGCCGTCAACCCCACCCGCGGGCTCGACGACCTCGCCGAGCTCGGCATCGGCCGCACCCGCACGAGCGTCGGCCGCTGCGAGGTGGTGTGCTTCAGCCCCGAGCACTCCGGCTCGTTCGGCACGCAGTCCGTCACCCGGGCGCGCACGGTGATCGAAGCGTGGGCCGACCGGACAGCCGCCCTGTCGGCGCTGCCCGGCATCGAGCAGGTCTTCCCGTTCGAGAACCGCGGTGAGGCGATCGGCGTCACCCTGCCGCATCCGCACGGGCAGATCTACGCCTACCCGTACATCACCCCGCGCACGCAGCGGCTGCTCGACAGCATCCACCGCACCGTCCCCGACCTGATGACCCGGGTGCTCGACTCCGAACGCGACTCGGAGCGCGTCGTGCTGCAGGGCGAGCACTGGACGGCATTCGTGCCGTTCGCCGCACGCTGGCCCCTCGAGGTGCAGCTCATGCCGCACCGCCACGTGCCCGACTTCGCGGCGCTCAGCGACGCCGAGCGCGACGAGCTCGCGCCTCTCTACCTGCGGCTGCTGCGCGGCGTGGATGCGCTGTATGAGACGCCGACGCCGTACATCGCCGCCTGGCATCAGGCACCCGTGCACGCCGGTCGCGAGACCGTGCGCATGCGCCTGGAGCTGACCAGCCCCCGCCGCGCCGCCGACAAGCTGAAGTTCCTCGCCGGGTCCGAGGCCGCGATGAGCGCGTGGACCGCCGAGATCCTGCCCGAGGATGCCGCCGAGCGCCTGCGCTCTGCCATCGCATCCATCCCCCAGCCCTGACCCTGCTTCTTTCCCGCCCCGCGTTCTCGCCGCCCCCCTCTTGCCGCAGAACCTCGCAGATCCGCAGGATCTCGCAACGAAACCGCGTTCTGACTGCGAGATTCTGCAGAACTGCGAACCCCGCCCCGCCGATGGAGAACCCATGACCGCCGCCACCGCCGCACGCACGCTGTTCACCGCGCTGACCGGGCGCGAACCCGAGGGCATCTGGTCGGCCCCGGGCCGGGTGAACCTCATCGGCGAGCACACCGACTACAACGAGGGCTTCGTACTGCCGTTCGCGATCCCGCACCGCACGTACGCGGCCGTCGCCTTCAACGGCACGGATGCCATCCGCGTCGCGTCGACGTTCGCCGAGGAGCCGGTCGAGGTCGAGCTGAGCGCGCTGAACACGCTGTTCCCGGCCAAGGCTCAGGGCTCCGACGGACAGGAGCCCGCCGAGGGCCCTGCCGTCCCCGAGTGGTCGGCATACGTCCTCGGCGTCGCCTGGGCGCTGCGCGCGCTGCAGCCCGGCGACGCGAACCCCGGCCCTTCGGCGGGCTCAGGGACCCAGGTCAGTTCAGGGACTCAGTCGCGAGGGGTCGACATCGCGATCGCGTCCGATGTGCCGGTGGGCGCCGGGCTGTCGTCATCCGCGGCGATCGAAGGAGCCACGGCGACGGCGCTGAACGAGCTGTGGGGTCTCGGACTCGACGCGGTGACGCTCGCCCGGGCCGGCCGTCGCGCCGAGAACGAGGCCGTCGGCGCCCCCACCGGGATCATGGACCAGATGGCGTCGATGCTCGGCCGGGCGGACGCTGCGACCTTCCTCGACTGCCGCACCCTCGAGACGCGCTCCATCCCGACCGGGTTCACGGCCGCCGGCCTCGAGGTGCTGGTCATCGACACGCAGGTCAAGCACGCCCACTCCACGGGTGGCTACCGCGAGCGCCGCGACGCCTGCGAGCGGGGGGCTGCGCTGCTCGGCATCCGCTCGCTGCGCGATGCCGGCGTCGCCGACCTGCCTCGCGCCGCCGAGCTCATGGACGAGGTCACCCTGCGACGGGTGCGTCACGTGATCACCGAGAACCAGCGCGTGCTCGACACGGTGGCCGTGCTCGGCGAGCAGGGTCCGCGCGCGATCGGCGACCTGCTGGTCGCCTCGCACGCCTCGATGCGCGACGACTTCGAGATCTCGGTGCCGGAGCTCGACGCCGCCGTCGACGCCGCGCTCGCGCACGGCGCGATCGGCGCCCGGATGACCGGCGGCGGCTTCGGCGGTGCGGCGATCGCGCTCGTCGAGCACGATGCGGTCGGGTGGGTGTCGGACGCCGTCCGCGCGGCGTTCGCGGATGCCGGATTCGGCGCCCCGCACATCTTCACGGTGGCCCCCTCCGAGGGTCCGCGCCGCGACGCCTGACAGAATGAACACCGCGCACCCGCGCGACGGAAGGAGTCCCATGTCCTGGCTTGTGACCGGTGGTGCCGGCTACATCGGAGCGCACGTGGTGCGTGCCCTGGCATCGGCGGGGCTGACCCCGGTCGTGCTCGATGACCTCTCCAGCGGGCGTCCGTCGTTCGTGTCCGAAGGCGTGACCCTGGTCGAGGGCAGCATCCTCGACCGCGAACTGGTCGAGCGCACCCTGCGCGAGCACGACGTCGAGGGCGTCATCCACGTCGCCGGGTTCAAGTACGCCGGGGTGTCGGTGCAGCGCCCGCTGCACACCTACTCCCAGAACGTCGAGGGCACGCGCGTCATCCTCGAGGCCATGGAGGCCGCGGGCGTGACGAACATCGTCTTCTCGTCCAGCGCCGCCGTGTACGGCACCCCCGACGTCGAGCTGGTCACCGAGGACACCGCCAAGCGCCCGGCGAGCCCGTACGGCGAGTCCAAGCTCATCGGTGAATGGATGCTGCGCGACCAGGGCGTCGCGACCGCGGCATCCGATCGTCCGCTGCGGCACACCTCGCTGCGCTACTTCAACGTGGTCGGCTCCGCCGACCCGACCGTCTACGACGTCAGCCCGCACAACCTCTTCCCGATCGTGTTCGAGGCGCTGCTCGAGGGCCGCACCCCGCAGATCAACGGCGACGACTACGCCACCCCCGACGGCACCAACGTGCGCGACTACGTGCACGTCGGCGACATCGCGGCGGCGCACGTCGAGGCCGCCAAGCGGCTCGCCGGCGGCGAGCCCATCGAGCAGGCCTACAACCTCGGCTCGGGTGACGGGCTGAGCGTGAAGCAGATCATGGATGCCATGGTGCGCGTCACCGGCGTCGACTTCGTGCCGGTCATCGGGCCGCGCCGGGCCGGCGACCCCGACCGCATCGTCGCCGCCGGCGACCTCGCCGCCCGCGACCTCGGCTGGACCATGCGGTACACGGTCGACGAGATGGTGCGCACGGGCTGGGAGGCCCGGCGCGCCGCCGGCTGACCCCTCAGTCCGACAGGAAGAGCGGATGCTGCTGCGCCCCGCGACCGTCGACGATGCCCGCGGCATCGCGGCGGTGCACGTGCGCAGCTGGCAGGAGGCGTATCGCGGGCTCATGCCGCAGGAGGTGCTCGACGGTCTGTCGATCGCGGAGCGTGCGGCGAACTGGGCGCGGATCATCGCCGAGACCTCGCGCGGATCGCGCACGCTGGTGGCCGAGCGCGACGGCACGATCGCGGGCTGGGCGAGCTTCGGCGCGGCCCGCGATGAGGATGCTCCAGGCACGGGCGAGCTGTGGGGCATCTACGCGCATCCGGACGCGTGGTCGACCGGGGTCGGGCACCGGCTGATCGCGGCCGTCGAGGACGGGCTGCGCGCCGACGGCCACGAGGTGGCATACCTGTGGGTGCTCGAGGGCAACGACCGGGCCGCAGGCTTCTACGAGCGGCACGGCTGGACGGCCGACGGAGGCGTGAAGGTCGACCGCCGCCCGGGTCTCGTGCTGCACGAGCTGCGCCATGTCAAGCGTCTGGATCCGGAGAGCACCCGCGCGCATAATCTGGAATCGTGAGCTCTCCCGTCATTCCGCGCACCGACGGCCCGATCGTGCGCACCGCGGACGGCCCGGTGCTCGGCATCGCACGTTCCGACGGCACGCACGCGTTCTTCGGCATCCCGTACGCCGCGGCGCCCACCGGCCGGCGGCGCTTCCTTCCCCCGCAGCCGGTGAAGCCCTGGACGGAGCCGCTGGACGCCACCGCCGACGGCCCCACCCCGCAGCGCCGTGAGGAGAAGGATGCGATGATCCCCGAGGGGAGCATCGCCGGGCGGGACACCCTCAACGTCAACGTCTTCACACCCGCGCTGGAGGGTTCGCTGCCGGTGCTGGTGTGGATCCACGGGGGCGGGTTCTCGGCCGGTTCGATCGCGAGCCCCTGGTACGACGGGCGGGCGTTCAACCGCGACGGCATCGTGACCGTGTCGGTGTCGTACCGGCTCGGGTTCGACGGCTTCGGCGTGATCGAGGGCGCGCCCGACAACCGCGGTGTGCGCGACTGGCTGGCGGGCCTGGAGTGGGTGCAGCGCAACATCGCCGCATTCGGCGGCGACCCCGAGCGGGTCACCATCGCCGGGCATTCGGCCGGCGGCGGGGCGGTGCTGACACTGCTCGGGATGCCGGCGGCGCAGCACCTGTTCCGCGCCGCCATCTCGTTCAGCGGGGCGCTGGGCGACCTGCCGCGCGAACTCGCCCAGCGGCGCAGCATCCGCCTGGCCGAGATGGTGGAGACCGAGCCGACGCTCGAGGGCTTCCGCGCGGTGCGCGAGCGGCTGCTGACGCGGCACCAGTTCGAGGCGTCGCTGCTGGGCAAGACGCGGCTGGCGGCGACGACCGCGGCGCTCGTCGACGGGCTGCCGTGGGCTCCGGTGATCGACGGCGAGCTGATCACGCGGCCGACCGTCGATTCGCTGGCAGCCGGGGTGGGTGTCGGCAAGCGGCTGATGCTGGGTGCCACGGACGACGAGTTCACGATGGGCTTCGAGGCGCTGCCTGCAGTGCTGCGGCGCGTGCCCGCTCGCTTTCTGCTGCGGCTGCTGGAGAAGACCGGCGCGCTGCGCCGCCGGTGGCTGCGTGCCAACGGCGGGCGGCGGGGCATGGTCGCCGTGCTCGGCCGCTACGTCAACGACCGGATCTTCCGCTCGCTCGTCCTGCGCGTCGTGCAGGCCCGCCGCCACTCGGCCACCTGGGTGTACCGCTTCGCGTGGGTGTCGCCGGTGAACGGCTGGTCGCACCACTGCCTGGATGTGCCGTTCTGGTTCGACTGCCTGGATGCCGAGCGGGTGTCAGCGATCGCCGGCGACGACCCGCCGCAGCAGCTCGCCGACGAGATGCACGCCGCCGCGGTGGCGTTCGTGCGCGACGGCGACCCCGGCTGGCCCGCCTGGCGCACCGCCCCTGGCATCACGCGCGTGTTCGGTGAGCATCCGCCGCTGTCGCACTCCGCCTACGACGACGCGCTGCCGCTGGTCTGAGCGGGGCGGGCGCTCGCGCCCGCCGAACCGCCCCTCGAGCGGGGGATGTCAGTAGGGGGTGGCGAAGATAAGAAACGCACCTCCGAACGTCGTCGGAGGTGCGTTTCTGATCTCTCAGCCGGAGCGGACTCAGCGCCCGCGCCTGACTCAGCGCACCGGGTCGAGCAGCGGGATCTCGTGGCGGTTCGGGGTGCCGAAGCGGTGCGCGGTGATCGAGACCGCCTGCTCGCGCAGGAAGGTCAGCAGCTCCACGCGTCCTGCGGCGACGACCGGGCCCGCGTAGATCGCCAGGCTCGGCGAACCGTTCACGGCGGCGGCGGTTGCCGCGGCGGTCGCACCGATCACACGGACGCGTCCCCCGGCACCGGCGAGGCGGCGGGCGTGCGCGGCCCAGGCCTCGGCATCCTCGGTCACGACGGTGACGTCGTGCGCCCCCAGCCAGGTGACGATCGCGGCGGGAAGAGCGGATGCCGTGCTCACCGTCACCCGCGAACGGGCGCGCAGGCCCGCCGCGGCGATGCGGATCAGCTCTGCCACGCGCGATCCCTCGTAGCGGATCGTGACCGGCAGCGCCTGGTAGCGCAGCGCGTTCTGCTCGGTGACCAGGCCGGTGGCGTCGCGGACGACGCCGAACTCGGTGCCCCAGGCGTCGATGTCGGTGGCGAGCGCGCCGCGCAGCCACGCGGCATCCTCTCCGCTGTCCGCCGACTCGACCAGGCGTGCTGCCGACAGGCCCAGCTCGTCCAGCGGGCGGGTGCTCGAGACCGGGGCGTCGGCCCAGTCGGCGAGGCCGACGAGGTAGTTCGGGCCGCCGGCCTTGGCGCCGGCGCCGACGGCGGCCTTCTTCCAGCCGCCGAACGGCTGGCGCTGCACGATGGCGCCGGTGGTGCCGCGGTTGACGTAGACGTTGCCGGCCTGGATGTGCGCCAGCCACTGCTGGATCTCGTCCTCGTCGAGCGAGTGGATGCCGCTGGTGAGGCCGTAGTCGATGTCGTTGACGATGTCGATCGCCTCGGTCAGCGTCGACGCGGTCATCACGCCGAGCACGGGCCCGAAGTACTCCACACGGTGGAACTCGCTGCCGCGCTGCACGCCGTCGCGGATGCCGGGGCGCCACAGCCGGCCGTCGTCGTCGAGCTTCTCGGGGGCGAGCAGCCACGACTGGCCGGGGTGCAGCTCGGTGAGGGCGCTGAGCAGCTTGCCTTCGGCGGGTCCGATCAGCGGGCCGATACGGTTGACGCCGTCGCTCGGGTCGCCGACCTCGTAGGCGCGCACCGCGTCGACGAGCTGGCGGCGGAACCGCTCGGACTTCGCGACCGACCCGACGAGCACGACGAGCGAGGCTGCCGAGCACTTCTGGCCGGCGTGCCCGAAGGCCGAGTAGGCGACGTCCTTGGCGGCGAGGTCGAGGTCGGCGGACGGGGTGACGATGATGGCGTTCTTGCCGCTCGTCTCGGCCAGCAGCGGCAGGTCGGCGCGGAAGCCGCGGAACAGCTCGGCGGTCTCGAAGCCGCCGGTGAGGATGACGCGTCCGACGGCCGGGTCGCTGACGAGCTTGGTGCCCAGTTCGCGTCCGTCGAGCTGCACGTACTGCAGCACCTCGCGGGGCACGCCCGCCTCCCAAAGGGCCTCGACCATGACGGCGCCGGAACGGCGTGCCTGGCGGGCCGGCTTGATGATCACCGGCGAGCCGGAGGCCAGGGCCGAGAGCACGGAGCCGGCAGGGATGGCGACGGGGAAGTTCCACGGCGGGGTGACGACGGTCAGCCCGACCGGCTGCATCACGGCGCCGTCGACGTCGGCGAGACGCTTGGCGCTCTCGGCGTAGAAGTGCGCGAAGTCGATCGCCTCCGAGACCTCGGGGTCACCCTGCTCGATGACCTTGCCCGCCTCGGAGCCCATCACCTCGAGCAGCTCGGCGCGGCGCGCCTCGAGCACGTCGCCCGCGCGGTGCAGGATCTCGGCGCGGCCGGCGGCGCCCAGCGCGCGCCATGCCTCGCCTGCGGCGACGCCGGCGGCGATGCGCTCGTCGACCTGCTCGACGGTGTCGAGCGTGTTGGCCGCGACGGTCGCGTCGCCGAGGGTCGAGTCGCTCATGCGGGCGCGGATGCCGTCGGCCCAGACGCGGTTCGCCGCCAGCGACGGGTCGGTGTCGGGGGTGTTGGCGAAGCCGTCGCGCGGGGCCGGCTCGGCGGGCAGCTGACGGTTCTGCGTGCGGTTCGGCCCTGGCACCTGCGCGGGGATGGCGGCGACGGATGCCAGGAAGCGGTCCTTCTCGCGCTCGAACAGCTCGGGGTCGTCATCGAGGTCGAAGACCGCCGACATGAAGTTCTCGTGCGAGGCGCCCTCTTCGAGACGGCGGATGAGGTATGCGATGGCGACGTCGAACTCGTCGGGGTGCACGACCGGCGTGTACAGCAGCAGCGAGCCGACGGTGCGCTTGACGACCTGCGCCTGCGCCGTGGCCATGCCCAGCAGCATCTCGAACTCGATGCCCTCGGTGACGCCGCGCTTCTCGGCGACCAGCCACGCCAGGGCGATGTCGAACAGGTTGTGCCCGGCGACGCCGATGCGCACGTTGCCGATGTGCTCGGGGCGCAGGGCGTAGTCGAGGACGGCCTTGTACGACGCGTCGGACTGCTGCTTGGTCGACCAGGTCGCCAGCTCCCAGCCGTGGGTCTCGGCATCCACCGTCTCCATGGGCAGGTTGGCGCCCTTGACGACGCGCACCTTGATGGGGGCGCCGCCTTCGGCGACGCGGGCGGCCGCCCACTCCTGCAGGCGGATCATCGCGGCGAGCGCGTCGGGCAGGTACGCCTGCAGCACGATGCCGGCCTCGAGGTCGTGGAACTCGGGACGGTCGAGGATGCCGGTGAAGACCGCGATCGTGAGATCGAGGTCCTTGTACTCCTCCATGTCCAGGTTGATGAACTTGCGGGATCCGCGGCCCTGGGTCCCTGAGCCCGTCGAAGGGCGGGCCGCGATCTCGTACAGCGGACGCAGCGCCTCGACGGCGTGCGCGACGGCCTGGTCGAAGGCCCACGGGCTGTGCGGCGCGACAGTGGACGACACCTTGATCGAGACGTAGTCGACGTCGTCGCGCATCAGCAGGCGGCGGGTGCCCTCGAGGCGGCGGACGGCCTCGTCCTTGCCGAGGATGGCCTCGCCGAGCAGGTTGACGTTGAGCTTGACGCCCTGCGTCTCGCGGATGTGCTTGATGGCCGCGCCGAGCTTCTCGTCGCGGGCGTCGACGATGAGGTGTCGCACCATCTGGCGCAGCACGGCGCGGGCCGAGGGCACGACGATGCCGGGAAGGATGCCGGCGGTCGCGCCGCCGAGGCCGATCGCGCCGCGCATCACGCCGGGGAGGAACTTCGGCGTGAGCGGCACGAGCTCCTTGAGCTTCTCAGCGGCGACGGTGAGGTCTTCGGGGCGCACGACGCCGTCGACGAAGCCGACGGTGAAGTCCAGCCCGTTCGGGTCGCGCAGCACGCCGGCCAGGCGCTGCCCGGCGGCGTCGACGGGGATGGCACGGCTCTCGACGAGCCAGCGGCGCACGAGCGCGACGGCGTCGTCGGCGAGTGCGGCCAGGTCGGAGACGGATGCTTCGGCAGAAGGCACGGAGGTGGTCATTCCACCAGGATGCGCCCGTTCACCCGATATGAAAAGCGATGTTTTATGAAGGATAATGTTCGAATACATCGACCGATTGAAACCTTCCCGTATGAGTTCGTGCCGCCTGCCGGCGAGCTGGGCGGCACAAACTCATACGGGAGCGAGGGGAGGTTCCATGTTCGAGCTGAGACGGCTGCGGCTGCTGCACGAGCTGGCGCTACGGGGAACGATCGCCGAGGTCGCGGCATCCCTGTCCTACTCGCCTTCGACGGTGTCGCAGCAACTGTCGCTGCTCGAGCGCGAGGCGGGCGTCGCGCTGCTGGAACCCGACGGCAGGCGGGTGCGCCTCACCCCGCAGGGGCGGATGCTGGCCGAGCACGCGGCCCGCGCCCTGGAACTCGACGAGGCGGCGCGCGCTTCGCTGACTGCGCACACGGGCTGGGAGCCGGTGCGCCTGTCGGCCATGCCGACGGCGGCCGAGACGATCGTGCCGGCGGCCCTGACGCTGCTGGCCGAGCGGGCCCCCGGGCTGCGGGTGGAGCTGGCCGAGCTGCCGCCGGAGGAGAGCCTGTTCGAGCTGTGGGCTCGCCGGTTCGACCTGGTCATCGCCGAGCAGTACCCCGGGCACACGCGCGAGCTGCGCGACGGTGTGGAGCACGACCTGCTCGGCGAGGACCCGATCCGCATCGTGCTGCCGCGGTCGGAGCATCCGGCTCCCCTGCCCGAGCTGCGCGAGCGCGCCTGGGTGATGGAGCCGGAGGGCACTGCCGCACGGCAGTGGGCGGTGCAGCAGTGCCGCGCCGCCGGGTTCGAGCCCGACGTCCGGTACGAGGCGGCCGACCTGACCGCGCACGTGCGACTGGTGGCATCCGGCCACGCGGTCGGCATGCTGCCCGACCTGATCTGGGGCGACGAGCCGAGCCCGCTCACCGTCGCCGACCTGCCCGGATCCCCCGTGCGCGAGGTGTTCACCGCCGTGCGCTCATCCTCCCGAGGCGACGAGTCGGTCGCCCTGGTGCGCACCGCGTTGCGCGAGGCCTTCACCGCGCACCACCGCGTCGCGCCCTGAGCGCGCCTACGGGCTTCAGAGCTGCTGCAGATGACGTCGCGGGCCCTCGATGCGGGCGATCGCGATCTTCACCTCGACCACCTCGCCCTCCAGACGATCGAACCGATCATCCATCCGATCGAACCGATCGTCCATCCGATCCAACCGCGTGTCGATGCGGTCCAGGCGCGCATCCAGTGTCTTCGTCTGCTTCGCGAGCATGGTGGCGACGCCTCCCAGCACGGTCAGCGTGAAGGCGAAGAGCGCGATGATCATTCCGATCACGTCAGGCGACACGATCATGCTCCTATTCTGCCCCGGTCGAGCGCCGTCGGCTACCACGGACGATAGGTGACGATGCGGACAGCGAGAGCCTGGTCACCCAGCAGTTGTGGACAACGCGAGAGACACCCCAGCTGTGCAGGAAGACCTGCTCAGAGCGCGCGCACGCTCGCGTGCGGCATCCGCTCCCGCATGACGCGGATCGCCTCGGGGTTGTCGTCGACGAGCACGGCATCCCGCCCGAGCGCTGATGCGACGGCGCCGGTCGTGCCGGAGCCGGCGAACAGGTCGAGCACCCGGTCGCCGGGACGGCTGGAGGCCTGCACGATGCGCCGCAGGATGCCCTCGGGCTTCTGCGTCGGATACCCGGTCTTCTCGCGGCCCGTGGTGGGGACGATCGTGTGCCACCACACGTCGGTGGGCAGCTTGCCGCGAGCGGCCTTCTCGGCCGTGACCAGGCCGGGCGCCATGTACGGCTCGCGGTCGACGGCGTCGGAGTCGAAGAAGTGCCCGCCCGGGGTCTTCACGTACACGAGGATCGTGTCGTGCTTGGTGGGCCAGCGGCGCCGCGACTTCGCGCCGTAGTCGTACGCCCAGATCAGTTCGTTCAGGAACGCGTCGCGGCCGAAGACGGCGTCGAGCATGACCTTCGCGTAGTGCGCCTCGCGGTAGTCGAGGTGCAGGTAGAGGGTGCCGTCGTCCGCGAGCAGCCGCCAGGCCTCTTCGAGACGTGGCATGAGGAACGCGCCGTAGTCGTCGAAGCGGTCGTCGTAGGTGCGCAGCATCCCGCGCACCCGCTCGTAGGCGTGCCCGTGGAAGCCGTGCCGGATCTCGCGCGCAGCCGGCGGCTCGGCAGACCCGACGCGGGGTTCGGCCGATCCCGCGGGCTCGGCGCCGGTCTCGGGCTCGTCCTCCGCAGCGGTGCGACGGGCGGTGACCACCTGCCGCTCCTGCGTGCGGCCGGTGTTGAAGGGCGGGTCGAGGTAGATCAGGGTGAAGGATGCCGCAGGCAGGGTGCGCGCCGCCGCGAGGTTGTCGCCCTCGATGATCTCGACCGCACCCGGCGCGACGGGCGCTTCACGCGGATTTCTGCGCTTCGCGCGGACGGGATCGGCGGATTCCTCCGCGGGAGGCGCATTTCTCCGCGCGGAGTGCTCAGGCGCCAAGGCCGGCGCAGGCGTGTCTGCAGAACTCACGGGACGCGGTGCAGCCAGGCGTCGGTCGCGAACTTCGACTCGACCAGCGCCTCGGCATCCGCGTATTCCTCCGCGGTGATCGCGCCGTCTTCCGCCCCGGTGAGCGCACGGAAGGTGTCCTTGAAGCGCTCGATGATGTCGCTGCGCTCCATGCCGGTCTGGGTGCGCAGCGGGTCCACGCGCTTGGCGGCCGAGGTGGTGCCCTTGTCGCTGAGCTTCTCGCGCCCGATGCGCAGCACCTCGGTCATCATCTGCCCGTCGATGTCGTACGAGATCGTGGCGTGGTGCAGCACTCCCCCGTTGGCGAGGCGCTTCTGCGCGGCACCGCCGATCTTGCCGGTGGGCGAGGCGATGTCGTTGAGCGGCTGGTAGGTCGCCTCGATGCCGACCGCGCGCAGCGCCTGCAGCACCCAGTCGTCGAGGAACGCGTACGAGTCGGCGAAGGTCATGCCCTGCACGAGCGAGGCGGGCACGTACAGCGAGTATGTGATGATCTGGCCCGCGGCCATCATCATCGCCCCGCCGCCCGAGATGCGGCGCACCACGTCGAAGCCGTGCCGGGCCGCTCCCTCGGGATCCACCTCGTTGCGGTACGACTGGAACGATCCGATGACGACGGCCGACTCGTCCCACTCCCAGATGCGCAGGGTGGGCCGTCGGCGTCCCTCGCCGACGCGGGCTGTGAGCACCTCGTCGAGCGCGAGGTTCAGCTGCGGTGAGACCGCGTGCTCGTGCACGATCTCCCAATCGAAGTCGCGCCAGCCGGGTGCGGTCACCAGCGCGCGGCGCACGGCGGTGCCGACCGCTTCGGGCGAGAAGCCCAGCAGCTGCGCCCCATCGGGCAGCGCCCCGCGCACGGCGGCGGCGATGGTCGACGCGTCGGCCTCGACCGGCATCCCCTCGACGGCGGCGTTGATCGCCTCGAGCGCGGTGTCGGGCTCGAGGAAGAAGTCGCCGGCGAGGCGGAAGTCGCGGATCAGTCCGTCGTCGACCTCGAGGTCGACGACGACGAGCTTTCCACCGGGAACCTTGTACTCACCATGCACGTCTCCAGCTTAGGCGCGGCGCCCCGGCGCCGGCCGGTGACGCCCGGGGGTCCCGGCCCAGCAGAGCGGATGCCGTTCAGCGACGCGGATGCCGTTCAGCGACGCGGATGCCGATCAGCGACGCGGGATACGCCGGTCGAGCCACGCCAGCACGTCGGCGCGCACCTGCTCCTGCTGCAGCTCGTTGAAGAGCTCGTGCCGCGCATCGGGGTACACCAGCGTGGTCACATCGGTCAGCCCGGAGCGGCTGCGATAGCCGTCGGCGAGCTTGTGCACGCTGCGCGGACCGCCGACCGGGTCGTCGCCTCCGACGATCAGCAGCAGCGGGACGTCGTGCCCGAGATCGCGACGCGGGCGGCCGTACAGCCGGGCCGCCTCGATCGGGCCGAACAGCTTCAGCAGCGGCACCTCGGTCGTCAGCGGGTCGTCGTGGAAGGCCTGCCAGACGGCGGGGTCGCGCGAGAGCCACTCCAGGCCGTCGGCATCCGGGCCCTTCCATCGGGCGTTCAGCGGTGCGGCGTTGAGGTCGCGCGGGGTCAGATGCGCGGAGCCGCTGAGGATGACGGCGTCGTACGCCTCGGGATGCGCGTTGAGCAGCTTCTGCGCGAGGAACGATCCCCAGGAGTGGCCGAGCAGCACGAGCGGCAGGCCGGGCCTCTCATCGCCGATGATCTCGGTGAGCCGCCAGCAGGCATCCACGGCCGCACGCAGGCCTCCCCGGCCCAGCCGTCCCAGCCGGGCGGGATCGCCGTGCTGGCGGATGCCGGTGCGGCCGTGACCGCGGTGGTCGTCGGCGTAGACGTGGAACCCCGCCGCTGTCAGCGCGGCGATCAGGTTGCCGTAGCGGCCGGCGTGCTCGCCGACGCCGTGCAGCAGCTGCACCACGCCCCGCGCCTCGCCCTCCGCCTCGTGCACGTCATACACGTTGGCGACCCCGTGGGCATCGACGAACTCCGCTGTTCTCATGGCGACCATGCCCCGAGTCTACGGACGCCGGCCCGCCGCGCCGACCCGCGCGTCAGACCGCGCTGTGCACGCCCCCGAGGGCGGCGATCACGGCCAGCGCCGCCTCGCGGTCGGTGATCTCGTGCCCGCCGACGCCGTCGGATGCCGATCCCAGGCGCACGCCGCCCTCGGAGGCGATCGTCCGCTTGGCGGAGAAGTGCACGGCGTCGACGCCGGTCGCGGCGATCGCGGCGGCGTTGCCCGGGTCGATTCCGCTGCCCGCCATCACCTCGATGCGTCCTTCGGCCTCGGCCACGAGAGCGCGCAGCACCGGGATGCCGTCCACTGCGCGGGAGGCGCCACCGGAGGTGAGCACCCGGCGCAGCCCGAGGTCGCGGGCGACCTGCAGCGAGGCGACCGGGTCGGGGGTCACGTCGATCACACGGTGCAGGGTGACGGATGCGGTGCCCGCGGCATCCGTGATGCGCGCGAGCGCGTCCCGGTCGAGCCCTCCGGACTCGCCCTGGCACCCGACGACGACGCCGTGCGCCCCGGCGGCGAGCGCGACCCGCACGTCGCGGATGATGACGTCCAGTTCGTCGGAGTCGTAGCGGAAGCCGCCCGCGCGCGGCCGGACGAGCACGTGGACCTCAGGGCCGCCCTCCCCCGCGGCCTCGAGTGCGGCCTCGAGCGTGCCGGCGGACGGGGTGAGCCCTCCGAGTGGCAGGGCCTGGGCGAGCTCGACACGCGCAGCGCCCACCTCCCGGGCGATGCGAACTCCGGCGGCATCCTGGACGGCGAGCTCGACGACGGGAAGCATGAGAACCATTTTCATATTGTGAGCCACGATCGCCACAACGTGAACATTCTTTTCATCATTTGCCGACGATGCAAAATTTAGTTAGACTAACTAAATAATGACGGACAATCTCGAGACCACTGCATCCGAGCTCCGTTACGCCGTCTTCCGCCTCACCCGGCGCCTGCGCTCCGTGCGCGCCGTCGACGCGCTCAGCGACGCGCAGCTCGCCGCCCTCGGCGCTCTGCGCGCCCATGGCCGGCACACCCTCTCCCGGCTCGCCGAGCATGAGCGTGTCACGGCGCCGACCATGAGCACCGTCGTCAACGGCCTCGCCGAGCTCGGTCTCGTGGTGCGCGTGCCCGATGAGGACGACCGGCGGCGCGTGTACGTCGAGCTCACCGAACAGGGCGAAGAGGTCGTCGCCGCGACCATCCGCCGCCGCGACGAGGCCCTCGCCAGCATGATCGGCGAGGTCGACCTCGACGAGCGCGAGCTCGCGGTGCTGCGCGAGGCCGCCGCCCTGCTGCGGAAGGTGGTCGGCACGTGAGCGCGATGTTCCGGTCCTTCCGCACCTACAACTACCGCACCTGGTTCTTCGGCGCCGTCATCTCGAACATCGGCGGCTGGATGCAGGCGACCGCCCAGGACTGGGTGGTGCTCACCGAGCTGACCGACAACGACGCCACGGCCATGGGTGTCACGATGGCGCTGCAGTTCGGTCCGCCGCTCGTGCTCGTGAGTCTCACCGGCTGGGTCGCCGACCGTTTCGACCGGCGACGGGTGCTGCTGACCACGCAGTCGGTGCTCATGCTGCTCGCCGTCGCGGTCGCCGTGCTGCTGCTCACCGATGTGATGACGCTGCCGATCATGTTCGGATTCGCCGCCGCGTTCGGTGTGACCAACGCCTTCGACGCGCCCGCCCGTCAGGCGTTCGTCTCAGACATGGTGAGCCTCGAAGACACCTCGAACGCCGTCGCCCTGAACTCCGCCTCGTTCAACATGGCCCGCCTGATCGGCCCCGCCGTGGGTGGTCTGCTCATCGTCGCGCTCGGCTCGGGATGGGTGTTCATCGCGAATGCCGTGACCTTCCTGGCGATGCTCGTCGCCCTGATGCTCGTACGCCAGCACGAGCTGATGCCTCGGATCAAGAGCGGCCGCAGCTCGGGCGGCCTGGCCGCCGGCTTCCGGTACGTGCTCACCCGGCCCGACCTGCTGGTCGTGTTCGTGATGGTGTTCCTGCTCGGCGCCTTCGGCATGAACTTCCCGATCTTCGCCTCGACCATGGCGCTGGAGTTCGACCAGGGAGCCGACGGCTACGGCCTGCTCAGCTCGGTGCTCGCGATCGGCTCGCTCGCGGGCGCCCTGCTCGCCGCGCGCCGTGACCGCGCCCGCGTGCGGGTGATCGTGCTCGCCGCGACCGGGTTCGGTGCGGCATCCATCGTGTCGGCGGTGATGCCGACGTACGGCACGTACGCGGTGCTGCTGATCGCCGTCGGCTTCTCGATCGTGACGATGCTGACGACCGCGAACGGCTACGTGCAGACCACCACCGATCCCGCCCTGCGCGGCCGAGTGCTGGCGCTGTACATGGCGGTCGTGATGGGCTCGACGCCCATCGGCGCCCCCATCGCCGGCTGGATCGTCGACACGTTCTCGGCCCGCACGGCGATCACCGTCGGCGGCATCGCCGGCGTCCTCGCCGGGGTGATCGGCGTGGGGTGGATGCTGTGGTCGGGCCGCCTGCACCGCCACGAGCGCACGCGCTTCCTGCTCACGCTCGACGAGACGCGACCGCTGTCCGTCATCCGCGCCATGGAGCCGGTCGCCTTCGACGACCACGCCGCCGCGACCACGCCCATCCGGCTGCCGCACCGCCGCGACGGCGAGGACGCGGACTGACCGGCTGTCAATACCCTCTGCGCATCCAGCGCACGGCACCTACTGTCAGGCGCATGAGCGATGACAGGGTCTATGAATCACACGCCGCGGGACAGCATCCGCACACCCCCGGGCAGGATCCGCTGGGCACCGGCAAGCCCCGCGAGCCCGAGCACCGGCAGGCGAGACCGGACGACACAGATGCGGATGCCGATCTCGGCACCGGCGGCGGGGACGACACGACCTCGGACGAGGATGCGCCGCTCGGTGGCGACGAGAGCACCGAGAGCCGGTTGGACGCCGACACCGCCGTCGAGAAGGACGCGCTGAAGTCCCTCGACCCGGACGACACTCCCGCTTGAGACGCCGGCGGGCGAGTCCCGGCTTGACGCCGGCAGAGACTGGACGCGTGGCGCCGCCGTGAGGCGCCGGTTAGCGTGGGGAGACATGAGCCCAGATACGAACGGAACGGATCCGGCACGCGGGGTGCGGCGCGCCGAGACGCGTGCCGAGACGCGTGCCGAGCGACGCGAGTCGCCGGTGCAGCGGTGGGTGTTCTGGCCGGCCGCGGCGATCGTCGTCGCCTTCGCACTGTTCGCACTGCTCGCCCCGCGTCTGGCGGAGGCGCTGTTCCAGACGATCCAGACCACGATCGTCAACGCGTTCAACTGGTACTACGTGCTGATCGCCGCGTTCTTCGTCGCATTCTGCCTGTTCCTGGGCTTCAGCCGGTTCGGCGACATCAAGCTGGGCCGCGACGACGAAGAGCCCGAGTTCTCACTGATGAGCTGGTTCGCGCTGCTGTTCGCGGCGGGCATGGGCATCGGCCTGGTCTTCTACGGCGTGAGCGAACCGCTCTCGCACTTCACCTCCCCCAGGCCCGGCGTCACCGGCACCCCCGAGCAGCTGGCGCAGTCGGCGCTCAGCCAGACATATCTGCACTGGGGTGTGCACGCCTGGTCGATCTACGTGGTGATCGGGCTGGCCCTGGCGTACGCCATCCACCGCCGGCGCCGCCCGGTGTCGATCCGCTGGACCCTCGAGCCGCTGCTCGGCAAGAGAGTCGAGGGAGGCTGGGGCCACGCGATCGACGTCATCGCCCTGGTGGGCACGCTGTTCGGCGTCGCGACCTCGCTCGGGCTGGGCGTGCTGCAGATGAGCGCCGGTCTGCACTCGGCCGGCATCGCCGACCCCGATGAGACCACCCAGATCGTGCTCATCCTGATCATCTCGGTCTTCGTGCTGATGTCGGTGCTGTCGGGCGTCACCAAGGGCATGAAGTGGCTGTCGAACGCGAACCTCGTGCTGGCAGGGCTGCTCGTGCTCTATCTGCTCGCGGTGGGTCCGACCGGTTTCCTGCTGCGGGAGTTCGTGCAGTCGATCGGCAACTACATCCAGAACTTCATCGGGCTCTCGTTCAACGTCAGCGCCTTCCAGGGCGAGACCGGCGAGCGATGGCAGGCATCGTGGACCTCGTTCTACTGGGGCTGGTGGATCTCGTGGGCACCGTTCGTGGGCATCTTCATCGCCCGCGTGTCGAAGGGCCGCTCGGTGCGCGAGTTCGTCATCGGCGTGATCCTCGTGCCGACTCTGCTCGGCATCCTGTGGTTCTCGGTGCTCGGCGGCTCGGCGCTGGCGCTCGAGCTCGCCGAACCGGGCGCACTCACCGGCCCCGACGGCACCGTCGACCTGCAGGGGGCGCTGTTCGCCCTGCTGCAGCACGTGCCGGGCTCGCTGATCGTCAGCATCGGCGCGATCGTGCTGCTGGGCATCTTCTTCATCACGTCGGCCGACTCCGGAGCGCTGGTGATGGGCATGATCGCCACGGGCGGCAAGCCCGAGCCGAGGCGGTGGATCCGCACGTTCTTCGTGGCGGTCACCGCGCTGCTGGCGATCTCGCTGCTGCTGTCGGGCGGGCTCTCCGCCCTGCAGACCGCGGCGATCACGATCGCGCTGCCGTTCAGCGTGGTGATGCTGCTGATCTGCTGGTCGACCGTCGTCGCCTTCACCCGCGAGCGGCGTGCGTATGACAAGGCCGAGAGGGCGCAGTTCATCGACCGGATCGGCGACTACTACGGCCTGGAGGTCGAGGCGCACGATGCGTCCGGCCTGCTCGGCTCGCAGCCGAGATGGATGCGGCGGCTGCAGCGCCGCTTCGGCCTGCCGGTGGCTCCCACCGATCCGATCCGCATCACCGATTCGGCTCTGTCGGCCGAGAGTCACGTCGACTCCTCGCCGTCGACGCTCGACATCGACGAGCTCATCATCGAGGACGAACTCGCGGGCCTCGACGATCCTGACGTGAAGCCGCAGGACCCGGGCCCGTTCCTGAAGGACTGACCGGGCGTGGTGGCTTACGACCGTGCCGTCTCACCGTGTCAAGCGGTTCGCCGCCCGCGCGCGGTGCGCCTAGAGTCGAGGTCATGAGCGATCAGCACACCAGCCATGACGCGGTCACGCCGGCGGCGGACGAGACGCCCATCGACGTGCCCGCAGGCGTCATCCCCGGCGGCCACACCGGCGCACCGGAGGACAACCCCGAGCACAACACCGCCCACGACGGCCTGCCCGGAGGCGCACTCTCCTGAGCGCGACGCGCACCCTCAGGATCGCCGAGACGTCACTTCCAGCATGAGACAGGCCTTCAGCAGCCAAGTCTCGTGCTGGAAGTGAAGTCTCGCGGGCGACGGGCGGTCGGCGAGCGGACGGCGCAGCGGGCTCAGCCCGCCAGTACCAGCCGCAGCTGCTCGGCGGCCCAGTCGAGCTCGGTGGCGCGGATCACCAGCGGCGGGGCGATGCGGATGGTCTGACCGTGCGTGTCCTTGACGAGCACGCCGCGCTCGCGCAGCTTCTCGGCGACCTCTCGTCCGGTGCCCCGCTCCGGGTCGATGTCGACGCCCGCCCACAGCCCCGCGATGCGCACCGCGGTGACGCCGTGTCCGATGAGCGGCTCGAGGCGGGATGCCAGATGCGCGCCCAGGGTGCGGGCGCGTTCCTGGAATTCGCCGGTGGCGAGCATCTCGACGACCTTCGTGCCGACCGCGGCGGCCAGCGGGTTGCCGCCGAAGGTCGAGCCGTGCTCTCCCGGACGGATGACGCCGAGCACGTCGCGGTTGCCGACGACGGCCGAGACGGGCAGGATGCCGCCGCCGAGCGCTTTGCCCAGCAGGTACAGGTCGGGCACGACGCCCTCGCGGTCGCAGGCGAAGGTCTCGCCGACGCGGCCGAGGCCGGACTGGATCTCGTCGGCGATGAACAGCACGTTGTTCTCGTCGCAGATCTCGCGGATGCGGCGCAGGTAGCCCTCCGGCGGGATGATCACGCCGCCCTCGCCCTGGATCGGCTCGATCAGCACCGCGGCGGTGTCGGCGGTGATCGCCGCGGCGATGGCATCCGCATCCCCGTACGGGACCGTGTCGAACCCGGGCGTGTAGGGCCCGAAGTCGTCGCGCGCCTGCTCATCGTCGCTGAAGCTGATGATCGTGGTGGTGCGGCCGTGGAAGTTGCCGGCCGCGACGATGATGCGCGCCCGCCCCTCGGCGATGCCCTTGACCCGGTAGCCCCAGGCGCGGGCGACCTTGATGCCGGTCTCGACCGCCTCGGCGCCGGTGTTCATCGGCAGCACGAGATCCTTGCCGCAGAGCCCGGCGAGGGCGGCCGCGAACGGCTCGAGCTGGTCGTTCATGAACGCCCGGCTGGTGAGAGTGACCCGGCCCAGTTGCGCGACCAGTGCGGCGACGATGGCGGGATGCCGGTGGCCGAAGTTCACCGCCGAGTAGGCGGCCAGCAGGTCGAGGTAGCGCTTGCCGTCGGCATCCGTCACCCAGACGCCGTCGCCCTCGGCGACGACGACCGGCAGCGGGTGGTAGTTCTCGGCGACGTGGGGCTCGAGGCCCGTCTGCGCCGAAGTCTCGATAGCGCTCATCATGCACCGTCCTCGTTCCGGGTGCCGCGCAGCTCGAGCGTGCAGCACTTGATGCCGCCGCCGCCGAGCAGCAGCTCGGACAGGTCGACGGTGATCGGGTTGTAGCCGCGCTCGCGCAGCTGCTTCTCGAAGCCGGTGGCGCGCGGCGAGATGATGACGTTGTACCCGTCGCTGGCCGAGTTCAGGCCGAACACCGCGCCGTCGGAGTCGGCGACGAGGATCGCGTCGGGGAAACGCTCTTCGAGGATCGCGCGGCTGGCGTCGTCGAAGGCGCCGGGCAGGTAGGCGATGTTGGCGCGCTCGGGTCCGCCGTTCTCGGTTCCCTGCACCGGGTCGAGCACCGCGATGGCGGTGTCGAGGTGGTAGAAGCGCGGGTCGACGAGGTTGAGCGAGACGACCTCGCGGCCGAAGACCTCGCCGACCTCGCGGTGGCTGTCTCCGGTGGAGCGGAAGCCGGTGCCGGCGAGGATCACGTCGCCGACGAGCAGGAAGTCGCCCTCGCCCTCGTTGACTTCCTCGGGCATGACGGTGTCGAAGCCGTTGGCGCGGAACCAGTCGGCGAACGCGGGCGCCTCACCCTGCCGCTCGACGAAGCGGAACTCGGGAACGTAGGCACGGCCGTCGATCACGAAGCCGCCGTTGGCGGTGTAGACCATGTCGGGGTAGCCGGCGAGCGGCTCGATCAGCTCGACCTCGTGGCCCAGCTCGAGGTACAGGTCGTACAGCTTCTGCCACTGCGCGACGGCCCTGGCGGTGTCGGTGGGCTTGGCCGGCTCCATCCACGGATTGATCGTGTAGCTGACCGTGAAGTGCTCGGGACGGCACATCAGGTAGCGGCGGTGATGGGCCGTGCGTCGCGGCGCCTCGGTCTGCGGGCGGGTGGCGGTCGTGGTCTCAGGCGTGGACATGGGTGCTCCTCGGGAAGGTGCGGCGGACGCTGTCCAGGGGCCTGACGGAAGTTCGACCCGCCGCTCGATCGGAGCGGAGGCGGGGAAGATGCGACACAGGCACGCCACTGATATTTTTGCACCCCGGGCACCCTCGACGCCAGTGCGGGCCACCGCGTCGCGGCTTCGGGCGGATGCGCCGCGGCTGCCGACCGCCCCAGCGGCGTCAGGATGCCGCGTGCACGACGACCTTCCCGATGGTGTGCCCCGCCTCGACGTGGGCCAGCGCGGTGTCGGCCTGATCGAACGGGAACTCCCGTTCGATCACCGGTGCAATGGCACCATCAGCGGTCAGCGTGAGCAGTTCGCGCAGGACGTCGGGTTTCGGCACGGCGGCCAGGGGGCGGATGCGGCGGCGTGAGCCGATCGAGAGCGCTGCGGCGCGCAGCATCCGCGGGATCGGGCCGAGCAGCGGCGTCCCGTCGCCGCCGACGAGCACGATCGTGCCGTCGGGGCGGGTGGCGCGCTGCAGGGCGCGCAGCGGCGCCCCTCCTGCGATGTCGATGATCGCGTCGTAGGCGTCCTCCTGCAGCCGGTCGGCGGGCAGGTCGCGCGGCAGCACCTGGGCCGCGCCGAGGCTTTCGAGCAGCGCCCGGCTGCGCTCGCCCGCCGTGACGTGCACCTCGATGTCGCGGCCGGTGGCCAGCTGCACGGCGAAGGTGCCGACGCCGCCTGATGCGCCGAGGATCAGCATTCGGCCACCCGGGCGGATGCCGGCGCGCTCGATCGCCTGCCAGGCCGTGCCGCCGGCGATCGGCAGGCAGGCCGCGATGTGCGGCGGCACCTCGTCGGGACGTGCGACCAGGCGCGCGGCCGGTGCGACGGCGAACGGGGCGAGGCCTCCCCCGCCGGGGAGCTCGGCGACGACCTCGTCGCTGACAGCGGCATCCGTCACTCCCTCGCCGACGGCGACGACGGTGGCGGCGACGTCCATGCCGCGGACGGGATTGCGGGGCCGGGTGAGGCCGAAGACGAGCCGCACGAGGCCCGGTTCGCCGCGCATGACGCGCACGTCGCCGGAGTTCAGCGCCGTGGCGCGGATGCGCAGCAGCACCTCGCCCCTGGCGGGTGAGGGGATCTCGCGGTCGGCGAGGCGGGTGGCGGATGCCGGGCCGTACCCGTGCTGCATCCAGGCGGTCATGGTGCCGGTCGTGACGGTCATGTCATCCCTCCGGGTACTGGAAGACGTCGTCGAGGGCGACGTCGAAGGCGCGGGCGATCTGGAAGGCCAGTTCGAGGGTGGGCGAGTACTTGCCCTGCTCGATGGCGTTGAGCGTCTGGCGGGTGACGCCGACGGTGCGGGCGAGATCGGCCTGGGTGAGCCCGGCCTGCTCGCGGTGGGCGCGGATGGTGTTGGTGACGAGGGTGGGCTTGACCATCAGATCAGGCCCCGGCGGTAGGCGATCACGCGGGCGATGCCGCCGACGAATGACGAGATCGCGAAGCCGGCGAACATGGTGTTGGCGATCCAGAACAGGTCGGCCTCGAACGCGCACAGCGCGATCACGCCGAGGCCGGCGATGACGAGGAAGGCCTGCTCGACCCGGCCGCCCATGCGGCTGATGTCGCGGTCACGGATGTCGGATGCCGTCGCCGATTCGCGGTCGCGCATGCCGGCGGCGATCCCCCAGAGGATCGAGATGAGGATGCTGACAACGATGCCGGTTCCGATCGACCACAGCATCGGCGGCAGCCAGTCGACGCGCGCGATGTCGCCGTCGCTCGCGTTCGTGCTCGCGTTCGTCAGGAGCACGATGTAGACGCCGAGGGCGATGACGGTGCCGATCAGCCCCGACCAGGCCGCCCGCTCGTGATAGACCATGACCCGCTCCTTCGTGTAAAAGATTCTTTACACGAAGGCTAAGCCCGCCCACCGCTGCGTGTCAAGAATCTTTTACACCCCGCCAACCTGCCACCCCGCCACCCCGCTCCCGTATGAGCGAGGGGTGGGTGGGTCAGATGATGGACGCGCTCCAGGCGTCGGGGTTTCCGAAGCGGTGCGCGGTGATCGAGATCGCCTGCTCGCGCAGGAAGGGCAGCAGCTCGATGCGGCCGGCCGAGGTCACCTCGTCGTCGTAGACGGCCAGCGCCCGCTCCGTTCCGACCGCCGTCGCGACGGCGCGGTGCAGCCGGGCGACCGACTCGCGCCCGCCGACGAGCCGCACGCGGTGGCCGTCGACGGTCTCGCCCTCGGACTGCTCGCTGCTCAGCATCCGCTCGGTCCATTCCTCGTCGGTCTCGACCGCGACCATCACGTCGAGCGCGCCGAGCTCGGCGCGCACCCCGGCGGGCACCCCGTCGGGCACCGAGACGAAGAAGTCCGCCCCCGATCGGATGCCCGCCAGCACCACCCGCAGCAGCTCCTGCAGCCCGGCATCCGCCGTCGCGCGCACCATGACGGGCACCGGCCGGTAGCGGAACAGGTTGCGTTCGATGCCCAGCTGCGACACGTCGCGCACCTGGCCGAACTCGCGATCCCAGGCGACGGCATCCGAGAGCGCGGCCTGGCGCAGCCACTCGAACGCCTCGAAGTCCAGCGACGACTGCGCCGCCTCGATGAGCCCCGAGATGCGCGTGTCGAGGCCGCGCAGGTGCAGCGTGCTGGAGGTCTTGCCGCGCGGCTGAGAGCGCCAGGATCCCAGCCCGATCAGGTAGTTCGGGCCGCCGGCCTTGGCGCCGGGACCGACCGACGAGCGCTTCCACCCGCCGAAGGGCTGCCGCTGCACGATCGCGCCGGTGATGCCGCGGTTCACGTACAGGTTGCCGGCCTGCACCTCGTCGAGCCAGAGCGCGAGGTCGGCGGGGTCCTGCGTGTGCAGTCCCGCGGTGAGCCCGTAGGCGACGGCGTTCTGCAGCTCGATGGCGGCGCTGAGCGTCGGCGCGTGCATGATGCCGAGCATCGGCCCGAAGAACTCCTCGAGGTGGGTGCGCGACCCGGGCTGCACGCCGACCCGGATGCCGGGGCTCCAGAGCCTTCCGCTGTCATCGGCCGACCGCGGCGTCACCAGCCATTTCTCGTCGCCCTCGAGCTCGGTGAGCGCCCAGGCGAGCTTGCCCTGCGGCTTCTCGATGACCGGGCCGACTTCGGCGCGCGGATCTGCCGGCCACGCCACGCGCAGCGAGCGGGTGGCGTCGACGAGTTGCCGCGCGAAGCGCTTGGAGCGGCCGACGGGTCCGACGAGGATCGCCAGCGACGCGGCCGAGCACTTCTGCCCGGCGTGCCCGAAGGCGCTGCGCACCAGGTCGGCGACGGCCTGGTCGAGGTCTGCCGTGGGCGTGATGATCATGGCGTTCTTGCCGCTGGTCTCGGCCAGCAGCGGCAGGTCGGGGCGCCACGAGCGGAACAGGGCGGCGGTGTCCCACGAGCCGGTGAGGATGACCCGATCGACATCGGGATGCGTGATCAGCTGCTGCCCGAGTGCGCCCTCCTCGACGTCAGCCAGCACGAGCACATCGCGCGGGATGCCGGCCTGCCAGAGCGCCTCGGCGATCACGGCCGCGCAGCGGCGCGCCTGCGGCGCCGGCTTGAAGACCACGCCCGATCCTGCGGCGAGCGCGGCGAGCACCCCGCCCGCGGGGATGGCCAGCGGGAAGTTCCACGGCGGGGTCACGACGGTGACGCGTGCCGGTTCGAAACGGGCGCCCGCGATGCCGTCGAGCTCACGGCAGTTGGCGGCGTAGTACTTGGCGAAGTCGATCGCCTCGCTCACCTCGATGTCGGCCTCGGCGAACACCTTCCCGGTCTCGACCGCGGCGACCTCGATGAGCTCGGCCCGGCGGCCGGCGAGGGACGCGGCGGCACGCAGCAGGATCTCGGAGCGCTCGGATGCCGGTCGCGTCCCCCAGCCGGATGCCGCGTCGCGCACCCGCGTCACGGTCTGCGACAGCATCCGCTCGCCGTCGATGCGCGAGGCGCGCAGGGTCGCGACCCCGGGCGCCGACCCCGCGGGCGGGGCGGCGATGCGCGCGAGCACCTCGCGCGCCCACGCCCGGTTGGCGGGCAGCGCCGGGTCGCTGTCGGGGGTGTTCACGAACCCGGGCGCCCCATCGGCGGATGCCGTCAGCTCCTGGCGCGCGTATACGGCGGTCTGCAGGAACGGATCGTCGCCGGCGGCGTCGTCCTCTCCTGTCGAGCCGCGGGCGATGTCGAGCACGAGCCCGGTGAGGTTCGCGTCGTCCGCCGCGGGGCGCGTCGCAGGCCGCACCGACTCGTGCAGCGGGGCGGAGCGGTTCTGGGTGCGACGCGGGCCGACGCGCAGGGAATGGTCGCGCGAGCGCTTCACCGAGTCGACGAAACGCAGCCGCTCGCGCTCGAACAGCGAGGGGTCCTCGGCGAGATGGAACGCCGCGGAGAGGAAGTTCGAGGTCGACGCGTTCTCCTCGAGCCGCCGGACCAGGTAGCTGATGGCCACGTCGAACTCGTCGGGCCGCACCACCGGCACGTACAGCAGCACCGGGCCGACCGTCCGCGAGACCGCGGCGACCTGCCCCTGCGCCATGCCCAGCAGCATCTCGAACTCGACCGCGTCGCGCACCTCACGCTCCCCCGCCAGCAGCCACGCGTAGGCGATGTCGAAGAGATTGTGTCCGGCGACGCCGATGCGCACGGCGGCGGCGTTGCGCCGCTCGAACGCGAAGTCGAGGCATCGCAGGTAGTTCGCATCCGTGTCGAGCTTCGACCCGTAGGGCGCCTGCGGCCAGCCGTGAATGACGGCATCCACCTTCTCCATCGCGAGGTTCGCACCCTTGACGAGCCGCACCTTGATGGGCGCGCCGCCGTGCTCCACGCGGTCGCGCGCCCACGCGGTCAGCTCGCGCAGCGCCGGGAGGGCGTCGGGCAGGTAGGTCTGCAGCACGATGCCTGCCTCGAGGCGCTTCAGACGCGGATCCTCCAGGATGCGGGTGAACGCCGCGATCGTGAGATCGAGGTCGCGGTACTCCTCCATGTCGAGGTTGATGAAGGTGGCGTCGGAGGCTGCGGTGACGTACAGCGGCTTGAGGCGTTCGACGACCTCGTCGACGACATCGTCGAAGGCCCACATCGAGATGCGGCTGACGATCGCCGAGACCTTGACCGAGACGTAGTCGACATCGTCGCGGCGGATGAGGTCATGGATGCCGTCGAGCCGGCGCTTCGCCTCGGCTTCGCCGAGCACGGCCTCACCGAGCAGGTTGAGGTTCAATCGAACCTTGGCCCCTGAGCCTGTCGAAGGGCCCGAGCCTGTCGCAGGGTCGCGGATCTTCTCGAGCGCCGGCCCGAGCTTGTCGGGGCGGGCGTCGACGATGAGGTGGCCGACCATCTCACGCAGCACTCGGCGGGCGATCGGCACGGTCGGCACCGGCAGCACGGGCGCGATGCCGCCGCCGAGGCGGACGACGCCGCGCAGGTACCAGGGCAGGAACTGCGGGGCGAGCGGGGCGACCCTGTGCAGATTGGATGCCGCCGCCGTCGCGCTCTCGGGACGCATCACGCCGTCGACGAAGCCGAGCGTGAAGGGCAGTCCGTTCGGGTCGTGCAGCACGCCCGCCAGCCGCTGCGCGGCCGGATCGACATCGGCGGATGCGGCCTCGCGCACCCAGCGATGCGCGAGCTCGACGGCCGCATCGGCCAGTCGAGCCGAAGGAGCGGTCGAGGGATGCTCAGCCATGCCCCCAGCCTATGTCCGCGGGTGCCGCGAGGGCAGAGGCTGGGGGTCAGTCGAGCCTCCCGGTCAGTCGATGAAGGCGGGTGTCAGTCCAGCCACGGAACGTAGGAGAAGAATCCGATCGTCATGAACAGCCCGGTGAGCAGGGCGAGCGACGACAGGACGATGCCGATGATCCCCAGCACCCGACCGGTCGGGGTACGCACCGCGAGGATGCTGAGCACCAGCCCGACCGCTCCCATGAGCGCGCCGACGACGGGCAGCCAGCCGGAGAAGAACGCGAGTGCCGAAACGATGATCGCGGCGATCGCGATGCCGCCCGGGCCCGCAGCGACAGGCCGCTGCCCGGCGTAGCCCGGGTAGCCGCCCAGGGGATAGCCCTGCGCGTCGTACCCCTGAGGCGCATAACCCTGCGGGGCGTAGCCCGGCGCGGAGGGCGGTCCGGCGTACGGCGGCTGGCCCGGCGCGTACGGAGCCTGCTGGTACGGGGCCTGCTGGTACCCGGCCGGCGGCTGGTACCCGGCCGGCGGCTGGTACCCGGCCGGCGGCTGGTACCCCGCGGGCGGCTGATGCCCGGCGGGCGGCACAGAGCCGGCGGGCGGCTGCGGCGGCTGCTGTGGCTGGTCACCCTGCGGCTGGTCGCCCTGCGGCGCCGAAGAACTGGGCGGTTCGTAGGTCATGATGTCCCCCTCGTGACTCGCCTCCAGCTTAGAGCCGCGCGCCGCACGGGTGGGTTCAGTGCCAATCGCTAGGCGCGGGCTTCTTCGTCGAGGGCAGGGCGGATGCCGCTGCCCACTCGTGGATCCATTCGTCGATGTCGGGCAGCCCGGAGGGGGTGCCCACCGCGGCGAACACCTCGTCGTGCGGCACCATCCCGCCGCTGCGGCGCAGCATCCGCGCCCTGACGATCGCCCGCGCGTAGACCTCGCCGTCGATGACGGCGCGGTGCTCCATGAACACGGCGCGGTCGTCGTGGCCGATCAGGCGCGATTCGACGTCGAAGCGCTGCCAGAGCTCGAGCGACCGGCGGAAGGTGACCGTCTCGCTGGAGACGACGGCGTACCAGCCCCGCTCCTTCATGACGCCGAGCAGGCCGGTGCGGGTGAGCAGATCCCAGCGGCCGAGGTCGAACAGCGACAGGTACCGGCCGTTGTTCATGTGCTGCAGCACATCGATGTCGGTGGGCAGCGTGGTCAGGCGGATGCGGCCGACCCCGTGCAACGGCATCCGGTGCCCTCGACGCACCTGCCGCCGGGCTCGGAGGATCACGAGAAGGGTGCGCCAGATCACATTCACACCGGGTGATGGTAGTGATCCTCGACGGATTACCAAACTTCATTGGCGGATCACCACAGAACACCCCGGGTGACGTCACCCGATTTCCCGTGCCGGAGATCCGCGCGTAGAGTCACGGCATGAGCGCCGAAGCCCAGCCCGAGATCATCGTCCGTCCGGTCCGCGATGCGGATGCGGAGGCCCTCGGTCGCGTGCACGCCCAGACGTGGCACGAGACCTATGACCACCTGATCAGCAAGGCTGCACTGGAGCGGATCTCGCCCCGCCGGCTGGCCGAGCTGTGGACCAACTGGGCCCGCCAGGGCGACGATTTCCGGATGAGCGCTGCGCTCGTCGACGGCGAGATCGTCGGCTTCGTCGGCTCGGGTCCCGCCCGCGACCGCGACGCCCCGGCGCTGCGGGAGCTCTACTTCATCTACCTGATCGACACGTGGCACGGCACCGGCATCGGCCAGCGGCTGTTCGACGCCGCCGTCGACGAAGGCGAGTCGCTGTACCTCTGGGTCGCCGAGGACAACCCGCGCGCGCACCGCTTCTACGCGCGCAACGGCTTCGCCCTCGACGGCGCCAGCCACACCGAGCCGTTCCTCGGCGAGACGCTGACCGAGGTCCGCTTCGTCCGCTGACCTCGTCGTCCTCCCGCCGAAACCCCTCGTGGTTTCCGAGACCCCTCGTGATTTGCGCGAATCACGAGGGGTCTCGGCACTGGTGAGGGGTTTCGGCGCAAGTGGGAGAGGGAGAATGAGCGGTGCGGTGCTGGTCGGGCTTACGGGCGGCATCGGCGCGGGCAAGAGCACGGTCGCCCGGATGCTGCAGCAGCACGGCGCCCGGCTGATCGACGGCGACGCCGTCGCGCGGGACGTCGTGGATCCTGCCACGCCCGGCGGCCAGGAACTGCTCGTGAAGATCAGCGCGCTGCTCGGCTCCACAGCGCTCCGCGCCGACGGTTCGCTGGATCGCACCGCGGTGGGAGCGCTGGTGTTCGGCGACGAGGCGCTGCGGCAGGCGTACAACGCGCTGATCCATCCGGCGATCCGCGACGAGGTCGGCCGGCGCATCGCGCAGGAGCGCCGCTCCCCCGGCGTGATCGTGCACGAGATCCCGCTGCTGCGCCGCGGGAGCGCGCCGCTGCCCTGGACGTACGATCTCGTCGTCACGGTGGAGGCGGATGCCGCGGTGCGGCAGCACCGTCTGCAGAAGGAGCGCGGTCTGGATGCCGAGGACGCGCGGCGCCGCATCCTCGCCCAGGGCGACGAGGCCGACCGCACCGCCATCGCCGATGTGGTGCTGCGCACAGATGGGAGCCTGGGCGAGACGAACCGTCAGGTCGCCGAGCTGTGGAGCCGGCTCACCGCCTGAGCAGGCCCGGCGGGCCGCCCGGGCCGATCACGGCCGCGGGTGACGCACCTCGACCACGCGCATCGAGTCCACCGTGTACGCCCGGCGGGCGAAGCGCCAGCCGGCCGGCGTGCGCACGTACTCGTCGGCGTAGTGAATGTGCCACTGGTCGTCCTTGCCGCGGACGAGGTGATGGGCCACGCACGCGGTGCGACCGAGAGCGCGATCCGGCGACCCGGGGTCGGCATCGACGACGTGGCCGGCGATCTCGTGCACAGTGGCGTCCAGGTGCAGCACACGCTGCAGCGCCTGCTCGATCCGCACGCGCCCCTGAAACGCGTCGACCGGCGTCATCGACTCCGGCGGACGCGGGACGACCAGCTCGGCGTCCTCGGCGAACAGTGCCGCCGCGGCAACCGGATCGCGACTGTCGACATGCGCAGCGTAACGGTGCACGAGATCCGTGATCGCGATGCGGTCCGCGGCATCCAGCATCTCGGCTGTGCTCATCGTCCAACGCTACCAAACAAGCGCTCGATTGTGTGAGACTGAACGTAGAGGATGTCGATGAGGACACCTGAGCCAGGAGGATCGCATGACCGCCCGACCGCAGCCGTTCACCGTGCACGTCGCCGACGACGACATCGCCGAGCTCCGCCGGCGACTGTCGGCGACGCGCCTCGCCGACGACTTCGCCAACGACGACGGCCGCTACGGCCTGCGCGCACCGATGCTGCGCGAGCTCATCGACCACTGGGGCGGCGCGTTCGACTGGCGCGCGCAGGAGGAGCAGATCAACGCGCACCCGCAGTTCGTCGTCGACTTCGACGGCATCCCGGTGCACTTCCTGCACGTGCGCGGTCGCCGACCGGGGTCCATCCCGATCATCCTCACCCACGGCTGGCCGTGGACGTTCTGGGACTGGCGCGGCGTCATCGGACCACTGACCGATCCCGAGGCGCACGGAATGCCCGACGCACCCAGCTTCGACGTGGTGATCCCCTCCCTGCCCGGGTTCGGCTTCTCCTCCCCCCTGCGCACACCGATCGGATGCCGTGGCACGGCCGTGCTGTGGGACCGCCTCATGCACGACACGCTCGGCTACGACCGCTATGCGGCCGGCGGCGGCGACTGGGGCGCGAAGGTGACCGGCGAGATCGGGCAGCTCTTCCCGGATCGGGTCATCGGCGTCTACATGCTCATGCTCGCCCTGCCCGGACGCACCGCACCCCTGGACGGCCCCGACCGATTCGCGCCCGAGGAGCAGTGGATGATCCGCCGCATGGAGCAGGCCCGCCCGCTCGTGACCAGCCACCTGGCGGTGCAGCGCCACGACCCGCAGACGCTCGCCTACGCCCTCGACGACTCCCCGGCGGGCATGGCGGCGTGGATCTGGGAGCGGCGGCTGAATTGGAGCGACCCGGAGCGCCTGGGCACGCTCGAGTCCGAGCGCGACTTCCTGTGCACCACGGCATCCCTCTACTGGCACACCCGGACGATCGGCACCTCGATGCGGTTCTACCGCGAGAACTTCGGGGACGCGCTTCCCGAACCGCTGGGCCGCATCACCGTGCCGACCGCGTACGGCACCGGCCCGCACGATCTGGTCTACATGCCGCGCGCCGAGGCCGAGGCCGCGACCGACCTGCGCCGCTGGTCGATGTTCCCGGCCGGCGGGCACTTCGCGCCCAACGAAGTTCCCGACCGCGTCGCCCGCGAGTTCGGGGAATTCTTCGGCTCGCTCCGCTGAGGCCTCCGCGCCGGTGTGCGACGCGGGACCCCCGCATCGCACATCGTCCGGTTCAGCGCCGCGCGTCGGCCAGCTCGACGATCTCGGCCAGGGCGCGCGGTACGTCGTCGCGCGTGTAGCCGAGCAGCGCCACCTCGGCCGGATCGGGCTCGTAGGCGATCACCGCACCGCGGCCCTGCACGATGAAGCGGTCGGGCTGGAACGGATGCTCCTGGTCGCGCTCCTCGATGACGACGCCGCTGCCCGCCGCATCCGCGAGCAGCTGGAAGTACTCCCGGTAGGTGAGGTTGCTGTCGCCGATCAGATAGGCGTGACCGCCGACCCCGGCATCCAGGGCCCCGCGGACGGCCTGCGACACCGATCGCACCGACATGTAGTTGGTGCCGCCGGCCGGCGCGTACGCCTCGGGCTCGGCGACCTCGCCGCGCACCCACGCGATCATGCGCTCGAAGTGGCGCAGCGTGCGCCCGCCCGAGGTGCCCACGATCGACGGCGGGTTCAGCGTGATGGCCGCGAAGCTCTCGTCGGACAGCGCACGTGCGCGCTCGTCGGCGTCCCTGCGGGCTGCGACGTACGGGATGCGCTGCGCCCATTCGGGGTGCAGCTGGTGGTAGTAGCTGCCGATCTGGATGAAGCGCCCGACGCCGGCCTGCTTGGCCAGGGCCGCGAAGCGCGGCACGCCGGTGCTCTGCATCCGATCCCAGAACGCGCCGTCCTCCTCATCGGCCGGGACGTGCCTGATGTCATTCCCCGCGGCGAAGACGACCGCGTCGAACCCCTCCAGCAGTCGCGGCGAGATGTCCTCGGCACTGTAGTCGCCGACGATCCGCGGCAGATCCGCGACCACGGGCGGGTCGTAGCGCTGCGGCTCGCTGCGCGACTGCACCGTCACCTCATCGCCCTGCGCGAGCAGGTCGGCCGTGATGTGGCTGCCGATCATGCCGGTGGCCCCGACCACGAGGATGCTGCGGCTCATGCGAACACCGCCTTCCCGTCGGAGATGACGACTTCGTCACCGCGGCTGAGGTCGAAGGCGCCATCCGACCACGACCGCAGAGTGAGCGCGTCACCGGGGATCACCGGGCCCGAGAACCGTCCGGCGAGCTCGGTGAGATCGGCCGGATGCGCTCCGCTGTCGCGTGCGATGGTCAGCGTGGCCGCGGCCAGGGTGCACAGCCCGTGCAGGATCGGCCGGGGCTGGCCGATGCGCGCGGAGGCCTCGGGGTCGACGTGGATGTGGTGCCGATCACCGGTGAGCCGGTAGAGCACGGCCTGCTCGGCGAAGGTGTGCACGGTAGCCAGGTGCGGCTCCGTGCGCTCCTGCGGAGCCGGCCGGCCGGGGCCGCGCTCACCGCCGAACCCGCCCACGCCGGGGGCGAACAGCGACCACGTCGCGGTGAACTGCTCGCACTCCACGATCACGTCGAAGACCGCGGCGCTGCCCTTGTCCCAGACGTCGCCGACGCGGGCCGACAGCGTGAGCTCGCCCTCCCGCGGCAGGGCGCCGTGCACGTGCAGGGTCTGCGACCCGTGCACCGCCATGTTGTCGAACGCCCCCGCCTCGGCGAGCACGTCTGGCGCCCACTGCGCGAGCGTCAGCCCGAACGACGGCAGCACGCGCAGCCGCTCCTCGAAGACGAGGTCGAGCTCGTCGGCGCGGGCGCCGACGGCGAGCGCATAGAGGATCGCGTCGCGGTGCGTGTACGACACCGTGCGGCTGCCGAGATCGCGGCCTGCCCAGTCGCCGGCGTTCATGCGCCGTACACGGGCTCGGGGACTGCGCCCTCTTCGATCAGCCCGCGCACCGCGTCGCCGACATCCTCGGCGTTCCAGCGGCGCTCGAGCACCCGGCGCGGGCCGTGCCGCCATCCTTCCTCGAGGCAGATCGACCCGCCCTCGACCTCGAGCACGCGTCCGGTGATCGAGCAGTCCGCGCTGGCCAGCCACGCCACCACGGGCGAGACGTTGCCAGGGTCCATGCGGTCGAAGCCGTCGGCCGGGGCGGCCATCGCGTCAGCGAAGGGCCCCTCGGTCATGCGGGTGCGCGCCGAGGGCGCGATGGCGTTCACGGCGACGCCGTAGCGGCCGAGCTCCTGCGCGGCGACGAGCGTCAGCGAGGCGATGCCGCCCTTGGCCGCGGAGTACGCGGCCTGCCCGACACTGCCCTGCAGCCCCGCCCCGGATGAGGTGTTGATCACGCGGGCGACCGGCACGCGCCCTTCCTTCGCCTCGGTGCGCCAGTGCGCGGCAGCGTGCCGCAGCGGAGCGAAGTGACCCTTGAGGTGCACGCGCAGCACCGCATCCCACTCGTCCTCCTCGGCGTTGACGAGCATGCGATCGCGTACGAAGCCGGCGTTGTTGACGAGGATGTCGAGCCGCCCGAACGCGTCGATGGCCTGGGCGATCATCTCTCCGGCCTGGGCGAAGTCGGCCACGTCGGCGCCGTTCGCGACCGCCTCGCCGCCGAGATCGCGGATGGCCTGGACGACTTCGTGGGCGGGCCCGTCCGAGATGCCGTCTCCGCCGAGCGTGGTGCCCAGATCGTTGACGACCACCTTGGCGCCCTGACGGGCGAGCTCCAGGGCGTGCTCACGGCCCAGCCCACGGCCGCCGCCCGTGACGACGGCGACGCGGCCTGCGAGGATTCCGCTCATTCGACTCTCCTTCGAGACTTCGCGCTCTGGCGCGGGGAAACGTGCTCCCCACGCTACCAACCAAGCAATTGCTAGGGCAACTCTGATGTGTCACTATTGTCGATACCAAGCAAGTGCTAGGGTGACGAGCAAACGTTAGGTCAGGTGTCGACGATGTCGCTTTCCTCCACCGTGCGGTCCAATGGCGTCCGCATCATCACGATGGATTATCCGCCCGTCAACGCCCTGCCCGTGCAGGGCTGGTTCGATGTCGCGGATGCCATGCGCGAGGCGACAGCGGATGCCGCCACCCGCGTCGTGCTGCTGCGCGCCGAGGGTCGCGGATTCAACGCGGGCGTCGACATCAAGGAGATGCAGCGCATCGAGGGCTTCTCGGGGATCCTCGGCGCGAACCGCGGATGCTACGAGGCGTTCAAGGCGATCTACGAATGCGCCGTCCCCGTCGTCGCCGCCGTCAACGGACACTGCCTGGGCGGCGGTGTCGGCCTGGTCGGCAACAGCGACGTGATCATCGCCGACGAGGACGCCTACTTCGGCGTGCCCGAGGTCGACCGCGGAGCGCTGGGCGCCGCGACCCACCTCTCGCGCCTGGTCCCCCCGCACCTGCTCCGCTCGATGTACTACACCAGCCGCACGATCACCGCCTCCCGGCTGCACGAACTGGGATCGGTGGATGCCGTCGTCCCGCGCGCCGAGCTCGACGACACCGCACTCGCCTTCGCCGATGAGATCGCCCTGAAGGACCCCCGCGTCATCCGCGCCGCCAAGGAGGCGCTGAACGGCATCGACCCGGTCGACGTGAACCGCAGCTACCGCTTCGAGCAGGGCTTCACGTTCGAGCTGAACCTCGCCGGCGTCGCCGACGAGCACCGCGACGAGTTCGTCGCGACCGGAGGGAACCTGGAGACGTGACCGCGATGCCGGGGATCATCGACGACCCCGCCGAGCTGATCCGCGACGGGATGACCATCGGGATCGGTGGCTGGGGCTCGCGCCGCAAGCCGATGTCACTCGTGCGCGCGATCGTGCGCTCGGGCGCACGCGACCTCACCGTGGTCAGCTTCGGCGGCCCCGACGTCGGCATCCTGTGCGCCACCGGCCAGGCCGCCGAGATCGTGCACGGCTTCGTCTCGCTCGACTCGATCGCGATCGATCCGCACTTCGCCGCGGCGAGGCAGGAGGGTCGGGTGCGCAGCGTCGAGCTCGACGAGGCGATGCTCGTCGCCGGCCTACGCGCCGCCTCGCGGCGACTGCCGTTCGAGGTCACCCGGTCGGGTCTCGGATCGGATGCCGTGGATCGCAACCCCGGTATCCGCACGATCACCTCTCCGTACGAGGACGGCGAGACGCTCGTGGCGATGCCCGCGATCCCCCTCGACCTGGCACTGCTGCACCTGGACCGCGCCGACCAGGCCGGCACCGCGGTGTGCCTGGGCCCCGACCTGTTCTTCGACGACCTCTTCGCCGGCGCCGCGGCCAGGACCGTCGTCAGCGTGGAGCGCGTCGTGGCCACCGGCGAGCTGTTCGAGGGCGCGACGCACACGGCATCCGCCCTGAACCCCACCCTGACCGACTGGGTCGTCGAGGCGCCCGGCGGGGCGGGCTTCACCGCGCATCCGCCGCACCATCCGCGTGATGAGGCGCTGCAGCGCCGATACGCCGCATCCGCCGCCGATGCCGCCGCGTGGCGGGAGTTCGCCGAGCGTTTCGTCGCCGTCGATGATGACCGCTACCGCGACGCGGTGTCGCGCTTCCACGCCGAGGAGGCGTCATGACCTCCCCCGCCACCCGTGCCGAGGTCGCGGCGACCGCCTGCGGCGACCTGTTCCGCGGCAGCGGCCGCATCCTCGCCGGCCCGATCGGCGTCATCCCGTCGATCGGCGCGCGCCTGGCCAAGCTGACCCACTCCCCGCAGCTGCTGCTCAGCGACGGCGAGGCGACCATCTTCGCCGACGTGCCGCCGGTGGGCGAACCATTCGAGCGGGTGCAGGCGCCGTTTCCCTACCGCGACCTGTTCGAGCTGATCGCACGCGGGGGCCGGCATGTCGTGATGGGTGCCGCGCAGATCGACCGGCACGGCAACCAGAACCTGTCCGCGATCGGCGACCGCGACCGGCCCATCCGCCAGCTGCTCGGGGCTCGGGCCGCCGCCACCAACACCCTCAGCCACGCCACCAGCTACTGGATCGCCCGGCACAGTCCCCGCGTGTTCGTGGAGCACGTCGACGTGGTCACGGGCGTCGGCCCCGCCAGGGCGCGGGCTGCGGGCGCCGACCGCCTGCAGGACCTGCGCCGCATCGTCACCGATCTGGGCGTGCTCGGCTTCGACGGGCCCGGCGGCACCGTGTCGCTCATCAGCCGGCATCCCGGGGTGAGCGTGGACGACATCGTCCGCGCCACCGGCTTCGCCCTGCACATCGCCGGCGACGTGCCCGAGACGCGCACGCCGGACGAGTCCGAGCTCATCCTCATCCGCGAGCGGATCGACCCGCATCGCCTCCGAGACCGAGAGGTTCCCACGTCATGACCACTCCGCCGATCATCTCCACCGCGCTGACCCGGCTGACCGGCGTCAGCCACCCCATCGTGCAGACCGGCATGGGCTGGGTCGCCGGCGCCCGGCTGGTCAGCGCCAGCGCCGAGGCAGGTGCGCTGGGCCTGCTCGCCTCGGCCACGATGACGCACGCCGAGCTCGAGCAGCAGATCATCGAGGTCAAGGAGCGCACCGACAAGCCGTTCGGCGTGAACCTGCGCGCAGATGCGGGCGATGCCGCCGAGCGCGTCGACCTGCTGATCCGGCACGGGGTGAAGGTCGCCAGCTTCGCACTCGCCCCTCGCCGCGAGCTGATCGCCCGGCTCAAGGATGCGGGCATCGTCGTCATCCCCTCCATCGGCGCCGTGCGACATGCCGAGAAGGTCGCAGAGTGGGGCGCCGACGCCGTCATGGTGCAGGGCGGTGAGGGCGGCGGGCACACCGGCGCGGTGCCGACCTCCATCCTGCTGCCGTCGGTCGTCTCGGCCGTCGACATCCCCGTCATCGCCGCAGGTGGCTTCCACGACGGCCGCGGGCTCGCCGCCGCGCTGGCGTACGGCGCGGTCGGGGTCGGCATGGGCACGCGCTTCCTGCTCACCAGCGACAGCGCCGTTCCCGAGCAGATCAAGCAGCGCTACCTCGGCTTCGGGCTGGACGGCACGGTGGTCACCACCCGCGCCGACGGGATGCCGCACCGGCTGCTGCGCACCGACTTCGTCAACGGCCTCGAGCAGGGCTCGGGTCTCGCACAGCTGCTGCCGACCCTGCGGCGCACTCTGGCGTTCAAGCGCATGTCCGGCCAGAGCTGGCCGGCACTGGTGCGCGACGCGATCGCCATGAAGCGCGCCTCGGGCCGCAGCTGGCTGCAGATGTCGCAGGCGGCCAACACGCCGATGCTGCTGAAGGCAGGGCTCGTCGACGGCGACGTCGAGGCGGGGATGCTTGCCGCCGGCCAGGTGGTGGGGCTGATCGACGACCTGCCCAGCTGCGAGGAGCTGGTCGACCGCGTCGTCCGCGACGCCGCCGCCCACCTGCGCGCCGCTGCGGCGCAGGTGATCGAGCCGACCGAAGGAGCATCCGATGACATCGCACACGCCTCAGGCACCCGCTGAGCCGAACCAGACCGCTGAGCCGGACCACGCCGCTGCCTTCGGCGGGCGGCTGGCCGTGATCACCGGCGCCGGCGGCGGGATCGGCGCGGGCCTGGCCCGCCGGGCCGCGGCCCTGGGCATGCGGGTGGTCGTGGCCGACATCGACGAGGATGCCGCCGCGGCGGTGGCCGGCGCGCTGCGCGCGGACGGCGCCGAGGCCTGGGCCGAGCACGTGGACGTGCGCGATCCGGATGCCGTGGAGCGGCTCGCCGAGAACGCCTTCGCGCGGGGCCCCGTGGGACTGCTCATCGGCAACGCCGGGGTCGAGCACGTCGGCTACGCCTGGGACACGTCGCCGGGGAGCTGGCGGCGCACCTGGGAGGTCAATGTCAGCGGCGTCTTCCACGGCATCCGCTCGTTCGTCCCCCGCATGATCGCCGCCGGGGCGCCGGCCCGCATCTGGAACGTCGCCTCGATCGGCGCGGTGAGCGGGATGCCGATGCAAGCGGCCTACATCGCCACCAAGCACGCCGTGCTCGGACTGACCGAGTCGCTGCGCATGGATGTGGAGCAGGCCGGGCATCCGATCGAGGTCGCGGCGGTGCTCCCCGCCCCCGTCGCCTCGCGGATCTTCGACGACGCCGAGCTGACCGCCGAGGGCGATGCCGCCGGCGCCGAACGGGTGCGGGCGATGATGTCCGAGCTGCTGCGCGATGCGCAGACGCCGGACGATGCCGCCCGCGAGATCTTCCGCCAGGGTGCCGCGGGGCAGTTCTACATCCTGCCTGACGAGGAGTTCGGGATCGCGCGCTTCGATGTGCGCGCCGGTCGGCTGCAACGACGTGAGGCACCTGCGGCGGCCCGCCGCGCTGACTGACGCAGTGGATCCCGGGGCCGCACGCGCCCCGGGATCGTGCTGTCAGAGCCGCTCGATGATCGTCACGTTCGCGACGCCGCCGCCCTCGCACATGGTCTGCAGCCCGTAGCGGCCGCCGGTACGCTCGAGCTCGTTGAGCAGCGTGGTCATCAGGCGCGTGCCGGTGGCCCCGATGGGGTGGCCGAGGGCGATGCCGCCGCCGTTGACGTTGACCTTCTCGTGCGGCGCTCCGGTCTCCTTCATCCAGGCCAGCACGACCGGTGCGAACGCCTCGTTGACCTCGAACAGGTCGATGTCGTCGATGCTCATGCCGGTGCGCTCGAGTGCGTGGGCGGTGGCCGGGATCGGCGCGGTGAGCATGAACACGGGGCTGTCGCCTCGTACCGACAGGTGGTGGATGCGCGCCCGCGGGGTGAGACCGTGCTCGGCGACCGCGCGCTCGCTCGCGATGAGCATGGCGCTGGAGGCGTCGCTGATCTGCGAGGCCACGGCGGCGGTGATGCGGCCGCCCTCGGTCAGCGTCTGCAGTGCGGCCATGCGCTCGAGCGAGGTGTCGCGGCGCACCCCCTCGTCCTGTGTGAGGCCGTTCAGCGGTGCGATCTCGTTCGCGAAGCGCCCCTCGTCCTGGGCGCGCGCCGCGCGCTGGTGGCTCTCCAGGGCGAACCGCTCCATCTCCTCGCGGGTGATGTCCCACTTCTCGGCGATCATCTCGGCGCCGACGAACTGCGAGATCTCCTGCCCCGGGTAGCGGGCCTGCCAGCCGGGCGACTCCGCGAACGGCGTCGTGAATCCGTAGGCCTCGCCCGCGCTCATCGCCGACGAGATCGGCAGCTGCGACATGTTCTGCAGCCCGCCCGCGATCACCAGGTCGTTGGTGCCGCTCATCACGGCCTGCGCGGCGAAGTGCACCGCCTGCTGGCTCGAGCCGCACTGACGGTCGATCGTCACACCCGGGACGTGCTCGGGGAAGCCGGCGACCAGTGCGGCCGAGCGGCCGACGTTGCCCGCCTGGCCGCCGATCGTGTCGGTCGCGCCGATGATCACGTCGTCGATGGCACCGGGGTCGATCCCCACGCGGTCGACGAGCGAACGCAGGCTGTGCGCCCCGAGGTCGGCGGGGTGGATGCCCGACAGCGATCCGCCGCGCTTGCCGACCGGCGAGCGGACGGCGTCGACGATGTATGCCTCTGCCATGTTCTTCCTTCTCTCTGTCTTCACGCGTGCTGGCTGCTGACGGACACGACCTCGCCGGTCATGTACGACGAGTATGCGCTGGCGAGGAAGACCATCACGTTCGCGATCTCCCAGGGTTCGGCGGCGCGGCCGAACGCCTCTCGGGCCTTGAGCTGGTCGAGCAGCTCGGGGGTGGTCACCTTCTCGAGGAACGGGTGCATGGCAAGACTCGGCGAGACGGCGTTGACGCGGATGCCGTGCGGCGCGAGGTCCATCGCCGCGCTGCGCGTGAGCGCCATGACACCGGCCTTGGCCGCCGCGTAGTGCGCCTGCTCGACCTGCGCGCGCCAGCCGATCACGGAGGCGTTGTTGACGATCACGCCCGGCGTGCCGGCTGCCACCATGCGGTTGCCGACCGCGCGGATGCAGCGGAAGGTGCCGGTCAGCGTGATGTCGAGCACCCGCGACCACTCCTCGTCGGTCATGCTCAGGATCGACGCCGAGCCACCCAGGCCCGCGTTGTTGATCATGACGTCGATCGGCCCGTGCTCCTCGGCGGCATCCAGCAGCTCGGTGATCTGCTCCTCGCGGGTGACATCGCAGACGACCGAGCGCACCCGGTCGGCGCCGAAGCGCTCGGCGAGCCGGCTCTCGGCCTCGGCGAGGCGCCCGGCGTGGGTGTCGCCGAGCACGACGAGGGCCGCACCCTCCTCGAGGAACTTCTGCACGGTGGCCGAGCCGATGCCGGCGCCCGCGGCGGCGGTGATGACCACGCGCCTGCCCTCGAGCAGGCCGTGACCGGGGACGTAGTCGGGTGCGGTGCGTGCGTTCATGGACGCGCCTCTCTGGGTAGGCCGAGGATGCGCTCGGCGATGACGTTGCGCTGGATCTCGTCGGAGCCGCCGTAGATGGTGTCGGCCCGGCTGAACAGGAACAGGGTCTGCAGGTCGTCGAGCAGGTACGGCTCACCCGCGGTGAGCAGCCCCTGCGGTCCGCTGACCGCCATGGCCAGCTCGCCGAGCGAACGATGCCACTGCGACCAGAGCAGCTTCGTGACCGAGGCCGCGTGACCCTGCTCGCCGCCGAGGTGGCGCAGGGCGTGCTGGCGGATGACCTCGAGGTCCATGTGCGCCTCGACAAGGCGGTCGCGCAGCAGTGGATCGTCGATCGCACCGGTGCGGTGCGCGGCGGCGATGACGGCATCGAGTTCACTGCGGAAGGCGATCTGCTGGGCGAGCGTGGAGACGCCGCGCTCGAAGCCGAGCGTGGCCATCGCGACGGCGAATCCGCCGCCCTCCGCGCCGACGACGAGCTCGGCATCGGTGCGCGCGTCGTCGAAGAACACCTCGTTGAACTCGCTTGTCGCGGTCAGCTGCAGGATGGGGCGGACCTCCACCCCGGGCTGATCCATCGGCACGAGCAGGTACGACAGGCCCTGATGCCGTGACGAGCCGGGAGTGGTACGCGCGATGACGAAGCACCAGTCGGCGTGCTGGGCGAGCGAGGTCCACACCTTCTGGCCGTTGATGACCCACTGACCGTCCTGCAGCGCGGCCTTCGTCGAGACGGCCGCCAGGTCTGACCCGGCACCCGGCTCGGAGTAGCCCTGGCACCACAGCTCTTCGACCGCGACGATCCGCGGCAGGAAGCGCGCCTGCTGCTCCGGCGTGCCGTGTGCGATCAGCGTCGGTCCGAGCAGCTCCTCGCCGAGGTGGTTGACGCGGGCGGGCGCGTCGGCCCTGGCGTACTCCTCGTGGAAGATCACCTGCTGCGAGATGCTCAGCCCGCGGCCGCCGTGCTCCTTCGGCCAGGCGACGCAGGTCCACCCCGCGGCGGCCATGTGCCGGTTCCACTCCAGGCGTGCCTCGAAGTCCTCGTGCTCGCGGCCGGAGCCGCCGCGGCCGCGCAGCGCGGCGAAGCGGCCGGTGAGGTTCTGCTCCAGCCAGCCGCGGATCTCCGCGCGGAACAGCTCATCGGCGTCGAGCCCTGTCGCTTCCATGTGTCCTCCTCGTCGAGACCGTGACCCGGATGCGTCCGTCACGTATAGTATCAACTAAACCAAGCGATTGTTTGGTTTAATGATTGCAGTTCAGGGAGGAGCCAGCGATGACCGGCAGCGACGACGTCGTCACCTACGAAGTCACGGGGCCCACGGCGATTATCCGCCTGAATCGCCCGCAGTACCGCAACGCGCAGAACTCGAAGGTCACCTACGCGCTCGACGCGGCCTTCACCCGCGCCGTCGACGACGATGCTGTGAAGGCCATCGTGCTCGCCGGCAACGGCGACCACTTCTGCGCCGGACACGACATCGGCACCCCCGAGCGTGACATCGACCAGAGCTTCGAGCGTCGCGCCGTGATCTGGTGGGACCACGTCGGCGCACAGGGCGTCGATTCGCGCTTCGCGCGCGAATCGGAGGTGTACCTGGGCATGTGCCGCCGCTGGCGCGAGATCCCCAAGCCGGTGATCGCCATGGTGCAGGGCGCCTGCATCGCCGGCGGGCTCATGCTGGCCTGGTCGTGCGATTTCATCGTCGCCGCCGATGACGCGTTCTTCCAGGACCCGGTGGTCATGATGGGCATCCCCGGGGTCGAGTTCTTCGCGCACCCCTGGGTGACCAACCCCCGCGCCGCCAAGGAATGGCTGTACACCGGCGACCGCATGCCCGCCGCCCGCGCGCACGAGCTCGGCATGGTCAACCATGTCGTGCCTCGTGACGAGCTCGAGCAGCGCACCCTCGAGATCGCCGAGCGCATCGCCCGGATGCCGCGGCTGGGACTCGCCCTGACGAAGAAGGCCGTCAACCAGGCCGAGGATCTGCAGGGCATGCGAGCAGGAATGGACTCGGTGTTCGGCCTGCACCACGCCGCCCACGCGCACAACGCCGAGGTGCAGGGCGACTCGCTCGCCGGCGTCGACGTGCGCACGATCCGCGACGAGGAGAAGAAGTGAACCTCGATCTGACCCCCGAGCAGCAGGCGTTCGCCGCCGAGGCGCGCGCCTGGCTGCAGCAGCACGTTCCGGCACGGCCGCTGCCGTCGATGGACACCGAGGATGGGTTCGCCGCCCACCGCCGCTGGGAGGCGACCCTCGCCGAGGGCGGCTGGTCGGTCGTCGCGTGGCCCGAGCAGTACGGCGGTCGCGACGCCGGGCTGATCGAGTGGGTGCTCTTCGAAGAGGAGTACTACCGCGCCGGCGCCCCCACCCGCGTCGCGCAGAACGGCATCTCGCTGCTCGCGCCGATCCTCTTCGAGCACGGCACCCCCGAGCAGCAGCAGCGGTACCTCAAGGCGATGACCGACGGATCGCTGATCTGGGCGCAGGCGTGGTCGGAGCCGGGAGCCGGCAGCGATCTGGCCGCGATCCGCAGCACCGCCCGCCGCGACGAGGAACGCGGCGGCTGGATCCTCAACGGGCAGAAGATCTGGAGCTCGCGGGCGGCCTGGGCCGACCGCGGTTTCGGCCTGTTCCGCTCCGATCCCACCGCCGAGCGGCACCGCGGTCTGACGTACTTCCTGTTCCCGCTGGATGCCGAGGGCATCACGGTGCGTCCGATCGCCCAGCTCGACGGCACGACCGGGTTCGCCGAGATCTTCTTCGACGACGTCTTCGTGCCGGATGCCGATGTGCTGGGCGCGCCGGGCGACGGCTGGCGGGTGGCGATGAGCACGGCAGGCAACGAGCGCGGGCTGTCGCTGCGCGCCCCCGGCCGGTTCCTCGCCGCGACCGATCGGCTCATCGACCTGCAGGCCTCGCGTTCCGAGGCCGACGAGACGGATGCCGTGGTCGACGCGTGGATCCGCGCCGAGGCGTACCGGCTGTACACCTGGCAGACCGTGAGCACCGTTCAGGACGGCGGATCCGTCGGGGCTGAGGGCAGTATGAACAAGGTGTTCTGGTCTGAGCTCGACGTCGACATCCACGAGACGGCTCTGCGCATCCTCGGGCCGGAGGCCGAGCTGCGCGGGCCGCAGGCCGAGCGCGACGGACGCTGGGCCGAGGACTACCTCTTCTCTCTCTCGGGCCCCATCTACGCGGGCACGAACGAGATCCAGCGCAACATCATCGCGGAGCGGATCCTCGGTCTGCCCCGCGGCGGAGACGGAAGGCGGGCGTGATGCGATTCCTCCCCACTGACGAGCAGGTCGCCTTCGCCGAGGCGATCGACGACATCGTCGAAGCCCACGGCGGTTCGGAGATCGCCCAGCGCTGGGCGGCCGACGACGACGAGGCCGGCCGGGCGCTCTGGGCGCAGTTCGCCGAACTGGGCCTGACGGGCCTGCGGGTTCCCGAGGAGGCCGGTGGCTTCGGCGGCAGCGCGAGCGACCTCGCGGTCGTGTTCGAGCGGCTCGGCTATCACGGCGTCCCCGGCCCGTACATCGAGTCCATCGCATTCCTGCCCGCGCTCGTCGACGCCGACACCAGGGAGCGGCTCGTCGCGGGCGCGATCGCGACCGTCGCGGTCGATCCGCTCGCACCGGCAGCGCTGGACGCGCATGCCGCCGAGCTGCTGTTCCAGGTGCGCTCGTGTGCGCTGCATCCGGCGGCCGTGCGCGAGCCGGCCGGGTCCCTGGCCCCCACGCGCCGGCTGGCGCTGCTCGACGCGCAGGGCGAGGCCCGTGCGCTCGAGGCGCGGGAACTCGCGCTGGCCGCAGACGAGGCGGCGCTGGCCGCCGCCGCGATGCTCATCGGCGCCGGCGAGCGGCTGCTGGACGAGGCCGTGTCGTACGCGAAGGTGCGCGAGCAGTTCGGTCGGCCGGTCGGCGAGTTCCAGGCGCTCAAGCACCAGCTGGCAGACGTCCGCGTCGCCCTGACCTTCGCCCGCCCGCTGGTGTGGAACGCCGCGATCGCACTCGGCATGGACGAGGGCGAGCGCGCCGTCTCGGCCGCGAAGATCGCGGCCTCCGACGCGGCCGCCCTGGCCGCCCGCGTGGCACTGCAGGTGCACGGCGCGATCGGCTACACCTCCGAGCACTCCCTGCGCATCTGGCTCGGCCTCGCGCACGCCCTCCCCGCGGTGTGGGGCACGAGGGCGTTCCACCGCGCGCGCATCGCGCGCTCGATCCTGCCCGGCCGCGCCGCCTGAGCGAGAGGACGATCATGAGCAACGATCTGACCGAGGAGCAGCGCGAGCTGGCGGGCATGCTCCGCGCGATCCTCGCCGAGCGCTCCGACAGCACCGCCATCCGCAGCGCCGTGGAGTCGGAGACCGGCTGGGACGCCGGACTGTGGACGCTGCTGTGCGAGGAGATCGGCACGGCGTCGCTCGCGATCCCCGAGGAGTTCGGCGGCGCCGGCTTCTCGGCCGCCGAGACCGAGGTCACCCTCGAAGAGCTCGGCTACGCCCTCACCCCCTCCCCCTACCTCGGGTCCGTCGCCATCGCCGCCCAGGCCGTCCTCGCCTCCGGCGACGACGACGCCTGCGCACGCCTGCTGCCGGAGATCGCCTCCGGTGAGCAGATCGCCGCTCTCGCATGGGCGGCGCCCGACGGCCGCTGGGATCCCTCCCGCGCGGCCGCGTCGGCCACCGAATCCGCTCCCGGCGAGTGGATGCTGTCAGGGCAGGTGCCGTTCGTGCTCGAGGGTGCCGCGGCCGGCATCCTGATCGTGCTCGCCCGCACCCCGGCCGGTCCGCGCCTCTTCGAGGTCGCCGACGCGAGCGCGGTGCGTCGCACCGCGACGCCGGCCATGGACCTCACCCTGCGCCTGGCGACGCTCGACCTGGATGCCGCCGCCGCTCGCCCCCTGGGCGAGCCGGATCCCGCCGTGCTCGAGACCGTGCACGCGCACGCACTGGCGGCCGTCGCGGCCGTGCAGGCAGGAACCGCCGCACGCGGGCTGGACATGACCGTCGACTACGCCCGCCAGCGCGTGCAGTTCGGGCGTGCGATCGGCTCGTTCCAGGCCGTGAAGCACCGGCTCGCCGACATGCACGTGCAGGCCGAGATCGCCCGTACGACGGCTCGCGCGGCCGCCGCGGCGCTGGCCGCGGACGCACCCGACCGGCTGGAGCTCGCAGCGCTGGCCAAGGCGACCTGCTCGCGCGCACTGGCGTCGATCGCCGCAGAGACCATCCAGCTGCACGGCGGCATCGCCATCACCTGGGAGCACGACGCGCACCTGATCTTCAAGCGCGGCCACGCGCTCGGCCAGCTCTTCGGCACGGCGGCCGAACTGCGCCGCCGTGCCGAGGAGCGGGTGCTAGCCGCGCGCTGACCGCTTCACGTGCAGCGGCTCGGCGGCATCCGCCGACCACGTCGTGCGGCGCCGGTCCGCCTCCTCCTGCTGGAGCGGAGCGACCGGTCGCAGGCTCTCACGACTGCGCTGCGCGAGCTGCTGATACAGGTGCACGCCGTTGCGCTTCCACGCCAGCGCCTGCTCGTCGAGCTGCCCGGTGACCTTCGCCGGGCAGCCCATCGCCATCCCGCCCGCGGGCACGACGGTGTTCGCGGTGACCACGGCGCCCGCCGCGACCAGCGCGTCGGCACCGATCTCGGCGCCGTCGAGCACGGTCGCGCCGATGCCGATCAGGGCGTACGAGCCGATGCGGCAGCCGTGCAGCACCGCCGCATGGCCGACATGGCTGGCCGGTTCCAGCACGGCATCCCTGCCGGGGAAGGCGTGGATGACGCAGGAGTCCTGCACGTTCGACCCCTCGCCGACGAGCACGCGGCCGAAATCGCCGCGCAGGCTCGCGAACGGCCCGATGTAGCAGCCCGCGCCCACGACGACGTCGCCGATCAGGCTGGCGGTCTCGTGCACGAACGCGGTGGGGTGCACGACGGGCACGACGCCGTCGAACTCGTAGCAGGGCATCACGCCACCTGGCCACCGTCGATGATGAAGTCCTGGCCGGTGCAGTAGCTGCTGGCGGGGCTGGCGAGGAAGGCGACCAGGTTCGAGATCTCCTCGGGGCGGCCCGCGCGCGGGATCGGGATCCGCGAGATGAACCCGACGCCGGCGCGGGTGTCCTCGGTGATCATCGGAGTGTCGACCGCGCCGGGGCAGACCGAGTTCACGCGGATGCCGTCAGCGGCGAGTTCCCGTGCCAGGGCACGCGAGACCCCACGCAGACCCCACTTGGATGCCGAGTACGGCACGCGGTTCGCGTAGCCGGCCACGCCTGCCGTCGAGGCGATGTTGACGATCGAGGCGTCGCGGTCGCGCATCAGCGGCAGCAGGGCCTGGATGCCGAGCATCGGCCCGATGAGATTGACGTCGAGGGTGAGGCGGATGGTGCGCTCATCGGTCTCGGCCAGCGGACCATCCGGGCAGAAGCCGGCGTTGTTGACGAGCACGTCCACGCGCCCGAAGGCCTTCTCAGCCGCCTCGGCGACCTGCGCCCATGCCTGTGCCGAGGTCACGTCGTGCGCCAGGCCCACGGCATCCGCGCCGAAGCGGCCGGCCAACTCGGCCACCGCGTCGCCGTCGAGGTCGGTGAGCACCAGCTGGGCGCCGAGCGCGTGGAACAGCGCGGCGTGCGAGCGGCCCTGGCCGCCGGCGGCGCCGGTGATGACGGCGACACGACCGGTGAGGTCGATGACGGGGGTTGCGTTCATGGGTCTTCCTCCGGGATGGTTAGCAAACAAGCATTTGGTTGGAATCGAACAGGCATCGGGAGACGAGATGACGCGACTGCATCACATGGGCATCACCGTGAGCGACACCGAGGCGGCCACGGCGTTCTACCGTGCGGTGACGGGCGGTGAGGTCATCGGACCGCTGGTCAAGAGCGGGCCGTCCGTCGAGGCGGCCACCGGCTACCCCGGGGTGGAGGTCGTGCTGACCTTCATCCGCGTGCACGACGAGGTGTTCCTGGAGCTCGCCGAGTACCGCAACGCCGACAATCCGCGCATCGACCCCGACAACGGATTCGTCGGCGCCGCGCATCCGGCCATCGTGGTCGACGACATCGAGGCCGCCATCGCACGCGCAGGCACCCTCGGGCACGCACCGCTCTCGGCGGTGATGACCGGCACAGCGGGTCCGCTCGAGGGCTACCGCTACGTCTACCTGCGCGGTCCCGACGACGTGCGCGTCGAGCTGCTCGAAGCGCCTCACTGATCGGCCTCCCCCGCGAGTTCGGCCTCCCCCGCGAGTTCGGCCAGCTCCGACTCGTCGAGTTCGAGGGTCGCAGCGGCCACGGAGTCGCGGATGCTCTCGGGCCGGCTCGCACCTGGCACCGGGATCATCCGGGGTGACAGGGCGAGCAGCCAGGCGATCGCGACCTGCTGCGCGCTGACACCGCGACGCTGCGCTACGCGCTGGAAGGCCGGCGCATCGACGCCGAGCCCCTTCGCCGCCCGCATGCCGCCGAGCGGCCCCCACGCCAGGAAGGTCAGCCCGCGCCGCTCGCACATGCGCAGCACCGGCTCGCTGGAGCGCTGCACCGGCGAGTACTCGTTCTGCACGCTGACGAGGGCGTCGCCCACGACATCCAGTGCGATGCCCAGCTGCACCTCGTCGACGTTGGAGACGCCGATGCGCACGGCCACCCCGTCGTCGACGAGCCGGCGCAGCGCGCCCATCGACTCCGCGTAGGGCACCCGTGGATCGGGCCGGTGGTGCTGGTACAGCGGCAGCGCGTCCAGGCCCAGCCGGTGCGCGGACTCCCGCGCCGCCCGTGCGAGATGTTCGGGGGTGCCGTCGATCCACCATGTCGCGTTGGGTCCACGAGTGTGGCCGCCCTTGGTCGCCAGGATGATCGCGTCGGCGCCTGACGGCCACTGCCGCAACGCTGCGGCGAGCGCCTGCTCGTTCACGCCCATCTCGCCGGTGGGGCCGTAGCTGTCGGCGGTGTCGAACAGGGTCACGCCCGCGTCGAGCGCGGCGTGCACTGCGTGCACGCCGCGGGCGCGATCCATGTCGAGGGTCTGGGTGAGCGTCATGGCTCCCATCCCCACGGCCGAGACCTCGACGTCACCGAGCGCGCGGCGGGGAAGAACGGATGCGGTCATGTCTCCTCCTCGACGACGGCGTCTGGCGCCATGGTAGCGTGGTTCCCAAACAAGCGCTAGGTTTATACGGCATGGCGCCCGCAGTGTCGCGAGAAGGAGCACGGATGTCAGATAAGCGAGTGAGCATCGACGAGGCCGTCGCCTCGCTCGAGAGCGGCATGACGATCGGGATCGGCGGATGGGGCTCGCGCCGCAAGCCGATGTCGCTCGTGCGCGCGATCCTGCGGACCGACCTCACCGACCTCACGGTCGTGACGTTCGGCGGTCCGGATGTCGGCCTGCTGGCAGCGGCGGGACGCATCCGCAAGCTCGTGTACGGATTCGTCTCGCTCGACAGCATCCCCCTCGACCCGCTGTTCACGCAGGCGCGCGAACGCGGCGAGCTCGAGATCGAGGAGTACGACGAGGGGATGTACGTCACGGGCCTGCGCGCCGCGGGCGCGCGCCTGGACTTCCTGCCCATCCGCGCAGGACTCGGCTCGGACGTCGTGCCGGCCAACCCGCACCTGCGCACGGTCGCCTCGCCCTACTCCGGTGAGGAGTACCTGGCGATGCCTGCGCTGAACCTCGACGTCGCGCTCGTGCACGTCAACCGTGCCGACGCGCAGGGCAACGCCCAGTACCTGGGCCCTGATCCCTATTTCGACGACCTGCTCGCGATGGCCGCGCAGCGCACGATCGTCTCGGCCGAGAAGGTGGTGCCGACCTCGTCCCTGCTCGATGAGGGCAGCTTCCACACTCTGCTGTTCAGCCGGATGTACGCCTCCGCCGTCGTCGAGGCCCCGCAAGGCGCGCACTTCACCACGTGCGAGCCGGACTACAGCCGCGACGAGGCGTTCCAGCGTCACTACGCGACATCCGCGAAGGACCCCGAGGCATGGGCGGAGTTCGAGCGCACCTTCCTCCAGACCGACGAGGCCGGCTACCACGCAGCCGTCGCCCGCTTCCACGCCACGCAAGGAGCAGCATGACCACTGACGCCACGATCGCCGAGATCTGCATCGCCGCGTGCGCGGACACCTATCGCGAGTCCGGGGAGATCCTGGCGCACGCCGTCGGCATCATCCCGACGCTCGGCGCCCGGCTGGCCAAGCTCACCACGGCGCCCGACATCGTGCTCACCGACGGCGAGGCCTTCCTGCTCAGCGGACCGCCCACCCCCGGCGCTCCCGAGACCGAGGACTCCGTCGTCGAGGGCTGGGCCCCGTTCCGGCGCATCTTCGACATCCTCGCCACCGGGCGCCGTCAGAGCATGATGGGCGCGAGCCAGATCGACCGGCACGGCAACCAGAACATCTCGCTGATCGGCGACTGGGATCGTCCCACCCGCCAGCTCATCGGCGTGCGCGGGGCGCCGGGCAACACCGCCAACCACCGCGTCGACTACTGGGTCTCACGGCACAGCCCGCGCGTGTTCGTCGAGCGCGTCGACATGGTCTCGGGCGTCGGCAACGACCGCGCCCGCGAGGCGGGGCTGAAGCATCACCGGCTGGGCGTGATCGTCACGAACCTCGCCGTGTTCGGTTTCGACGCCGACGGCCGTGCCGAACTGCGCTCGATCCACCCCGGCGTAGACCCTCAGACGGTCATCGACAGCACGGGGTTCCCCGTCGACGTCGACGGAGTGCCCGCGACCCGGGTGCCGGATGCCGAAGAGCTGCGCCTCATCCGCGAGGCGCTCGACCCGCGCGGCAACCGCACCCGCGAAGTGGCGGACTGACGCGGATCGCGCTCAGTCCGCCAGGAGACCCTGATGGAGCAGCTGAAGGAAGTTCTCGGCCAGGCTGGCCGCCGTGTGGCCGCGCCCGGGGCGGTACCAGCCGACCGAGGACCACACCGCGTCGCGGATGAACCGGTACGTGATGCCGGCATCCAGCCCCTCGCGGAAGACCCCGACGCGCTGCCCCTCGCGCAGCTGGCCGAGCCAGATCTCCTCGATGCGCATGCTGTACTCCTGCACGAACTCGAAGCCGGGCTGCTTGGCCAGGAAGGCGAGCTCGTTCTGGTACAGGCCGACCGCATCGGGCTGGCTCTCGATGGTGGCGAAGGCGTGCGTGATGAGCTTGTCGAGCACGACCCGCGGAGTGCCGTCCTCGCTGACGATCTGCTCGAAGCGCTCCAGCAGCCCGCTCATGAAGGTGCGCAGCACCTCCTGCAGGATCGCCTCCTTCGAGGAGAAGTGGTGGTAGAGGCTTCCGGAGAGGATGCCGGCCTCATCGGCGATGTCGCGAACGGTCGTGGCCGAGTAGCCGCGACGGGCGATGAGGTGCGCGGCGATCGAGAGGATCTGCTCGCGCCGCTCGGAGCCCTGCTCGTTGCGGCTGTTCCGGGCGTTGCCTGCCATTCGTTCTCCTTAGGACGATCAGTAATCACAAGCGCTTGTTCAAGTGTTTACCATACCGGGCCCGTCCCGCATCCTCATTCCCCTCATCAATCCGGAGTGTACGCATGATACTGGAGAGCATGTCCATGACCGTCTCGGAAGCCACCACCGTCCCGATGCTGCTGGCGGAGCAGGCGGCCCGCGGCGAACACCCGGCGATCGTCGACGGCGACACCACCGTCAGCTTCGCAGGCCTCCACGAACGGGTGCGCGATGTGGCGCGCGGCTATCTGGCCCATGGCATCGAGCCGGGCGACCGCGTGGCGGTCTGGGCGCCGAACCGCCTGGAGTTCATCCTCGCCATGCTCGGCGCACAGTCCATCGGCGCGGCGGTCGTCCCGCTGAACACGCGGTACACCGGCCACGAGGCGGCCACGATCCTCGACCGCTCACGGGCGTCGGCGCTCGTGCTGGCCGACGGGTTCCTCGGCCGCCGGTACGCGCAGTCGCTGCGCGAAGCCGCCGCCGAGCTCGGCGATGAGGGCCCGGTACTGCCGGGTCTTCCCGCGCTGCACACGGTCGTCACCCTCGACGGCGGCGAGGACGGCGACGACGGCATCCTCGCGTGGAGCCGTTTCCTCGCCGACGGCGCGAGCGTGACCGATGAGCGTCTCGAGGCCGCGCTGGCGGCCGTCACACCCGAGCACGTCATGGACATCCTGTTCACCTCGGGCACGACCGGCGTCCCCAAGGGCGTGCAGAGCACGCACCGGCAGACCCTCGGCGTCGCCCGCGCCTGGGGCCGCGGTGCCCACCTCTCGCCCGAAGACCGCTACGCGATCGTGAACCCGTTCTTCCACGGCTTCGGCTACAAGGCCGGCATGATCACCTCGCTCATGGCCGGCACGACGATCTACCCGGTGGCCGTGTTCGACGTGGATGCGCTGCTCGAGCTCGTGCAGTCGGCGCGCATCAGCGTGCTGCCCGGAGTGCCGACCATCTTCACCTCGATGATCGACCACCCGCGCCTCGGTCAGTACGACCTCTCGTCGCTGCGCTTCGCCATCGCCGGGGCGACCGCCGCCCCCGCGACGCTGTTCCACGACATGGTGCACAAGCTCGGCTTCCGGACCGTCGCGCAGGCCTACGGCCTGACCGAGTGCGTCGTGGCGACGATGTCGCGCGAGGGCGAGTCGCTCGAGCACGCGGCGCAGACGACGGGGCCGGCGATCGAGGGAATCGAGATCCGCGTGGTCGGTGAGGACGGGGCGGATGCCGGCGTCGATGTCGACGGCGAGATCCTGCTGCGCGGCGACGTCGTCATGCTCGGCTACTTCGAGGACCAGGAGGCGACGGATGCCGTCATCGACGCCGACGGATGGTTCCACACCGGCGATGTCGGCCGGCTCGACGAGCACGGCTGCCTGAAGATCACCGACCGGCTGAAGGACATGTTCATCGTCGGCGGCTTCAACGTGTACCCGGCCGAGGTGGAGAACGTGCTGCGAAAGCATCCCGCCGTCAACGAGTCGGCGGTCATCGGCGTCGACGACGCGCGACTGGGCACCGTCGGACGCGCCTACGTGCTGCTGCTGCACGACGCGGACCCGCGCCCGGATGCCGCCGAGCTCGAGGCCTTCTGCCGCAAGCACCTGGCCAACTTCAAGCTGCCCCGCGAGTTCGTCTTCGTCGAGGACTTCCCGCGCAACGCGACCGGCAAGATCCTCAAGACCGCGCTGCGCACCGACGCCTGAAGGTGAACGGCGAAGCGGCCGGCCCCCTCCCGGGGACCGGCCGCTTCTTCGCAACTCAGCTCAGGCGCTCGAGCACCAGGGCCATGCCCTGACCGCCCGCGACGCACATGGTCTCCACGGCGAACTGCTCGTCGCGCTCCTGCAGCGCGTGGATCGCGGTGGTGGTGATGCGGGCGCCGGTCATGCCGTACGGATGCCCGAGGGCGATCGCACCGCCGTTGACGTTGACCTTCTCGGGGTCGATGCCGATGTCGTCGATCGAGGGCAGCACCTGAGCCGCGAACGCCTCGTTGATCTCCATCAGGTCGATGTCGGAGATCGACATGCCGGCGTGCGCGAGCGCGCGGCCGACGGCATCCACCGGCCCCAGTCCCATGATCTCGGGCGAGAGCGCCGAGACGCCGGTCGAGACGATGCGGGCCAGCGGGGTCAGGCCGAGTTCGGCGGCGCGACGGTCGCTCATGATGACCAGCGCGGCGGCACCGTCGTTGAGCGGACAGCAGTTGGCCGCAGTGACGGTGCCGTGCGGGCGGAACACCGGGGCCATCCCGCTGATGCCCTCGAGCGTCACGCCGCTGCGCGGCCCGTCGTCTGTGCGGACGACGGTGCCGTCGGCGAGCTGGATCGGGGTGATGTCGCGCTCCCAGAACCCGCGGTCGCGGGCGGCCTCGGCGCGGTTCTGGCTCAGCACCGCCCACTCGTCCTGGGCACGACGCGAGACGCCCCGGTACGAGGCGACGTTCTCGGCCGTCTCGCCCATGGCGATGTAGATGTCGGCGAGCTCGCCCGCCTCACGCGGGTCGGACCAGACGAAGTGCTCGTCCTCGGCCTGCCGCCGGGTGCGCTCGGCCGCCTCGGCCCAGCGCGGGTTCTTCGTGTCGGGCATCCCGTCGGACTTGCCGAAGCCGAACTGCGAGACGGCCTCGACGCCAGCGGAGACGAACACGTCGCCCTCCCCCGCCTTGATCGCGTGGAACGCCATCCGGGTGGTCTGCAGCGACGAGGAGCAGTACCGGTTGACCGTGGTGCCCGGCACCGTGTCCCAGCCCAGCTGCAGCGCGATCATGCGACCGATGTTGTAGCCCTGCTGACCGGCGGGCTGGGCGCAGCCGACCATGAGGTCGACGATCTCCTCGGGGTTCAGGCCCGGTACGGCATCGACCGCGGCCTGCACGATCTGGGTGGCGAGGTCGTCGCCGCGGATGTCCTTCAGGCTGCCCTTGAAGGCGCGCCCGATCGGCGAGCGGGCTGCGGAGACGATGACTGCTTCGGTCATGAGGGTGATCCTCCGGAGGTCTGGGAACGGTCGGTCGTGAAGATGTCGGCGTTGGGCGTCTGCGCGAGGAAGGCGGGCCACTCCCCGCCGCCGTCGACCGGCACCACGGCACCGGTGACGTGGGCGCTGAACGGCGAGGCGAGCATGACGCAGACGTCGCCGATCTCGCGGGGCTGCGCCAGCCGCCCGCGCGGGATGGTCTGGGCGATGCGCGCGTACTGCTCGGCGTCGCCGTAGTGCTCGACGGCACTCTCGGTGGCGACCAGACCCGAGCTGACGGCGTTGACACGCACCTCGGGCGCCCACTCGGCGGCCAGGCTGCGGGTGAGGCTCTCCAGCGCCGCCTTCGCCGCCCCGTACACGGCCGTGCCCGGGCTCGGCCGGCGTGCGCTGATCGAGGTGATGTTGATCACCGAGCCGCCGGTGCGCCGCAGCGGCTCGTGGCTCGCCCGTGAGGCGAACGCCGCGGAGAGGAAGTTGATCTCGGTCAGCGCCTGCAGGTAGCGGGGCGAACCGTCCTCGAAGCGGCCGAAGGGCGAGCCTCCGACGTTGTTGACGAGCACGTCGAGCCGGCCGTGCCTGCTCACGACGGCGTCGATCCAGGCATCGACCTGATCGGGGTCGCGCACGTCGACAGCGCGGAACCCGGCGGTGCGGCCGGCATGCGACGGCAGGGATGCCGGCTCGGTGCGGCCGCAGAACTCCACCTCGGCCCCGGCTTCGAGGAATGCCTCGACGATGCCGGCGCCGACACCCCGGCCGCCCCCGGACACCGCGACCACCCGGCCCGAGAAATCCATGACCAGACTCATGTGGCTCCTCCGCTCTCCGGCGCTCCCGTGCGCCGGCCTCTCCATCCTACCAACCAAATGCTAGGTTAGTTTCATGGTTCACGACGACGTACCTTCTTCGGCATCCCGCGTCCGCACCGTCGTGGTGACGGGCGGCGCACTGGGCATCGGCGGCGCGATCAGCCGGCGCTTCGCCGCCGACGGCGACCACGTCGTGCTCGTCGACATCGACGAGCCCGCCGCCGAGCGGACCCGCGCCGCGATCGCGGAAGCCTGCGGCCAGTGCACGGTGATCCCCGGCGACATCACCGACGACGCCGTGGTGGCCAGGCTGGCCGAGACCGTCGCCTCGGATCACGGTCATGCGGACGTGCTCGTCAACAACGTCGGCGACTTCCGCCCGGCGAAGGCCTTCTTCGCCAAGAGCCCGCCCGAGCAGTGGCGGCGCCTGCACGAGCTGAACCTCTGGCACGTCTTCGCGGTCACGCACGCACTGCTGCCCGGCATGATCGCCGCAGGCGGCGGGTCGATCGTGAACGTGTCGACCGTCGAGGCGTTCCGCGGCATCCCCGGTCACGCCGTCTACTCCGCATACAACGCCGGAGTCTCGGCGTTCACCCGCAGCCTTGCCGTGGAGCTCGGCCCCTCGCGCATCCGCGTGAACGCGATCGCCCCCGACCTCGCCGACACCGAGCAGACGCCCGCGGCCCTCATGCTCGCCGGACGCGACCCCGAGCTGCTGCGCTCGTGGCTGCCGGCGGGGCGCTTCGGCGACCCCGAGGACTTCGCCGGGGTGGTGACCTTCCTCGCCTCGGACGACGCCGCGTTCATCACCGGTCACACCATCCCCGTCGACGGCGGCACGCTCGCCGCCTCGGGCTGGTACGGGAAGGCATCCGGCCGCGGCTGGACGAACATGCCGGACCAGGCGTGACCCATCGCGACGAGTTCGCCGACCGGCACGAGATCCACGATCTCATGCTGCGGTATTGCTCGGCGATCGATCGAGCCGACTACGCGGCCGTGCTGGCGGTGTACGCCCACGACGGCATCGACCGGCACACCGGCTTCGAGGGCGGCGCCGCCGGCTTCGTGGCCTGGCTGCGCGAGCGCACCGCCGTCTTCGACGGCACCATGCACCTGGTCGGCAACCACCGCGCCGAACTGTTCGGCGACCATGCGTTCGCCGAGACCTACGGCACCGCCGTGCACTGGGGCGCTCCCGCCGACGACGAGACCCGCAACTTCACCAGCGGCTTCCGCTACCTCGATCATCTGCGACGCGATCCGGAGGGCTGGCGGATCGTCGAGCGCACGGCCGTGCGTGAGTGGACCCGGTCGGATGCCGGGCGCCTGCGGGCGCCGGAATCCCCCGGACCGCGCGGAGCGCGCGGTCCCGCCGACCCGCTCGAAGCCTGCCGCGAGAAGGTGCGCCGCGCCGCCGGCATCCGCTCGGACGGCGTCCCGGACAACCAGGCGACAGAGGAGGAGTCATGACCGGCATCGAGCAGCGCGTGCGCGCGCTGGAGGACCGGCTGGAGATCATCGAGCTCGAGGCCACCTACGCCCGCGCGTTCGACGAGCACGACGGCGACGCCTGGAGCGCGCTGTTCACCGATGACGGCGTGTACCAGTCCCGGCCCGACGGCGACGCTCCGCCGGTGACGTTCGTGCAGGGCCGCGAGGCACTGCGCGAAGTACTGCACCTCGGCGCCGTTCGACGGCATCCATCTGCTGCACCTGCCGCAGCTGCGCGTCGACGGCGACCGTGCGACCGCACGGATCCATCTGCAGTTCCACGGCGACTGGGCGCAGGCGCCGGGCGGCCTGCGGTTGCAGATGCAGGGCTACTACGACGTCGCCTACCGGCGCGTCGACGGCCGCTGGCTGATCGCGCACCGGGTGACCACGGCCTTCGGCCGCGAGCAGCGCACCGTGCTGGGTTACCCGCACGCCGGTGCGCTGCCGCGCGACTGACTCTGCGGACGCACGAGAGCGGCGCCGGCGATGATCGCCGGCGCCGCTTCTGTGTCGTGCGTTCGGCTGCCGTCAGGCGGCGGCCGCGCCGAAGTACGCGCGCTGCAGATCCTCGACCGAGACGTCGGCCGCCGGGCCCGCGAGCACCGTGCGGCCCATCTCGACGACGGTCACCTCATCGGCGATGGCGACGGAATCCTGCACGGCCTGCTCGACGAGCAGGATGCCGATGCCCGTGGCCTTCAGCTCGTGCACGCGCTCCATGACCTCCTTGACGATGACCGGTGCCAGCCCCTGGCTGGGCTCGTCGAGGATCAGCAGCTTCGGCTTGGCCATCAGCGCCTGGCCGATCGCCAGCATCTGCTGCTGCCCGCCCGACATGCTCGCGGCGGGCAGGGCCCGCTTGCTGCCGAGGATCGGGAAGAGCTGGTAGATCTCGTCGACGGACGAGGCCAGGGCGCGCTTGCCGAGGCCGCGCGAGAAGCCGCCCAGCAGCAGGTTCTGCTCGATGGTCAGCTCGTGGAAGACCTTCTTGCCCTCCTGCACGTACGAGATGCCCTTCGCGACGCGTTTGTGCGGAGCATCCGAGAGCTCCTCGCCGAGGTAGGTCACCGATCCGCCCGAGGTCCTGTTCAGGCCGGTGATGGCGCGAAGGGTGGTGGTCTTGCCCGCACCGTTGCGGCCGAGCAGCACCGTGATCTCACCGGCGCGCACCGTCAGCGACACGTCGCGGACGACGGTCAGGTCGCCGTATCCGGTCTGCAGCGCAGACACCTCCAGCAGCGTGTCACTCATCGTCGCCTCCCGACGTGCCTGCCGCGGTCGTCTCCACTGCGACGCCGAGGTACTCCTCCATTACGCGCGGATTGCGCTCGATCTGCTCGGGGTTGCCGTGCGCCATGACGGCGCCCTGCGCGAGCACGTAGATGTCGTCCGCGACCCGCAGCACGAGCTGGAAGTTGTGCTCCACGAGGATGACCGTCATGCCGGCATCGCGCAGTCGTGCGACCAGCTGCTCGAGCACCTCGAGCTCGTCCTCGTCGAGCCCCGAGGCCACCTCGTCCAGCAGGAGCACCTTGGGAGAGCCGACCAGGCTGCGGGCGACCTCGAGCAGGCGCCGGTTGCCCAGCGGCAGCGAGTCGGCCATCTCGTCGCGCTGCTCGCTCAGCCCCACCAGGGCCAGCGCGCGCTCGGCCTCGACGCGGTCGGCGCGGCGCGCCCGCCAGTACGAGGGCAGCCGCAGCACGGATGCGATGATGCTGGCCCGCTCGCGGGCGTAGCGACCCGCCTCGACGGCCTCGAGCACGGTGAGCTTCTCGGGGACGTTCGGCGTCTGGAACGTGCGCGAGACGCCGGCCCTGGCCACCTTGTAGGAGGGCAGACCCTGGATGTGCTCGTCGTCCAGCGTGATCGTGCCGGCGTCGGTGCGGTAGAAGCCCGAGATCATGTTCAGCAGCGTCGTCTTGCCCGAGCCGTTCGGCCCGATGATCGCGGTGATCGCCCCGGGCTTCGCCTCGACGGTGACGTCGGAGAGCGCCTGGTTTCCGCCGAACGCCTTCGAGACGCCGTCGGTGCGCAGCAGCGCGCCCTGCAGGGTGTGGATCTCGGTGCTCGCCGGGGGCGTCGGGGCGTGGGCCCCGGTCTTCGCCATCGCGGCCTGATCGGCGCGGCGCACGAGCGAGCGCAGCAGGCCCGACAGTCCGCCGGTGAAGGCGACGCCGCCGATGAGCAGGAAGCCACCCGCGATGATGAGTCCGAACTGCTGGAAGTTCGTCGACTGGTTCATGCCGAACTGCAGCACGGCGGCGCCGATCAGCGCGCCGTAGATGCTCGCCGAGCCGCCGAAGATCGACGCCGCGAGCACGGTCATCGCGAACGAGAAGGCGAACGCCTCGGGCGAGATGAACAGGTCGAGGTTGGCGAACAGCGCGCCGGCGAGGCCGGCGGGCAGCGCACCGATCGCATAGGCGGTGAGCTTGGCACGGAAGACCGAGATGCCCATCGACGATGCCAGCACGGGGCTCTGCTTGAGCACCCGCAGGGCGGTGCCGTGGCGCGAGACGATGAGGTTGCGCATGAGCGCGAACACGACGATCGCAATGCCGACGATGATGACGTAGTAGGTCTGCCCATCGATCAGCTGCCCGAACGAGGTCGGGGGCGCGATGCCGGAGAGTCCGTTGCGTCCGCCGGTCTCGGTCTTGAAGATCGACAGCACATCGGGCACGAGCAGGATCAGGAAGAACGACGTCATCGCCAGCGACCAGCTGCCCAGTCTCAGGCCGGGGATGCCGGAGATGAGCCCGATCAGCAGCGCGGCCGCTGCACCGATGAGCAGCTGCAGCCAGATGTCGGTGACTCCGGCCTTGTTCGCAAGACCCGCGGCGTAGGCGCCGGCCGCGTACATCGCGACCTGTCCCATCGCCAGCTCACCCGCGTATCCGAGCGACAGGTTCAGCCCCACGACGATGAGCGCGAGGATCAGTGTCAGCTCGATCTGGCGTGTCACGCCGTAGGTCATTCCGAGCAGCGGCAGCAGGAGCAGCAGCACGCCGCATGCGAGGGGCCAGATCCAACCGGGGATCGCCCGCAGCTTGAGCCAGAGGTCGGCCATGTTCACACCGCCCGTTCCACGCGACGGGTGAACAGCCCCGTCGGCTTGACCATCAGAATCACGATGAGGATGACGAACACCGTCAGGCCCGCGTAGTCGGCACCGATGTACCGCGTGGCCAGGGCCTCGGCGAGGCCCACGATCAGGCCGCCGACGAGCGTTCCCCACAGGGAGCCGAAGCCGCCGATGGCGAGCACGACGAATCCCTTGAGCGCCAGCGACGCGCCGAGCGTCGCGACGGCGTAGGTCTTGGGGCCGACGAAGATCCCCAGCATGCCGGCGAGGACGCCGGTGAAGACGAAGGCGATGAGCGCGAAGCGGCGCACGTTGACGCCGCGCAGCTGGGCCGCCTCGGAGTTCTCGCTCATACCGAGCAGCGCGATGCCGGTCATGCTGCGCTTGGCGTACTGGGTGAGTCCCACGACGATCAGCACCACGAGCAGGACCAGCGCGAGCTCGACCGGATACAGCCGGCCGCCGAAGATCTCGAGCACCTGATCGCCGACGAAGAACGGCACACGACGCGGCTCGCCGCCCCAGATGACCTGGGCGATGCCCTCCATGACGATCGAGGCGCCCAGGGTGGTGACGAGCAGGTTGTGCGGGTCCTTCACGGGCCGGATGGCGATCCGCTCCTCGACCGCGGCGATCGCACCGACGATGACCGCGGCGATGATCGCGACGAGCCACCAGGGCAGGGCCCAGACCACGATGCCGACGTATGCGAGGAACGCACCGAGCATCATGAGCGCGGCCTGCGCGAAGTTGAAGGTCTTCTGCGAGAGGAAGACGATGTTGTAGCCGATCGCCACGAGCGCGTACACGGCGCCCAGGGCCAGACCGGACCAGATGATGGTCATTGAGGTCGGGTTCCTTCCATCACGTCGTCGGAGGGAGGGCGGCGGCCCGGATCACGCTCGATCCGAGCCGCCGCCACGGGGTCAGGCTGAGCGGCTCACGGCTGGAACTGGCCGTTGACGAGCTTGCCCGGCGGGATGAACGAGAACTCCTCGGGAGCGACGTTCGGGCCGTGGAAGTCCTTCTCGAAGGCGTACTTCTTGAGGATGGCGGTGCCGGCGGACTCCTGGACGGCCGGGTCGGTCAGTGCTTCGACGAGCGCCTTGACGTCGTCCACACCGCCTGCGGCCTCGGCCGCGGCCTTGAGCAGGAACATCGAGTCGTAGTTGTACGCCAGGATGAGCGAGGAACGGATGTCACCGGCGTCGAGCATGTGCTCGACCGCCTCGTTGACGTCGGAGGCGTCCGGGTCGTACTGGGTGCTCGCGTACACCTGCATGGTGAGGTTCTTGACCTGGTCGGTGCCGAGCACGCCGGCCGGTGCCTCGGTGGCGATCAGTCCGGTCGCCGACACCGAGGAGTTGCCCATGATCGGCACGTCCCAGCCGAGCTTCTCGATGCTCTGCAGCACGTAGCCGAGCGGCGCTCCGTAGGCGTCGAGGATCAGCACGTCGGGGTCGTCCTGCTTGAGCGCCGACAGCTGCGCGGTCATGTCGAGCGCCGCGTTGTCGAAGCCCTCGTTACCGGTGACGTTGAATCCGTTCTCGCCGAAGGTCTCCTCGGCCAGCGACCCGAACAGCTCGCCGTACGCACTGGAGCCGTGCAGGATCGCGACATCCTCGTAGCCGCGGCTCTCGGCCTCGGCCACGAACGAGCCGAGGTAGTCGGGCACCGAGGCACCGAGGTCGAAGCTGTACGGGTTGACCGAGGGGTCGCTCGAGCCGGCCGTGGGACCGATGTTGAACGAGAGGATCTCGCTCTGGGTCAGGATCGAGAGCGTCGCCTCGGTGATGGTCGAGGGGCCCGAGTTCATCACCAGCGCGGGTTTGCCCTCGGTGGCGATGTACTCGCGGAGCTTGGTGACCGCGACCGTCGGGTCGGCGTTGTCCTCGAGGTGGGTGATCTCGACCTCGCGATCGAGGATGCCGCCTGCGGCGTTGATGGCGGCGGCCGAGGCCAGCGCCGCCGTCACCGACGTCGTGGCGTTGTCGGCGAGGATGCCCTCGGCGCCGAGACCGCCGAGGACGACGACCTTGATCGGCCCTTCCTCGGAACCGCCCTCCGAGCCATTGCCCGCGGGGCTCCCGCCGGCGCAGCCGGCGAGCACCAGGGCAGTGGCGGCGGAAAGGACCGCGGCTGCTGTGATCTTCCTGAAACGCATGTAACTGCCCTTCTCGTCATTGAGTATTAGCGACCAAACGCTTGCTTAGTAAAACACATTCCGAGGCCTCGATCAACAGACAACCAAACAATTGCTTGGGATCTCGCGGAATGCTAGATTCCGGGCCATGATCGAGCACACCGCTGACTCCACCGCGCACCACCGGCAGCCCTCCTCCGAGCGCTCGGGCAGCGCATCATCCGACCACGCGGGTATCGCAGTCGTGACAGGCGGGACGGGCGGCATCGGGTCTGCGATCGTCCGTCGGCTGGCGACTGAGGGCATCCGCACTGTCCTCACCTATCGTTCCACGGTTCCGGACGCACTTCTGCAGGAGCTGGGTGATCTCGTCAAGGCCGTGCCGCTCGACGTCACCGATGGGCAGGCCACACGCGACCTGGCCGAGGACCTGCTCGCGCGCCACGGCGCTGTGCACACCGTGGTGCACGCCGCGGGCCCGCACGTGCCGATGGTGCACCTGTCGAAGGTCACCGTCGAGCAGTTCGCGACACAGGTCGATCAGGACCTCGTCGGCTTCTTCGCCGTGGCCCGGGCCTTCCTCCCCGCGCTGCGCGCCTCGGCCGGCTCGCTCACCGCCGTCACGAGCGCCGCCACGCGCCGCTATCCGGTGCGCGACGGGCTGTCGGCGGCGCCGAAGGGCGGCGTGGAGGCACTCGCCCGCGGGCTCGCCGCCGAAGAGGGCCGCTTCGGCGTGCGGGTGAACTGCGTCGGACCTGGGATGCTGTGGGACGGCATGTCCGCGCGGCTGATGGCGTCGGGCGATCTCGACCAGCGCGCCCTGGATGCCGCGATGGGCAACATCCCGCTGCGCCGCTTCGGCACCGCCGACGATATCGCCGAGGCCGTCGTGTTCCTCGCCTCGCCGCAGGCCGGATTCATCACCGGCCAGAAGCTCGACGTCGACGGCGGCTTCGGGATCTGAGACTGCCGGTCAGCTGCCGCGCGCCTGCTCAGCGCTGCTGTTCGCGCAGCCGGCCGATGAGCCAGCCGATGCGCTCTGCCTCATCGTGGTAGAAGCGCTCGGACCACTCCAGCGCGATGCCCGAGAACCGCCAGGCCTCCTCCCGCTCCGCCCCGAGGGCGTGCGCGGCGGCGGCCGCGGCGCGCTCGAGCGCAGTGGCCCGGTAAGCCTCCAGCTGCGCGCACAGCCGGTCGAGGTCGCCGTTGTGCGCCGCCCACACCCGCAGGATGTGCGAGTGCTTCAGCACGACGGGATCGGGCTCGATCACATCGGCCCAGGTGCGGATGCTGCGCCGGCCGGCCTCGGTGATCTCGTAGACGCGGCGCGACTTGGCGGCATGCGTCTGCTCGACGCGCGACACCGCCAGGTCGAGCTGCTCCAGCCGGCGCAGCTCGCCGTAGATCTGGCTCTGCGAGGGTGCCCAGTAGAAGAACGCCAGGCTCTGCTCGGCCCACCGCTTGATGTCGTACCCCGACAGCGCCGAGCCGAAGGACAGGATGCCGAGCACCGCCCACGTCGTGGCGGGCATCTCGGGCGTCACCGGGTCGAGCGTCGTCGAGTCATCGGCATCCGCCACTTGACACCTCCGCAATCCGTGAGATAGTCCTAATCGAACTATTCCTAATAGTCATACACGATGCGATCGAGGAGGATCGACGTGGACGCAACGCAGCACATGCTCGAGCTGCTGAACTCGGGCTTCCCCGACATCACCAGCATGGACCCGCTCGAGGCGCGCGCCGCCGTCGACGCGCGCGTACGGCCGCCGGACAACCTCGACGACGTCCACTCCGCGGAGGATGTCACGATCATCAGCGGCGGCGCCGAGCTGCCGCTCCGGGTCTACACACCGCACGAGCCGCGCGAGACGCCGGCGGTCGTCTTCGCCCACGGCGGCGGGTTCCTGCACGGCTCCATCGCGAGCCATGACGGCTTCTGCCGGCGCTGGGCGCGCGGCACCGGGGCGACCGTCGTCTCCGTCGGCTACCGCCTGGCACCCGAGCACGCCGCGCCGGCCGGGCGCGACGACATGGTCGCCGCCGCCGACTGGGTCGCAGGCAGCGGACTCGCCGAGCACGGCATCGTGCTGGCGGGCGACAGCTCAGGCGGCAATCTCGCCGCGGGCGCGGCCATCGTGCTGCGGGATCGCGGCGACAGCCCGGTCGTCGGCCAGGTGCTGATCTACCCCTTCCTCGACCCGTCGATGTCCACCGGCAGCCATCGCACCCGCGCGACCGGATTCTTCGTCACGGCCGAGCTGCTCGCCTACTACTGGCGCACCCTGCTCGGCGATGCCGCCGGTCCGCACGGCCCCGACGTCACGCCGCTCGGCGCCGACGATCTGAGCGACCTGCCGCCGGCGATCGTCATCACCGCGGGGCTGGACCCGCTCTGCGACGAGGGCTCCCTGTACGCAGCGCGCCTGCGCAACGCCGGGGTCGAGGTGCTCGAGCGACGGCATCCGGATCAGTTCCACGGCTTCCTGACCATCCCCGGCTACCCGCCGGCGCAGTCGGCGGCAGCCATCCTCTGGAGCGACCTGCGCTCCGGCTTCGCCGCCACGGCATCCGCACAGCCTCACACCGAGAAGCCCCGCACCGAGAAGGAGCTCGCATGACCATTCCCGACCACGACCTCATCGTCATCGGCGCCGGTTTCGCCGGCATGTACACGACCATCCATGCCGAACGGCGCGGCCTGAACGTGCTGGGGCTGGAGGCGGGCTCCGATGTGGGCGGCACCTGGTTCTGGAACCGCTACCCGGGGGCGCGCTGCGATGTCGAGAGTCTCGACTACTCGTACTCGTTCGATGACGAGCTGCAGCGGGAGTGGCGCTGGAGCGAGCGCTACGCGACCCAGCCCGAGATCCTCAGCTACCTGAACCATGTGGCCGACCGGTTCGACGTGCGCCGGCACTACCGTTTCGGCGAGCGGGTCACCACGGCCGTCTGGGACGAGCAGGATCACGTGTGGGACGTCACCACCGAGAGCGGACTGCGTGCGACCGCACGCTGGCTCGTGATGGCCACCGGCAGCCTCTCACGACCGGTGCTGCCCGAGATCCCGGGGCGCGACGACTTCGCCGGCGAGGTGCTGCAGACCTCTGCCTGGCCGGATGCCCCGGTCGACTTCGCCGGAAAGCGCGTGGCGGTGATCGGCACCGGATCGTCGGGCGTGCAGGCCATCCCGATCATCGCGGATGGAGCCGCCGAGCTGACCGTCTACCAGCGCAGCGCGAACTACAGCGTTCCCGCGTTCAACCGGATGCTGGACGACGCGGAATGGGAGCTTCAGCAAGCCGGGCTCGTCGAGCGTCGCGAGCTGTCGTGGAACGGAGCGGCGGGGTCGCCGTGGACGAGCCACCCCGTGCCCTACTCCGAGGCCGATGAGGCCGAGCGCGAGGCGGTGTTCGAGGAGAGCTGGACGCGCGGCGGAGTGCTGTTCGCGAAGGCCTTCCAGGGCCTGACCGTCGACCCCGTGATCAACGATGCCGCGCGCGTCTTCTTCGAGCGCAAGCTCGCCGAGAAGGTGCTCGACCCGCAGGTGCGCGCCGATCTCACGCCATCCGATCACCCCGTGGGCACCAAGCGGATCTGCACCGACACGAACTACTACGAGACCTACAACCGCCCGCACGTCGAGCTCGTGAACCTGCGTCGCGAGCCGATCACGCAGGTCACCGCCGACGGCATCCGCACGGCTGAGCGGCTGCGCGAGCACGACGTGATCGTGTACGCCACGGGTTTCGACGCCATGACCGGCGCGCTGACGAGCATCGATGTGCGCGGGCGTGACGGACGCTCGCTCCGTGAGGAGTGGAGCGGTTTTCCGCAGACCTATCTGGGCGTCGCGCTGCCTGGGTTCCCGAACCTGCTGGTGCTCAACGGACCCGGCAGCCCGAGCGTGCTGTCGAACATGGCGCTCACCTCCGAGCAGCAGGGCGAGTACGCGCTGCGGCTCATCGATCACTGCACGGCGAACCAGCTGACCTCGGCGGAGGCCAGGGCGGATGCCGCGCAGGACTGGACCGACCACGGGCTCGAGCTGGCCTCGCGCACCCTCTTCGGTGACGCACCGTCGTGGTACACCGGCTCCAACATCGCAGGCAAGGCGCGCGGCTTCCTGCCGTACATCGGCGGCTTCCGCGCGTACATCGACCGCTGTGACGCCGTCGCCGAGGCCGGATACGCCGGGTTCGTGCTGAGCAGTCGCTGAGCAGCCGCTGAGCGGATCGGTGTCGGGGCGCGGCGTTGATCGCCGGCGCCCCGACCCACGCTGGCCATGCCGCACTCCTGCCGCTACAGTGGCTAGCAAGCAATTGCTTGGTCAAGGAGGACGCATGGCGATCGATCTGGGTTTCACGGCCGGTGACGGGCTGCTGATCACGGGCGCAGGCAGCGGCATCGGCCGCGCCACCGCGCTGCACGCGGCGGAGCTCGGCCTCTCGGTCAGCCTGTGGGATCTCGATCCCGCGGGCCTCGCCGAGACCGCGCGGCTCGTCCGCGACGTCGCCACCCGGGCCGTTCACACCTGGGTGGCGGATGTCTCGGACGACGCGGCCGTGCAAGACGGGTTCGCCGATGCGCGGGGCGCGCTCGACGGCATCCGCTACCTGCACAACAACGCCGGACCGGCCTCCAGCTCCGCGCTGCCCTTCGACCGGGCGCTGGAGATCAGCGTGGGCAGCGTCCGCCGGATGACCGACGCGTGGGCGGCAGGCGCCCCCGGCGAGGGCGCCGCCATGGTGGCCACGACTTCAGTGGCGGGCAACCTCGTCGGCACCGACAGCGCGTGGTACTCCGCATCGAAGGCGGCGATCATGGGCTACATCCGGCACCTCGCCGCGCATCGCGCCGGCGAATTCCGCTGCAACGGCGTGGCGCCGGGGATGACCGACACCCCGCGCCTGGCCGGCTTCGCCGGCAGCGAGATGGGCCGGCGGGTGCTGCAGCGCATCCCGCTGGGGCGCATGGCCTCGCCCGACGACATCGCCTGGGCGACCCTGTTCCTGCTCTCACCCCTCGCCGGCTACATCAACGGCGTCTTCCTGCCCGTCGACGGCGGCTGGACGGTGACGCAGTGACCGAGAGCACGCTGACCGCTCCGGCCGCATCCGCCACCGGCGAACCCGCCACCGGCACTGACGCCCCCGTGCTGCACACGCACACCGTCCGGCTCGGCTATGCCGACACCGACCCCGCCGGCATCCTGTACTACGCCGCGTGGTTCCCGATGATGGAACGGCTGACCTCGGAGTTCTTCCTGCTGCAGGGCCTGCGTCAGGACACCCTGAGCGAGCGCTTCGGCTGGTGGATGGTGTCGCGCGCGACCGAGTGCGAGTATCTCGCGGCCGCCCGCCTGCACGATCAGGTGCGGATCGAGCTGCGCATCGGCCGCATCGGCCGCTCGTCGTTCCGGTTCGCATTCCACATGATCCGCATCGACGACGACGTGCTCGTCGCAAGGGCCGCGACGACGATCGTCACCGTCAGCCCCGACCAGGACCGGGTGGAGATCCCCACCGACCTCAGGGCGCACCTGACCACCTGGGCGACGGTGGGCGCATGAGTGGCGATGCGGCCCTCGACCGGCTCGAGATCGTCGACCTGCTGGCCCGGATCGCCCAGCTCGCCGACGCCGGCGACCCCGGCGACTACGTCGCCTGCTTCACCGAGGATGCCGTGTGGGATCTGACCGATGCGACCGACCTCCCCCTCGAGACGCAGCGCCTGACGGGCCGCGCCGCACTGCTGCAGGGCGTGCGCGAGCGCCGCGCGGCAGGCGTGCAGGGCCCCGGCTCGCACACCCGGCACGACATCTCCGCGACGGTGATCGACCTGGCCGGCGACGCGGCGAGCGCGCGCACCTATTTCCGCTACTACCGCGACACCGGCACGGCGCCGACGCTCGTGGCGATGGGGGTCTACGACGACGAGCTGGTGCGCACCGCCTCGGGCTGGCGGCTGGCGAGCCGTCGCATCAGCCGGAACTGAGCCCCCGCGCGACCAGAGCATCCGCGCCGTGCGTGCCCAGTGCACGCAGGTGCAGTTCGGTCTGGTGCAGTGCCGAGTGCCGTGCGAACCCGCGCAGCCCCTCCCAGCCCAGCGTCCAGGTCAGCCGCGCGGCGTACTCCCAGACCGGTGCGTCGCCCAGCTCGGGCACGAGGGTCGCGATCTCGGCGAGGCGCCGCAGATGATGCGCGGCAATGCGCCTGCGGCGCGCACCCAGATCGCGGAAGCGGTGCCCGTGACCGGGCAGCACCTCGTAGTCGTCGTAGGGTGCGAGCCGGTCCAGCGAGGCGATGAGCGCGCCCACCGGCTCGGTGCCGGGCAGGATGCCGAGCCCGATGCCGGCATACACCTCGGGCAGCACGTGGTCACCGGTGAAGATCACCTCGTCGGCGTCGTCGACGAGGCAGACATGGCCGCCGGTGTGTCCGGGGGTGAGCAGCACCGTCAGCATCCGCTCGCCCAGTCGCACCACGTCGCCGTCCCGCAGGATGCCGTCGGGCTCGACCGCGACGGCGGGCGCTATGGAGGCGTGGCTGTCGACGAGCTCCGGCTGCCGGGCGGCGGGCACTCCCCAGCCCTCCAGGCGCTGCCGGTAGGTCTCGAGGTCGCGGTGCGCGGGGTCGGCGACGACCGAGAGCACCTCGCGCTCGACCTGTGAGAGCACCACGCGCACGCCATGATCGCGTCGCAGCCGCGCGGCCAGGCCGATGTGATCGGGATGGTGATGGGTGACGACGACGGTGCGGATCTCGGCGGCCGAGCGCCCCAGCCCGGTCAGCACCCGACCAAGCCGCTCGGCGTTCTCGGACGTGTCCCAGCCGGGGTCGATCAGGTGCACACCGTCGTCGGCGAGGACGGCGTACGCGAGCGTGGCGCGCAGCGGACCCGGCATCGGCATGGGGATGCACCACAGTCCGGGGCGGATCTGCTCGGGCTCGAGTTCAGCACTCATGACCTCACCCTAGCAATCGCTTGTTCAATCGGCTAGGTTGAGAGACGACCCGCCTGTCCGGCGAAAGGAAGACGTGCCCGGCGCAGAACGCAGCGACGCCCGCCAGCGGCTGATCGTCGCCGTGCTCGCGTTCTGCGGACTCGTCGGGTCCGTGCAGTTCACCCTGATGGTTCCGGTGCTGCCGCAGATCCCGCTGCTGCTGGGAACGACGGCCGGCGACGCGACCTGGCTCGTCACCGTCACCCTGCTGGTGGCGACGATCGGCACTCCGGTGATGGCCCGCCTGGCCGACATGCACGGCCGGCGACGGCTGCTGATCATCGCCATGGTGCTGCTCGTCGTCGGCTCGGTGCTCGCCGCGGTCACCGACTCGTTCACCCTGATCCTCATCGGCCGCGGACTGCAGGGCTTCGCCTCCTCGGCACTGCCCATCGGCATCGGTCTGCTCAGCGGGCTGGTCGACACCGCACGCACGCGCCTGGGCGTGGCGCTCATGAGCGGCACGCTGGCGCTCGGCTCGGGCTTCGGGCTCACCGTCGCCGGGCCCCTGGTCACCCTGTGGGGACTTCCCTCGATCTTCTGGATCTCGGCGGTCACGGGCGGCGCGCTCATCGTGCTGCTGGTGTTGTTCGTCGACGAGGCGGCGGTGCGCGACCCCGGCCGCTTCGACATCGTCGGCACGCTGCTGCTCGCGGTAGGACTGTCGCTGATCCTGCTCGTGCTCTCCCGCATCGCCTCGTGGGGCCTCACGCTCCTGTCTGTCGGTGCGGTGCTCACCGGCATCCTTGCCCTCGGGCTGTGGTGGCCGTGGGAGCGACGGCATCCCTCCCCCGTGATCGACGTGAGCGTGTCGCTGCGCTCTCCCGTCGCGCAGATCAACATCGCCTCGTTCTTCGCCACACTCGGGATGTACGCCAATCACCTCGTCACGATGCAGGAGGCGCTGGCCCCGCACAGCACAGGGTACGGCCTCGATCTGCCGCTGGCCGCCGCCGGGCTCATCCTCGTGCCGTCCTCCCTGGCGGGACTGGTGCTCTCGCCTCCGGCCGCGCGGCTGATCTCGCGGCACGGACCGCGGCGCACGCTCATGCTCGGAACGGCCATCATGGCCGCCGCCTATGCGTACCGTTCGCTGCAGCACGCGGATCTGACGCAGCTGCTGATCGGCACCACTCTGGTGGGCATCGGCACGGCGTTCGCGTTCGCCGCGATGCCCTCGCTCATCATCGACGCGGTCGGCCCACGTCACGTGTCCGCCGCGAACGGCGTCAACTCACTCGCGCGCTCGCTCTCGGGCGCCGTGGCGAGCGCGGCGTTCGCACTCGCGCTCGTGCTGCTGCCGGCGGCATCCGATGCGATCTACCTGTCCGAGACCGGCCTGCTGGCCTGCCTCATCACCGCGGGCGTCTCCGCAGCCGTGGCTGCGCTGCTGGCGCTGCGGCTGCCCTCCCCCGAAAGGATGCCGTGATGTTCCGCCCTCTGACCATCCGCGACGTCACCCTGCCGAACCGCGTGGGCGTCTCACCCATGTGCATGTACGCGACCACCGGCGGGTTCGCGAGCGACTTCCATCTCGCGCACCTCGCCCGCTTCGCGCTGGGCGGCGCCGGCCTCGTGCTGGCCGAGGCGACCGCGATCGAGCCGCAAGGCCGCATCTCGCCCTGGGACACCGGACTGTGGTCGGACGAGCACATCGCGGGCTGGCGGCGCGTGACCGCGGTGATCGCGGAGCAGGGGTCGGTTCCCGGCATCCAGCTCGGCCACGCCGGGCGGCGCGCCTCCGTGCGCGAGCCGTGGCGTGCCGGGGCACCGCTTGACCATGAGGATGCCGCCGAGGGCTTCGGCCCGTGGCCGGTGGTCGGCCCCTCGGCGATCGCGACGGGACCGGGTTTCCCGGTGCCCGAGGCCATGGATCCCGCGGCGGTCACACGCAGCGTCGAGCGGTGGGCGCAGGCCGCCCGGCGCGCCGTCGAGGCCGGCTTCCAGTACATCGAACTGCACGGTGCGCACGGCTATCTGCTGCACTCGTTCCTCTCGCCGCTGTCGAACCACCGCGACGACGCCTACGGCGGGGACGCGGAGCGGCGCATGCGCTACCCGCTCGAGGTCGTCGCCGCGGTGCGCGCAGCGATCGGGGCGGGCATCCCGCTGGCCTACCGGCTCTCGGCGGTCGACGGCATCGAGGGCGGCATCACCCTCGATGACACGGTCGTGTTCGCCCGGCGCCTGGCGGCGGAAGGCGTCGACGTGGTCGACACCTCGTCGGGCGGGATCTCCACCGACCGGTCCAGGGACACCCGCGTCCGCCGCGGCTTCGCCTTCCACGCCGACTTCTCGCGTCGCGTGCGCGATGAGGCCCGGGTGCTCACAGCGACCGTCGGCCTCGTCGTCGACGCGCATCAGGCGGCACGGCTCGTCGAGGACGGGGACGCCGATCTGGTGCTGCTGGGACGGGAGATGCTCGACGACCCGAACTGGACGCACCGCGCCCGCATCGCGCTCGGCGATGAGTCGTACGCGTCCTGGCCGGTGCGCTACGGCAGCGCGCTCGGACCGCGCGCGGGCACGCTGCGCCGGCTCGCGGAGGCCGGGGAGACGCCGCTCAGCCGCTTCACGGGCTGAGCGGGTCCGAGGCTGCCTGATCGAGCAGCGCCCTGGCGGCGGCCGAGCCGTCGAGCAGGCGATTCATCCGACGGTGAACCCGCCAGCCGGCGGTCGTGCGCACCAGTTCCCAGCGGTTGGCGCTGACCCGGGCGGGCTCCCACAATTCACCGGATCCGGCGAGCACGGCGGAGTGGGTGGTGGCCACCGCGGTGTCGCCGTCGATCGTGATCGTCGGCGCCGAGACGATGTGCGCGCAGCCGCGACGCAGGAACTCCTGGTGAGATTCGAGGTCGACGAGCGTCAGGATGCCGTCGGCGTCGAGCACGGTGTCGTCGAAGGCGTACTCGCCGTCGTCGGTCCACAGCGCCGCCACGGCGCGGGCATCTCCGCGATCGACGGCCGGGCCGTACCGCGCGATGAGCTCGGTGATCTCCGCCCTGTCCTCGAGGGCACGCAGACGCCGCTCGACGGCATCCGATGCGGGGTCGGGCGCGGCATCCGATGCGTCGTGCGCGGCGGCGCCGACCGTCGGAGCGGCAGTCACCAGTCCTGCCACGGAATGATCGTCGACAGCGGCGCGGAGAGCACGCGCCGACCCGCCGGGTCGCCGCCGGTCTCGTGGGCGATGCGCTCCAGCTCGGGTGCGAGGACGGCCGGGTCGTCCTCAAGGTAGACCAGGCGGATGCGGATGCTGCCAGGCGCCGCCGCCCGCGACTCGAGCGGCAGCGAGGTGTGCTGCTGCGGGTGGCTGAACGAGAACGTCCAGGCACCGGCGACGCCGTCCTGCCCGAGCAGGGCGGGGATGACATCGGCATCCTCGATCCGGTGCGCCTCGTGCGTCTGGGCCGAGTGCGGTTCGTCGAACTCGGTGACCGTCACGTGCAGCCCGCGGTTCGGGCGGTACGGCAGCACCTCGGGCGAGACGAGGGCACGCGGCGCCGCGTAACCCTTGACGGGGCGGAAGAAGGCGAGCATCGACCGGCGGATGCCTGGCAGCAGCGGCCCGCGACCCCACTGGAACGAGGCCTCGCCCAGCGCATCCCATGCCGCCACCGATTCCGCGACCGGCTCACGGAACCAGTACATCGCGATGTAGTCGATCTCGCCGGCCGCCGAACCCGAGGCGAGGTCGCGGTTCTCGGTGCGCAGTTCCCAGCGGTCACCCCAGGCGACGCCGGGGAGCGCCAGGTTCTCTGGGCGATGGTCGAGCTGGTGCCACCGGTTGTAGGCGCCACGCTGGCCGGGGTCGTCCAGGCCGATGAACGAGAAGAAGGCGAGGGGGAATTGCATACGCCCAGCCAAGCGCTTGTTCCATATTCCGTCAAGGATGGTTGCTTCCCAGCACGCGGCGACCTAGCATTCAAGCAAATGCTTGCTTTTTGATTGGAGTGTCAATGTCGACTGCACAGATCAACGTCCATACGCAGGAGTTCCTCGAGAACCCGAACGCCGCCCTGGGCTGCCCGCATGGCCGCATCAAGCACCTGGAAGGACTGTCCGGGCCGGAGTTCGTCGGCTACGAGACCGTGCGCGATGTCTTCCGGGACGCCCGGGTCCGTCCGAAGACCGCGCAGGTGTACCTCGACATGGGCGTGCGTGAGGACAGCGTGATCATGGAGTTCCTGCGCAAGGGCAACTTCAACATGATGTCGAACGAGAACCACGCCCGGATCCGCCCGATCATCATCAAGGGCTTCCGGCCCGCCCGCATCCGCGCGGCTGAGGGAATGATCCGCACGATCGCGACCGAGCTCGTCGACGAGATGATCGCGAAGGGCTCCCCCGCAGACCTGGTCGCCGACTTCTCGCACCACCTGTCGATCCGCACCATCTCCGGCTTCATCGGCGTCCCGCCCGAGGACGTGCACGAGTTCGAGAGCGCCACGGTCGAGCTGATCCTGCTGGGCACCGTGCCCTTCGCTCCGGTGATCCCCCGGCTCGAGGCCGCCCTGACCAAGATCCATGGCTACGTGGCCTCGCTCATCGCCCGCCGTCGCGCAGAGCGTCGAGAGGACTTCATCAGCGACCTGGTCACCCTGCAGGAAGAGGGCGACGATCTCTCCGAGGACGAGCTGATCTGGTCGATCGTGTTCGTGCTGCTCGCCGGCCACGACACCACGCGCGCCCAGATCGCCTCCACCGCGCGGCTGCTCATCGAGAGCGGCAGCTGGGAGCAGGGCGCCGGCGACGAGAAGCTGGTGGCCGCGGCCGTCTCCGAGGCGCTGCGCCTGTACCCCGCCGCCTACCGCTTCCCGCGGCTCGCGCAGGAGCCGCTCACCGTCGAGGACGTCGATTTCGAGCCCGGTGACCTCTTCGCCGTGAACCTCGCAGCCGCCGGCCGCGACCCCGAGGTGTTCGAGGACCCCGACTCGTTCGTCCCCGGACGCGAGCGCACCTTCGACATCGGCTTCGGGTTCGGTGGTCACCACTGCATCGGCTGGGCGCTGGCGACCGCCGAGATCACGCAGTCGATGCTCGAGCTCACCAGTCGGCTGACGGACGTGCAGCTGCACTCCGATGTCGTGTACAAGACCGGCGGCACGATCGGCGGACCCGAGCGCGTGGAGATCTCGTTCACGCCACGCACCACAGGTGGCGTGGCGTGATCGACCTCTCCCGCGCGCAGCGGCAGCCTGTGCACGTCGACGACGCGACGCTCGCCGACCTGCGCAACCGCCTGCGTGCCACGCGCTGGCCGGAGCTGCCCGGCCCCGATGACGGCAGCTATGGCATCGAGCAGAGCGTGCTGCGCGAACTCGTGGATCACTGGATCGACGGCTTCGACTGGCGGGCGTACGAGCGGGACATCAACCGCTACGACCACTACCGGATCGACGTGGACGGCGAGCCGATCCACTTCATGTGCAAGACCGGCGTGGGGCCGGACCCGACGCCGGTGATCCTCACCCACGGCTGGCCCTGGACGTTCTGGCACTGGAGCCGCGTGATCGACGCGCTGGCCGATCCCGCCTCGCACGGCGGCGACCCGGCGGACGCCTTCGACGTCATCGTGCCGTCCTATCCCGGGTTCGCGTTCTCCTCTCCGAGCGCACGCGACGATCTGAACTACTGGAAGATCGCCGACCTCTGGAACACCCTGATGACCGACGGGCTCGGCGTCGAGCGCTACGGAGCCGCCGGCGGCGACTTCGGCGCGCTGGTGACCGCGCAGCTCGGGCACAAGTACGGCGACCGTGTCAGCGCCATCCATGTCAGCACGCCGACACCGCTGGACATCTTCCAGGGCGAGCGCTGGTGGGACATCACCGAGGGGCGGGTGTCACCACCCGACGCGTCGCAGCTCGAGCGAGACGGCCTGCAGAAGTACATGCGAAAGTTCGCCGCGCACATCGCGGTGCACATGCTCGACTCGCAGACGCTCACCTTCGGTCTCACCGATTCCCCGGTCGGGTTGTTGGCATGGATCGTGCGGCGCTACCAGCTGTGGACCGACCACGGCGGCGATCTGGAATCGGTGTTCTCCAAGGACGATCTGTTGGCGGTCGCGACGATCTTCTGGGCGACGAACACGATCGGCACGAGCATCCGCACCTATGCCAACACGGCACGGTACCCGTGGCAGCCCTCGCACGACCGCATTCCCGCCATCGAGCCACCCACGGGCATCACGTTCCTTGGCTTCGAGAACCCGCCCGGCGTGAGCGGCGAACAGCGGGTGCGTGCCTACACCGAGGCGTCCTCCAAGCGCAGCCCGAGCGACCGCAGCGCACGGTGGTACAACCTCGTCAACGTGACCGCCCACGACCACGGCGGGCATTTCGCGCCCTGGGAGAACCCAGGGGCATGGATTCAGGACATGCGCGAGACGTTCCGTCGCGCGCGGGAGGTGTGAACACCGTGGCAGAGATCAATTTCTGGGACGCCGAGACGGATGACCTCATCCTCACCGCGGACATCAGACGCAACGACTCGGTGATGGAGGTGGCGGTCCGCGCGGGCGTCGAGGGCATCATCGCCGAGTGCGGCGGCTCGATGTCGTGCGGGACGTGCCACGTGTACGCGGCACCGGAAGAGAGCGCGCTGTTCGAGGAGAAGGACTCCTCCGAGGACGAGATGCTCGCCGAGATCGAGAACTGCGCGGCGAACAGCCGGCTGTCGTGCCAGATGATCCTCGTGCAGGCCGAGGGCACCGCGAACGTGCGCGTGCCGGCGGCGCCGTGACGGGCGCCGAGGGCGCCGCCGGCGCCGTGACGCGGGCGGGCGCCGAGGGCGCCCTGTCGACCGGCACGCTCATCGTGGGAGCCGGGCAGGCCGGATCCCAGCTGGCGCTGAGCCTGCGCCAGGGCGGCTACGAGAGCCCGGTGCTGCTCGTCGGCGACGAACCGCACCTGCCGTACCAGCGCCCTCCCCTGTCGAAGGCATACCTCGCCGGAGACGTCGAGCCCGACCGCCTACTGCTGCGCGGCGAGTCGGCCTATCAGCGCATCGACGTGCAGGTGCTCACCGGCGACCCGGTCGTCACCGTCGATCCGGATGCCGGAGTCGCGCGCACCGCCGCCGGACGGACGATCGTCTTCGATCATCTGGCGCTGACGCTCGGTGGACGGCCGCGCGAACTGTCCGTCCCTGGGATGGTCACCGACACGGGCTTCCGGGTGCAGGGCATCCACTACCTGCGCTCGCTCGACGACGCGCGCGGACTCCGTGAACGTCTCGCCGACGCGCGCCGTGTGGTTGTGATCGGCGGCGGCTTCATCGGTCTGGAGTTCGCCGCCGGGGCCCGCAAGGCCGGCGCGGAGGTCACGGTGGTGGAAGCAGCCGGGCGGCTGATGGGCCGGGCAGTTCCTGAGGAGGTCTCCGAGTTCTACCTCGGCGCGCACGAGCGCCGAGGCACCCGCGTGCTGCTGGGCACGGGGTTGAGCGGTATCCGATCCTCAGACGGGAAGGTGACCGGCGTCGAACTCGCGGACGGCGGGATGCTCGACGCCGACCTCGTGCTGGTCGGGGTCGGGCTGGTTCCGGAGACCGACCTGGCCATGGAGGCGGGCCTCGCCTGCGAAGGCGGGATCATCGTCGACGAGCGCTCGGCGACCAGCCATCCTCGGGTGGTCGCCGCCGGCGACTGCACCGTCGTGCACCGCACCGACGGACCGCCGGTGCGTCACGAGTCGGTGAACAATGCCGTCGAGCAGGCGAAGGCGGCCGCGGCGACGATCCTCGGCGAGCCGGCGCCCGAGCGCGTCGAGCCCTGGTTCTGGTCCGATCAATACGACCTCAAGCTGCAGATGGTCGGCCGGCCGGGCCCGGGCGACGAGCTGCAGATCGAAGGGGATCTCGCCGAGGAGAGCTTCGTGCTCGTGCACCGTGTCGGCGACCGGGTGACAGCCGTGCTCACGGTGAACAGTCCGCGTCGGTTCATGGCGGCCCGGCGCGACCTGCAGTCTTTCGCCGCGACTCTCGCCTGACAGACAGAAGGGGGCGGATGCCGTCGGCATCCGCCCCCTTCTGTCTGTCCGTGTTACTTACCGACGTTATTGGACGGCGTTACTTGCCGACGACGGTCCAGCCGCCGTCGACCGGCAGGCACTGGCCGGTGACGAAGGTGGAGTCGCACAGCAGCATGCAGATGGACGACGCCATCTCCTCGGGGGCGGCGAGCCGGCCCAGCGGCATCCGCTGCTCGACGGCCGCCACGTCGTATCCGGAGTCGATGAGATCCTCGACCATCGCGGTGCGGGTGTGGCCGGGAGCCACGGCGTTCACGCGGACGCCCAGCGGCGCCCACTCGATCGCGAGGTTCTCGGTCAGCTGGCGTACGGCGGCCTTGGCGGGTCCGTAGTCGGCCTGGTTCACCCAGCCGCGGTATGCGGTGGTCGACGAGATCAGCACGACGGATGCGGGCCTGCCGGCCAGGCGCCTGGTGACCTCGCACGCGACGGTGAAGGCGCCGACGACGTGCACGTCGTACAGCCGGCGCAGGGCGTCCGGGCTCATCTCGAGAGCGGGCACGTAGGCCCCGCGGATGCCGTGGCTGACGACGAGCTCGGTGACGACGCCGGCATCCTGCTCGGCCTGGGCGACTGCAGCGGCGACCTCATCGACGTCGGTCAGGTCGACGCGGACGTACCCGACCTCCGGATCGGCCGGGGGCTGCAGGTCGAACACGGTGACCCTGCGGCCCCGGTGAAGGAGCTCGGCGACGACGGCCGCTCCGATTCCGCTCGATCCCCCGGTCACGATCGCGTGCACTGGCTCCGACATCCGGCCTCCTCGCCTGACTCGCCGCCCGCGTTCGCAGGCTTCCCGTCCTTCCACCCTACCCACTTCCCCAAGCAAACGCTAGGTTTGCTCCGCTCTGATCGCCGAAACCCCTCATGGGTGCCGAAACCCCTCGTGATTCGCGTGATTCACGAGGGGTCTCGACACTGGTGAGGGGTTTCGGCGCAGCGGCGGCGCGGAGAAGCGGGCGGGGTCAGAGGGCCTTGATGATGTCCTCCACGCGCTCCTTCGCGTCACCGAACAGCATCTGCGCGTTCTCGCGGAAGAACAGCGGATTCTGCACACCGGCGTAGCCGGCTGCCATCGACCGCTTGAAGACGATCACGTTCTCGGCCTCCCACACCCGCAGCACCGGCATGCCCGCGATGGGGCTGCCCGGGTCCTCGGCAGCGGCCGGATTGACCGTGTCGTTGGCGCCGATCACGAGCACGACGCTGGTCGCCGCCAGCTCGTCGTTGATCTCCTCCATGCTGAGCACGATGTCGTACGGCACCTTGGCCTCGGCCAGCAGCACGTTCATGTGGCCGGGCAGCCGTCCCGCGACGGGGTGGATGCCGAAGCGCACGTCCACACCCTTGTCGCGCAGCTTCTGCACGAGGTCGGCGACCGGGTACTGCGCTTGGGCGACGGCCATGCCGTATCCGGGGGTGATGACGACCGTCTCGGCACGCGCGAGCATGTCGGCGGCGCCGTCGGCGGTGACCTCCCGGTACTCACCGAGCTCCTCGTCTCCCGAACTCGAGGCGACGATGCCGAAGCCGCCGGCGATCACCGAGATGAACGAGCGGTTCATCGCCTTGCACATGATGTACGACAGGTAGGCACCCGAGGATCCCACCAGCGCGCCGGTGACGATGAGCAGATCGTTGTTGAGCAGGAAGCCCGCCGCGGCGGCAGCCCATCCGGAGTAGCTGTTGAGCATCGAGACGACCACGGGCATGTCGCCGCCGCCGATGGAGGCGACGAGGTGCCAGCCGAGGGCGAACGAGAGCACGGTGACCGCGATCAGCAGCCAGAGCTGCTGGTCGATGACGAACCAGACCGTGAGCGCGAGGAAGGCGACCAGCGCCAGCACGTTCAGCGCGTTCTTGCCCGGCAGCACCAGGGGGCGTGACGACATCTTCGCCGACAGCTTCAGGTACGCCACGATCGACCCGGTGAAGGTGACACCGCCGATGAAGACACCGATGAATACCTCGGCGTTGTGGATGCCGACCAGCTCGGCCGGGATCGGCGCGTGCGCGAGGTGGCCGTTCCAGCCGACCAGCACGGCGGCGAGTCCGACGAAGCTGTGCAGCAGGGCGATCAGCTCGGGCATCTCGGTCATCTGCACGACCTTCGCCCGCCAGAGCCCGATCGCCGCTCCGACGAGCACGCCGACGCCGAGCAGGGTGAGGCCGAGCGCCGCGCCGCTGCCGCCCTGCGCCTGCCAGGGCAGGGCGTCGGCGACCGTGAGGGCGAGGGTGGCGCCGAGGGCGATGGCCATGCCGGCGATGCCGTAGATCACGCCCGCGCGGGCGGATTCGTGGCGGCTGAGACCGGCCAGGCTCAGGATGAACAGCAGGGCGGCGACGATGTACGCGGCCCCGGCGAGTGCGTCGACGCTCACTTGCTGCCCCCCTTCGTGAACATGCTGAGCATTCGGCGGGTGACGGCGAAGCCACCGAAGATGTTGATGCTGGCGACGAGCACCGCGACGGCGGCGATGATCTGCACCACCGGGTTCGCGTCGGTGATCTGCAGCATCGCGCCGACGATGATCACACCGCTGATGGCGTTGGTGACCGACATCAGCGGGGTGTGCAGCGCGTGGTGCACCTTGCCGATGACGTAGAACCCGATGACGACGCTGAGCACGAGCACGGTGAAGTGCTGCGGCAGCGGGTCGGGCGCGATCGCGTTGATGCCGAACAGCGCGGCGATGCCGATGACGATCAGGGCGACCCTGCGTCCGGCGGACATCTTCTTCGGCTCGGGCAGGGCGGCGGGCTCGGCCACCGGAGCGGATGCCGCGGGCGCGGCCGCGACCTGCACGGGCGGCGGCGGCCAGGTGACCGCACCGTCGCGGACGACGGTGACCGAGCGCTGGACGACGTCGTCGAAGTCGAGCGCGAGCACGCCGTCCTTGTTCGGAGTGAGCAGCGCGACGAGGTTCGCGACATTCGTGCCGTACAGCTGCGAGGCCTGGGTCGCCAGGCGCGAGGCGAGATCGGTGTAGCCGAGGATGATCACACCGTTGCCGGTGACGACGCGCTCCCCCGCGACCGAGCCTTCGACGTTGCCGCCCTGCGCCGCCGCCATGTCGACGATCACGCTGCCCGGCTTCATGAGGGCGACATCGGACGCCGTGATCAGGCGGGGCGCCGCGCGCCCCGGGATCAGCGCCGTGGTGATGATGATGTCGACGTCGGCGGCCTGCTCGGTGTAGATCTCGGCGGCGCGGCGGTCGTAGTCGGCACTGGTGGCCTTGGCGTAGCCGTCGGTGGACTTCTCCACCTCGACGTCGACGGCGAGGTAGGTGCCGCCGATGGACGAGACCTGGTCGGCGACCTCGGGCCGGGGGTCCGTGGCGCGCACGATCGCCCCGAGGCTGGATGCCGCACCGATCGCGGCGAGGCCCGCGACGCCCGCACCGGCGACGAGCACCTTGGCGGGCGGCACCTTGCCGGCCGCGGTGACCTGGCCGGTGAAGAACCGGCCGAACTCGTGGGCGGCCTCGACGACCGCACGGTACCCGGCGATGTTCGCCATCGAGCTGAGCACGTCCATCGACTGGGCACGCGAGATGCGGGGCACGGCGTCGAGCGCCAGGGCGGTGATGCCGCGCTGGGCGAGCTTCTCGACCAGGTCCGGGCGCAGCGCCGGCGAGAGCAGGGCGATGATCGTCGCTCCGTCTGCGAGCCGGCCGATCTCGGCATCCGTGGGTGCGTTGATCTTCAGCACCACCGGGCTCGCCCAGGCATCCGCGGCGGCGACGATCTGCGCGCCCGCGTCACGGTACTCGTCGTCGGGGTACGACGAGCGCGCTCCGGCGCCTTGTTCGACGGCCACCTCGTAGCCGAGCTTGAGCAGGGTCTGCACGGTGTCCGGCGTCGCGGCGACCCGCGCCTCGTCCGGCCCTTCCCGCACGATTCCGATCTGCGTCATCGCGATCCTTCCATCGACATTCATCTCAACGTCTGCTGCGCTCACACTACTGACGGGCCATGAAGGAACAGCGCGATATCAGGGTTCGTGACTATTAAACTTCCCGGGTTCTTTACGAAACGGAAAATCGCCCGCTCAGCGGCCCGACACCTGGCCGAACAGCTTCGCGATCGGCGCGATGATCAGCGGGCGCGCGGCGAACCAGGCTCCGGCGATCACGGCGATGGCGAGCACGAACACCCAGAATCCGGTCCAGACATCCGCGTACGCGATGCCGTCGACCGAACCCTGCGCCGCGAACATGTGGTTCAGGTTGCGCAGCATCCCCGTGAGCATGACCAGCGCGACGTGCACGATGATGAACGCGACGAAGTACAGCATCACCGGGAAGTGCAGCGCACGCGCCCAGTCGAGCGGGTAGGCCTTCGACAGCTTCTCGGCCTTCTTCGGCCACATCCCCGACATGCGGAAGCCGGTGACAGCAGCGAGCGGGGCCGCGATGAACACGGTCGTGAAGTAGGCCAGCTGCTGCAGGCTGTTGTAGTTCACCCAGCCGTTCTCGGTCGGCCAGTCGAACGAGACGTACTGCAGCGCGGCCGACAGCGCGTTCGGGAACACCTCCCAGCTGGTGGGCACGATGCGCACCCAGTGGCCGGTGACGATGATCAGCACGACGAAGATCACGCCGTTGACGAGCCAGAGCACGTCGAGCGCCTGGTGGAACCAGATGGTCAGGCTGGTCTTACCCTTGGGGTTGCGCCGCGGCGTCCAGAACACCGTCGGACGCTTCTCGGTGCGCACGCGCAGGCCCGAGCGGATGATCAGCACCATCAGGAACATGTTGAAGAAGTGCTGCCACCCGACCCACGGCGCGAAGCCGGGCTCGACCTCGATCGCCGGGTGGTACTCGCCGGGGAAGGCCGCCAGGAAGTCCTGCATGAACGACAGGCTCAGGAACGCCCGCACGAGGAACACCCCGGCGACGGCCAGCAGGCCGAGGCCCGCGAGAGCGAGGAGACCGGCGATGGCCTGCGGCCAGGCCGGACGCAGCTTCGAGGGCTCACGCTCCGGCGTCGTGGCGTGGCGCGGCGCCCGGCCCGCCCACACGGTACGCGTGAACGGCAGCGGTGCGGAGACGTCGGTCCCGGTGGATGCCACGACCCCGGCGGTCTGCGCAGCGGCCGGCACGGCCTGCTGCTGCGCGGTCTCGGCGGGTGCGACCTCGGCGGGTGCGACCTCTGCGGGCGCGGTCGGCACGGTCACACGGGCAGCACCGGCGGGCGGCCACGGCTCGCCTCCGGCGACGCGCGGCAGTCCGCGGCGCAGGGCCGCACCGTCCGCCGTCTCGGTGGCGGGGGCGACGGATGCGGCAGCCGCGGTGGGCTGCGCGGTCCGGGTCTGCACGGCAGCGGATGCCGGAGCCTGAGCAGCCTGCTGCGTGGGAGCAGCGGCCGGTGCAACGGCATCCGCCACTGCGGCGGGAGCGGCCGTCGTCGCGGGAGGCCACGGCTCGCCGCCGGCGACCCGCGGCAGTCCGCGACGCAGCGCGGCGGGCGCCCCGGCAACCGGCGCGGCCGGAGCCGCGGTGGGCTCAGCGGATGCAACGGGCGTCGCGGATGCAGCAGGCGACGTCGTCTCGGCGGCCACCGCAACGTCAGCGGGCGCAGCATCGGCCGCGTCAGCAGGCACGGCTGCCGCAACGGCATCCGCCTCCACCTCGATCGCCGGGGGCCAGGGCTCGCCGCCCTTCACCCGCGGCAGGCCGCGGCGCAGCGTCGTGGGTCCCTGTCCAGGTCGAAGGGCGGCCATGACTACTTCTTCCGCGCTTCGAGCGCCTCGATCAGCTGCGGCACGATGGTGAACACGTCTCCTACGATGCCGAAGTCGGCGACGTCGAAGATGGGTGCCTCGCCGTCTTTATTGATCGCGATGATCGTCTTCGCGGTCTGCATGCCCGCGCGGTGCTGGATGGCGCCCGAGATTCCGAGCGCGATGTACAGCTGCGGCGACACCGAGACCCCGGTCTGGCCGACCTGGTGGGCGTAGGGGATGTAGCCGGCGTCCACGGCGGCGCGCGAGGCGCCCACTGCCGCCCCGAGCACATCGGCGAGCTGCTCGACGAGCACGAACTGCTCCTTCGAGCCGAGCCCGCGCCCGCCCGACACGACCCGCGCGGCACCGCGCAGCTCGGGGCGTGACGAGGTCTTCTCGACCGCGGCGATCTCGCCCGCGGTCGCGGCGACGGCACCGGATGCCGTGACCTCGAGCTGCTCGACGGCGGGCGTCGCCGCCTCGGCGCGTGCGTCGACCGCACCCTGGCGGATCGTGATGACCGGGGCGCCGAAGGTGGGCGCCGAGTCGGTCAGGTACGAGCCGCCGTAGACCGAGTGGTGCGCGACCACGCCCTCGTCGTCGCGCGAGACGCCGATGGCGTCCACCGACAGCGCGAGCTTCTCGCGCACCGCGAAGCGGCCGGCGACATCGCGCCCGGCGATGGAGTTCGAGATGAGCACGGCATCCGGCTGCACCTGGCGGTACGCGGCCTGCAGCGCGTCGACGGCGGGGACCGTCAGGGCGCCCGCGTCGCCGGCTGCCGTGAGCACGACCTGGGCTCCGGCCGCGGCCGCGGCATCCGTCGCGTCCTGGCCGCCGCCGACGATCAGCGCGACCGGGGCGCCGATGGTCGAGGCGGCGCCGATGAGGGCGGCGGTGCTGCTGGCTGCGGCGCCGTTCGGGTCGACGTCGACGAGGACGAGGATCGGCTTCTCGGGGTATCCCCCATTGACACCAGCCATGGTCACACCAGCCTGTTCTGCGCGAGGAACTCGACGAGCTGGGCGACGGCGTCGCCCTCGTCGGTGATCTTGACACCGGCCGCGCGCGGCGGCTTCTCCGACACGGTCGTCATGATCGTGTGGGGGGCGTCGGCCGGGTCAGCCGAGACGCCGAGGTCGGCGAGCGAGAGCACCTCGAGGGGCTTCTTCTTCGCCGCCATGATGCCCTTGAAGTTGGGGAAGCGCGCGTCGGGCAGCGCCTCGGTGATCGAGATGACCGCCGGGTAGGCCGCCGACACCGGCTGCGTGCCGGCGTCGCCGGTGCGGGTGCCGCTGACCTGGTCGGCGCCGATCTCGACGGCGCTGAGCGCGGTGGCCTGCGCGAAGCCCAGGTGCTCGGCGAGCATCGCGGGGATCACGCCGCCCGAGCCGTCGGTGGAGAGGTTGCCGGTGATGACCAGATCCGCCTCGCCGCGGCGGATCGCCGCCGCGAGCACCTCGGCGGTGAGGCTGAGGTCGGCGCCGCGCAGCGCGTCGTCGACGATGTGCACGGCGGATCCCGCGCCGATCGCGAGAGCGCGGCGGACGGATGCCGTGGCCGACTCGGGCGACATCGACAGCGCGACGACCTCGGTGCCCGGGTTCTTGTCGGCGTAGGACAGCGCGACCTCCAGGGCGCGCTCGGTGATCTCGTCGAGCACCACCTCACCGGCACCGCGATCGGCCAGACCGGTCTCCAGATCGAGTTTGCGGTCGCCGTAGGTGTCGGGAACTTCCTTCACCAGCACGTAGATCTTCATCGAGCCTCCTCACGCCGATCTCGATTCTAACCATGCCCACCACCCATACCAAACGCTTGCTTGGGGAAGATTGAACGAACCGCACAACCGGTCCGCGCTTGCGTCGGATCGGGCCGTCGGATGCCTACAGCGGGCTGTTCACAAGCCGTCACGAAAGGCTGCTCGTGAGCCGTCATCCGGGCCCGCCCGAGAGGCTCGACCGCTGGTCGCGAGCCCTCGCGCGGACGAGCCGATAACGTGGATCCATGGCACGCCCTCGTCCCCTGTCGATCGATCCGCTCGCCGAAGCCAAGCGGCAGTGGCTCGCCCACGGCTGGACGGATGCCGCAGACGGCATGGCCGTCGTCACTTCCGTGATGCGCGCCCAGCAGCTGCTGCTGGCCCGGGTCGAGGCCACGCTGAAGCCGTTCGGCGTGACCTTCGCCCGCTACGAGGTGCTGCGCCTGCTGGCGTTCAGCCGCTCGGGCACTCTGCCGCTGTCGAGCGTTGTGGCCCGCCTGCAAGTGCACGCCACCAGCGTCACGAGCACGGCCGAGCGCCTGGTGCGCGACGGCTTCGTGCTGCGCGAGCCGCACCCGCACGACGGACGCGCCGCCCTGCTCACGCTCACCGAATCGGGGCGCGACCTGGTCGAGCGGGCCACGCTCGCGCTGAACACCGATGTGTTCCGCAGCCCGGGGCTGGACTCCGAGGACGCGAGCGCCCTGGTGGGCATCGTCGCGCGGCTGCGCAAGAACGCCGGCGACTTCACCGACCCGCGCCCGGTTCCCGACCCGCTCTGATCCGGCCGGCCGCGCGCGGCACCGCCGTTCAGACGATGTCGAGCCGCACGTGCGAGACCGGATCCAGCCCGCTGACCGTCACCCAGCCCTCGGCGAGGAAGGCGGCGTCCGTGCCGGGCTCGGGGGCGTTGGGCAGATCTTCGACGGCGAGGCGGATGTCATGCTCGTCCTGCTGGGTGAGCGTGGTCTGCACGATACCGAACGGCGCCAGTTCCGCCTCGACCACCCCGCGGTGCTCGCCGCTGTTGGGCACGTTGACGTTGATGACGGTACCGCGCGGATGCCGCAGCAGGCCGGGCACGAGATCTGCGGCCGCCTCGGCGGCGGCATCCCAGCGGAATTCCGAGGGGTGCAGTCCGACATCCAGCGACACCGCCACACCCCAGGCGCCGTTCAGGCCGCCGGTGAGTGCCGCGCCCACTGTGCCGGAGTGCAGGATCGCCCGCCCGACATTGGCACCGTGGTTGACGCCGGATGCCACCACGTCGGTCGGGTCGCCGAAGGCGCCGCGCGCGGCGATCAGGGCGATCAGGCCGGGTCCGCCGTGCACGGCGAAGGTGGGCACCGACTCCAGCCCCTCGAGGGTGCGACGCTCGACGGCGATGCGGCCGCCGTCATCCTCGGCCATGATCGAGGCGCTCGAACCGGACGACTGCGTGACCGGGGCGGCGATCACGACCTCCATGCCGCGCTCCAGCAGCGTCACCGCCAGGGCGTGCAGCCCGGGCGACTCGATGCCGTCGTCGTTGGTGACCAGCACGCGGGTCATGCTTCCCCCTCCGTGTCGGCCAGGGCGGCGAGTCCGTCGGGGCTGACCCCCTCGCTCGCACCGGAATCCTCCTTCACGGGGCGGATGCGCACCCTCTCGCGCAGCTCGGCGATCGCCTCGGCCTCGCCGGTGCCCAGTCCGTGCCGGGTGACGTTGAGAGCGCCGGCGGCAGCGCCCAGGGTGATGGCGGTCCGTGCACTGTCGCCGCGGACGAGCCCCGCGACGACGCCCGCGGTGAGCGAGTCGCCGGCGCCGCGGCTGTCGGCCACCTCGAGCTTGGGAGGGGTCACCTCGAGCAGCCCCTCCTCGTCGAGCAGCAGCAGCGGCTCCTCGGCACGCGTCACGATCACGGTGCGGGCGCCGCGGTGGTGGAATGCGGCCATCGCGCGGGCCACCGAGCGCGGCGAGTCATCGGTCAGACCGTGGTGGCGCAGCTCTTCGTCGCTGATCTTGAGGACGTCCACACCGCCTTCGAGTGCGGCATCCAGTCGCTCGCCGGCAAGGTCGACGACGACCGTGCACCCCGCTTCACGCAGGTCGGCGGCCAGACGCCGATACGTGTCCGCCGGCAGCGACTCGTCGTCGGCCGGCCCGCTGAGGATGACGATGCCCGACCGCATCCCCTCCCGGATCACCGCGCCGTACAGCTCGTCGAGATCGTGCCGGTCGAGCGGATCGCCGGTCTCCTCCCCCACCGTGACCCGTTCGCCACCCCGGCGGTCCTGCACGTACGCCGACCCACGCCCTCGGCGCTCGACGGCGACGACCTCGACGGCGTCGTCGGCGAGCAGGTGGCGGATCACCTGGCCGGCCTCCCCAGCCAGGGTGCAGCACATCGTCACGGAGATGCCCAGGCGGTGCAGCATCCGCGCCTGCCACACCCCCTGCCCTCCGGCGTGCAGGTGGATCTCGTCGGCATCGTCGGCCGCGCTCTCCAGCGTCACCGTCAGGGTGGGCGAAGGCGCGAAGATCGTCACGTCGCTCATGCCGGCGACGATAGCCGGATGCCGTGGCGCGACGGGAGGGCCTTGCGGCATCCGCGCCGCGACGTTAGACCCATCCCGCCGCTGGGGACCTGTCATAGGATGACCGCCATGAGCGAACTGCGACTGCACACCACTCTTCAGCCGATGGGTCCGGCCGGGGCGATCGTGCTCGACGACGATCAGGTCGCCGCGCTGAGCAGCGCCAAGGCCTTCCCGGTTCTGGTCACCATCGGCGGGCGCACCGCGCAGCTGCGGCTGGCGCGGATGGGCGGGCAGAACCTGATCGGGTTCAGCAAGGCCGTGCGGGCAGAGATGGGCGTCGAGCTCGGTGACGAGTTCGACGCGGTGATCGCACCGGATGCCGCCGAGCGCACCGTCGAGATCCCCGAGGAGCTGGCGACGGCGCTGGAATCGGATGCCGGGGCGAAGGCCGCCTTCGACGCGCTCGCGTACTCGCGCCGCAAGGAGATCGCCCGCTCGATCGCCGAAGCGAAGCAGGACGCCACCCGCGAGCGCCGCCTCGCCAAGGCACTCGCCGACCTCCGCGCCTGACCCACGGCTCGCTCGGCTCAGTCGCCGTCGTAGACGTAGCGGTCGAAGCGCGGGGGCACCTGCATCCGCTGCCAGGCGAGCTCCTCGTCGCGGCGCGACCGGTCGCCGGGGAACGCCTTAGCCGTGTAGCGCGGCACCTGGCGGGCGTGCCCGGCCATGTGCGCGACGGCCGCGGCCTGCCCGCACACACGTGCCGCGGCGAGCGCTGACGGGTCGTCCGCCTCGCGGGCGGCGGCATGGCAGGCGAACGCCTTCTCGCGCACGTCCTCGATGCTCAGCTCGCCGCGCATGAAGGCCTGCGCGGCATCCAGCGCCTCGCGCGGACGCGGATCGTCTGGACGCTCGGCGAGGAAGAGCGGCAGCATCCGCTCGGCGCAGGCGACCGTCCACTCCACGAGCTCGCGACGATCCTCCTCCGACAGGGTCAGATCGGCGTCGTCCGGGAGCACTTCGATCACGCCGCTCATCGGTTCTGGAAGTGAGGGGGGCGCTTCTCACGGAAAGCGGCCATCCCCTCCTTCTGGTCTGCGGTGTCGAACAGCGCCGCGAAGGCCCGCTTCTCGACGGCGAGGCCGTCTTCGAGGCTGGTCTCCATCGCGGCATCCAGGGTCGCCTTCGCCGCGTACAGCGAGGGCAGCGACTTCGAGGCGATGGCCTCGGCCAGCGTCGTGGCCTCGTCGAGCAGGTCGGATGCCGGCACCACACGCGAGACGAGCCCGATGCGCTCGGCCTCGTCGGCCTTGATCAGCCGGCCCGACAGCACCAGCTCGGCAGCCTTGTAGTACCCGACGGCGCGGATCAGCCGCTGCGTCCCGCCCATCCCGGGGATGACGCCGAGGTTGATCTCGGGCTGGCCGAAGACGGCCGTGTCGGCGGCGAGGATGATGTCGCACATCATCGCCAGCTCGCATCCGCCGCCCAGGGCGTAGCCCGACACCGCGGCGATCACGGGGGTGCGCACAGCGGCGAAGCGGGTCCACGCGCCGAAGTGGTCGGTGTCGAGCATCTCGGCGCCGGTCTTCGACTCCATCTCCTTGATGTCGGCGCCGGCGGCGAACGCCTTCTCCGACCCGGTGACCACGATCGCGCCGATTCCCTCGTCGGCGTCGAAGGCGGATGCCGCGGCCGTGATCTCCTCGGAGACCAGGCTGTTCAGTGCATTCAGCGCCTGCGGTCTGTTGAGGGTGATCCAGCCCACCCGTCCTCGCTGTTCGACGAGGATCGTCTCGTATTCGACCATGTTCGCTCCCTCCGCCGCGACGCTGCGGCGCTTCCAGTATCCCAGGTGCTCCGGGCCCACGGCGCCGCCCCCTCGCCCCGCTCCCCTCCGTCTATATGGCGCGAAGTACCGGAATCAGGCCTGGATAGCGGCACTTGGTGACAAATAGACGGGGGGAGAGTGGGGGTGGCGGGGGTCAGGATGCGTCGCGGATGTCGGTGATGATGCCGGAGAAGTCGCGGGTGGCACCGTCGCCGTGGGCGAAGGCTGCGTAGATCTCCTGTGCGAGGCGGCCCATCCTGGCATCCGTGCCCGTCCCCTCGATGGCCTGCAGGGCGAGGCCGAGATCCTTGGCCATCAGGGCGCCGGCGAAGCCGGGCTGGTAGTCGCGGTTGGCGGGGCTGGTGGGCACGGGACCGGGCACCGGGCAGTTGGTGGTGAGCGCCCAGCACTGCCCGGATGCCTGTGAGACGACGTCGTACATGGCCTGGTGCTCCAGGCCCAGCCGCTCGGCGAGCACGAACGCCTCGGCGACCGCGATCTGCGAGATGCCGAGGATCATGTTGTTGCACACCTTCGCCGCCTGGCCGAGGCCGGGTCCGCCGCAGTGCACGATGCGCTTGCCCATGATCTCCAGCAGCGGCCTGGCGGCCTCGAAGTCGTCATCCGACCCGCCGACCATGAACGCCAGCGTGCCCGCCTCGGCGCCGACGACGCCGCCCGAGACGGGGGCGTCGACGTTGCGGTGGCCGGCGTCGATGGCCAGCTGGTGCGCGGTGCGCGCCTCGTCGACGGCGATGGTCGACGACTCGATGAACAGGGTCCCGGGTCTCGCGGCGGCCAGCAGCTCGTCCTGGTAGGCGGCGATCACGTGCCGGCCGGCGGGGAACATGGTGATCACGACCTCGGCATCCGTCACCGCCTCTGCACCGCCGGCGGCGACCGGGATGCCGGCGGCCTTCGCCGCGTCGATCGCGGCCGGCACGAGGTCGTAGCCGTGCACCTCGTGACCGGCCTTGACGAGGTTGACCGCCATGGGCAGGCCCATGTGCCCGAGGCCGAGGAATGCCACGCGGGTCATGATGCGCTCCGCATCGAGATGGATCCGGCAGGGCGCAGCATCTCGCGCCCGACGATGAGTCGCATGATCTCGTTCGTCCCTTCCAGGATCTGGTGCACGCGCAGGTCGCGCACGACCCTCTCGATCCCGTAGTCCTGAAGGTACCCGTAGCCGCCGAGCAGCTGAAGGGCCCTGTTCGCGACGTCGAATCCGGCGTCGGTCGCGAAGCGCTTGGCCATCGCGCAGCGCATGGTGGCATCCGGGGCCTTCTCATCGACCGCCCTGGCACCGTCGCCGACCATCAGGCGCGCGGCCTGCAGGTCGGTGCGCATGTCGGCGATCGTGAAGAGGATCGACTGCTTCTCGGCGAGGGGCTCGCCGAACGCGACCCGTTCGTGCACGTACTTCACGGCCTTCTCGAGCGCCCACTGCGCCCCGCCCAGCGAGCAGGCGGCGATGTTCAGCCGGCCGCCGTTCAGCGCCGACATGGCGATCGCGAACCCGCGGCCCTCGTCGCCGAGCATGGCGGATGCCGGAACCCGGACGCCGTCGAAGATGACCTGGCGGGTGGGCTGGGCGTGCCAGCCCATCTTCTTCTCGGGTGCACCGAAGCTCAGCCCCTGCGCGTCGCCGGGGACGAGGAACGCCGAGATGCCCTTCGCGCCGTCCTCGGTCGATCCGGTGCGCGCCATCACGACGTAGACACCGGCTTCGCCCGCCCCGGAGATGAACTGCTTGACGCCGGTGAGCAGGTAGTCGTCACCGTCGCGGACGGCGCCGGTGGCGATGTTCGCGGCATCCGATCCCGCGCCGGGCTCGGTCAGGCAGTACCCGCCGAACTCTTCCATCGAGGTCAGCCGCGGCAGCCATTCCGCGCGCTGGGTCTCATCGCCGTAGGTGTCGATCATCCAGGCGACCATGTTGTGGATGGAGATGTAGGCGGCGACCGCCGGGTCGCCCTTGGCGAGCTCCTCGAAGATCGCGACGGTGTCACTGCGGCTGAGCCCGGTGCCGCCGAAGTCCTCGCGCACGTAGATGCCGCCGAGGCCCAGCTCGCCCGCCTTGTGCAGCGACTCGCGCGGGAAGATGTGCTTCTCGTCGCGCTCCGCGGCGTGCGGGGCGAGCTCGGTGTCGGCGAAGTCGCGCACGGCCCCGAGGATGGCCTCGCGCTCCTCGGCGCTGACGGCGCCGGTGGTGTCGATCATGGTCATCGGTGTCCCTCCCCCGTCGTGTGCGGCATGACGAAGCTCGCGCCCTCGCGGATGGCCGCCGCCGTTCCGGAGCGGACGTCGGAGGTGAGCCACCGGCTGGTGACGGTCTTGGTCTTCGTGTAGAAGCGGAAGCCGTCGGCACCGTGCTGGTTGAGGTCGCCGAATCCGGATGCCTTCCAGCCGCCGAAGGTGAAGTAGGCGATCGGCACGGGGATCGGCACGTTCACGCCGACCATGCCGACGTTCACGCGCTCGGCGAAGTCGCGCGCGGCGTCGCCGTCGCGGGTGAAGATGCCGACGCCGTTGCCGTAGGGGTTGTCGGATGCCAGTGCCAGCGCCTCTTCGTAGTCGGCGGCGCGCACCACGGAGAGCACCGGGCCGAAGATCTCCTCGCGGTAGATCGCCATGTCGGTGGTGACGTGGTCGAACAGGGTGGGTCCGAGGTAGAAGCCCGACTCGTGTCCGTCGACGACCAGGCCGCGACCGTCGGCGACGAGGGTGGCGCCGTCGTCGACGCCCTGCTGGATGAGTCCCTCGACGCGCGCCTTCGAGGCGGCGCTGACGAGCGGCCCGTAGTCGACACCCTCGCCGTTGCCCGGACCGACCTTCAGATCGCGCAGCCGCTCGTCGAGCTTGGCGACCAGCGCGTCGGCGGTCTGCTCGCCGACCGGCACGGCGACGGAGATGGCCATGCACCGCTCGCCGGCCGAACCGAAGCCCGAGCCGATCAGGGCGTCTGCGGCCTGGTCGAGGTCGGCGTCGGGCAGGATCACCAGGTGGTTCTTCGCGCCGCCGAAGCACTGGGCGCGCTTGCCGTTGGCGGTTGCCGTGGCGTAGATGTACTCGGCGATCGGGGTTGACCCGACGAAGCCGACGGCCTGGATGCGCGGGTCGGTGAGGAGTGTGTCGACCGCCTCCTTGTCGCCGTGCACGACGTTGAGGATGCCGGCGGGCAGGCCCGCCTCGAGGAACAGCTCGGCCAGGCGCACCGGCACGGAGGGGTCGCGCTCGGAGGGCTTGAGCACGAAGGCGTTGCCCGAGGCGATCGCGGGGCCGGCCTTCCACAGCGGGATCATGGCGGGGAAGTTGAACGGGGTGATGCCGGCGACCACGCCCAGCGGCTGACGCATCGAGTACACGTCGATGCCGGTGCCGGCGCTCGCGGCGTACTCGCCCTTGAGCAGGTGCGGGGCACCGATGCAGAACTCGATGACGTCGAGTCCGCGCAGCACGTCGCCCTTGGCGTCTTCGACGGTCTTGCCGTGCTCGCTGGAGAGCAGCCGTGCCAGCTCGTCCATGTTCTGGTGCGCCAGTTCGACGAAGCGCATCATGACGCGCGCCCGCTTCTGCGGGCTGGTGGCGGCCCAGCCCGGCTGCGCCTCCGCCGCGTTGTCGATGACGGCGCGCACCTCGTCGGCGGTGGCGAGCGGCACCCTGGCCTGCACCGCGCCGGTGCTGGGGTCGAAGACATCCGCGACGCGGCCGCCGCTGGTCTCGAGCGGCTTTCCGCCTACGAAATGGGGGATCATACGAGTCATTGTGCTGACACTCCTCTGCGCCTTCTTTGGCACAGTGTTCATGGTAGTCGGCACGCAGACGAATTACTAGGGCCCCCTACTATCCCCGGGAGTCGCTCACAGGTAGTCGTCCGGATGCAGCTGCCGGATGCCCGAGGCGTGCAGCACGAACTGCGCTCGCAGCGGGATGCCGAGGCCGGTCGCGCGCTCTGCCATGGCCTGGGCCCAGGCGCGATCCTGAGGGTTGACGCCGGCGCTGCCGACTCGCTCCCAGACCAGCACGACGCTCGCGTTTCCGGTCGCCTCGAGGATCAGGCCGATGCGCTGCATGAGCAGATGCGCTTCGGTGACCTCGCCGAGGTCGTCGACGCGCGTGAGCGTCAGCGGGTCGCGGGGGTAGTCGTCCATGGGCATGAGCGGTTCGCCGAGCCGGCCTTCGGGGTCGATGAAGAGCAGCCACATCTGCCGCTGGTTCGCCCGCTGCAGCAGCACCTGCAGCAGGTCGCCCAGCTGATCGTCGGTGTGCAGGACCAGGTCTCGGAGGGTTTCGTCGGTGTTCATGCGCCCACTCTGGTCCGCGGCGCCCGCCCGCGTGGGCGAGATCACCGGATTGTGGACAACCCGCCGTCCGATGCGGATTGTGCAGGAAGAAGCGCCCCGCCGCCGGCACGCGCGGCGGCAGGGTGCTCCAGTTCGACTCAGCCCACGACCGGACCGACGCCGAACCCGCCGGTGGCGGCGGCGCGATCGTCTACCAGCACGGCGACCGTGCGGGCGGGCACCGTGACCGTGCCCGTCGCGGCATCCCACGTCGTCGTCTTCACCACGGCATCCGACCCGTTCGCCTGAACCGCGGTGAGCGCGAAGTCGCGGCCCGCGAGACCCGGAAGGGTCTGGGCGACCGCCTCGGGCGAGGCGTTGAACACGACCAGCGCGCCGTCCAGGGCCGGGTCGACGTCGGCGCCCACCAGGTCGTCGATGCGCATCACGATTACGCCGGGGGCGGCATCCGGTCCGCCGTTGGGGAACGTCACCTTCTGCGCGATGAGCTCGGCGGAGCCCAGCCGCAGCAGGCCGACCTCGCCGCGCACCCGCAGCAGATCAAGGGCTGCGGCCTCGGCGGCGGCGATGTCGGCCGCGCCCGGCTTGAGGGCGGGGTTCGACAGCAGCGGCGCCATGATGCCCCACTTGCCCTCGTTGTCGGCGGCCATCGGCAGTCCGGAGCCGAACGTCGACTCCTGCCCGGTCCAGTCGATGCGGTTGAACCAGTCGCCGGAGTTGTAGCTGTTGCGGTCGAGCGACTTCGAGCGCAGCAGCTCGGTGCCGGCGTGCCAGAACGAGGGCGACTGCGAGAGGGTGACCGTCGCCAGCGACAGGGTGTTCATGCGCACCCGGTCGGCCATCGAGGTGTCCACCGGCAGCTTCAGCACCGACAGGTCGTAGAGGGTCTCGTTGTCGTGCGCGTCGACGTAGTTGATCACCTCGTCGGGCTGGTCGGCGTAGCCGGCGCGCGAGCCGCGGTAGTCGATGTCCTTCCCCGCCGTGGTCGCGCCGTCGCTCGTGGTGAACGCGAAGTCGCGCAGGTTGCCCGCGAGCCCCAACTTGACCAGGTCGGTCTCGTGGCCCAGGTCGGCGAGCGCCTGCCCGGTCGAGCCGTTGATCGGGTCGCCGTTCGGGTCGGTGCCCAGGCCCGTTCCGAATCCCTGCCGGAAGGTGGATGACCCGTCGACCGGGCTGCCGCCGTGCACGGCATCCCTCAGCCGGTCGTTGAACGTGCCGATGCCTGTACCGCCCAGCTGCCCCTGCACGGCCTGCTCGAACAGGGCGTTGTTCGCGACCTCGCCGAAGTTCCAGCCCTCGCCGTACAGGTAGACGGCCTTGCCGTCGACGCCGTCGTCCTCGAGCGTGAGGGCGTCGAGCGCCTCGCGCACGGCCAGCATGTTGGCGACAGAGTGGTGGCCCATCAGGTCGAAGCGGAACCCGTCGACGCGGTAGTCGCGCGCCCAGGTGACGACCGAGTCGACCATGAGCTTCTGCGCCACCCGGTGCTCGGTGGCCACGTTCTGGCAGCACGTCGAGGTCTCGACGGCGCCCGCCGCGTTCAGCCGGTGGTAGTAGCCGGGCACGACCCGGTCGAGCACAGACCGCTCGGCCTGACCGGATGCCGCGGTGTGGTTGAACACCTGGTCGAGCACCACCTGCAGGCCCATGCCGTGCAGGGCGCCCACCATGGAGCGGAACTCCGCCACGCGCGCGCCGCCGTCGGGGTCGACCGCGTACGAGCCCTCAGGCGCCGAATAGTGGTACGGGTCGTAGCCCCAGTTGAAGCCGTCCTGATCGGCGACCGCCGCCACGCACGCCTGCTGGGCGTCGTCGGCCGGCCCGTACGAGGCGAGGTCGCAGTCGGGCATCGCCTGAGCCGCGCGGTTCTCCTCGATCGTGGCGATGTCGAACGAGGGCAGCAGATGCACGGTGTTCATGCCGGCATCCGCCAGCTGGCGCAGCTGCGCGGTGCCTGCGCTGTCGCGCGTGAAGGCGAGATAGGTGCCTCGCTGCGCGACGGGGACCGTCTCGTCACTGATCGAGAAGTCGCGGATGTGCAGCTCGTAGATCGCCCGGTCGACGGGCTTCTCGACGATCGGCGCCTTGGCCTTGGACCACGCCTTCGGCTTCCACTGCTTGTCGTCGAGGCTGACGGCGACCGAGCGCTCGGAGTTCACGGTGAGGGCCACGGAGTACGGATCGGTGACGAGGTTCGTCTCGATCTCGCCGGTCGCGGGCGCGTAGACGACGACCTCCCAGAGGTACTCGTCGCCCTTGAGCGCCTTCTTGCCCTTGACCTGCCAGACACCGGATGCCGCGTCGTACGACGCCTCGTGCCGGATCGGGTCGGCCTCGGCCGGCGACCCTGAGCCTGTCGAAGGGTCCCAGGTGAGCAGCGTCGCGCTCTGCGCGGTGGGCGCCCACAGCCGGAACGTCGGGTTCACGCCGCGGAAGGTCACGCCGAGATCGGCGTCGCCGACGGCATCCGCGTACAGGTCGTCGAGCACCCCGGCGATCTGCACCCCGGTGTACGCCGTGAGTGCTCCGGCGGTGTCGCGCTGGGCGACGGCGAGCTGGGTGCGCAGCAGCGCTGCGGCATCCGCATCCGCCACCCGCAGCGCGACGTACCCGGCGAGCGCGGGGAAGCGCTCCTTCTGCTCTGCGGTCAGGCCACCGTCGACCGGCTCGAGCGCGATCGGCTCGGCGCCGGTCACGTCGCCGTCGGTCACGGCGAGCGAGGCGTCGGATGCCGAGTACAGCTGGTATGCGGCACGGTCGGCCGCGCCGAGGCCGGCCGGCCACGCGAGCGTGGTCTCGTCGATCCAGTGCGCGCGGTGCTCGCCGGTGCCCGGCAGCGGCGCGTCATCCGCGGTCACCTCGAGCACGTGCGTGGCGAGGGTGTACCGGAACGCGGTGACCTTGCCCTCGGTGGCGCTGAACCCGATGTTCGCACCGTCGCGGGCGCCGTCGGCGCCGTAGTTCTCGGCCCAGCTCAGCCCGTGCGCGACCTTCACCTCGTAGGCGCCTGTGGGAAGGCCGGCGGTGGAGAACTCGTAAACGCCGTCGCGGTCGCCGTCGGCCATCAGCGTGGCCAGGCAGTCGGGTGCCCAGTCGCCCGCGCACCCGAGCTCGTCCTGCAGAGAGCCGGGCAGGGTCACGATGGGCCCCTCGGCGGTGGACTGCACGATGTTCGTGCGCGGGTCGAAGTAGAACGAGATCGGTCCGCCGCTGTGCGAGATCGCGATGTTCGGGCCGTCGGGCACCCCGTTCGCCCCGTAGTTGATCGCCCAGCTGCCGTTCACGGCCGCCTTGTACTCGTAGTCGCCCGCGGGCAGGTCGAAGGTGCCTGCCCACACGCCGTCGGCGCGCAGCGTCAGCTTCGCCTTCTCGCACGCCGGATCCCAGTCGCCCGCGCAGCCCATCTCGGAGTTCAGGCTGCCGGGAACGGTGACCATGTCGATGGGCGACTCGGGCTCCTCGCTCGGGGCGAGCGAGACGGTGTTGCCGACCGAGGCGTAGGTGGATGCGGCGGCGTGGCCGCCCGCGGCATCCGTCGTGATCGCGCGGTACTCGACGAGCGTGCCCTGCGCGAGCCCGCGGATGTCATGGAAGACGCGCGGCTCGGTGTCCTCGGCGGTGCCGAGCGCGTGCCACTCGTCCGAGCCGACCACGCGCCAGGCGAAGCTGGTCTGCGCCCACTGGTCGGCGATGTCGGCCTGCACCGGCGACTGGCCGGTGATGCCGGCGCCCGCGGCGGGTGCGGCGACGGTCACCGGGGCGGCCTCGGCGGGTGCGGTGACGGCGGCATCCGCCTTCCACACCACGGCCGACAGGGCAGGCACCGTGATCGTGGTCGCGGCGCCCGCGTCGGTGGTGATCGGCTGCGCGTCGCCGTGCAGCGGCTGATAGATCGCGTCGGCGGTCAGCGTGGTGAGGTCGACGGTCTGCGCGCTCGTGGCGTTGTTGACCGCGACGAGGTACTCGACCTTCTCGGTCGCATCCACTCGCGAGAAGGCGTAGACGCCGGGTCCGGATGCCGCGTACCGCTCGATCTGCGCGCCGGTGCTCAGTGCGGGATGGGCGGCGCGCAGCGCGGAGAGCGCGGCGATGTGCTGGTACAGCGCGGCATCCGTGCCGTAGCGGTCGACCGAACCGGCCTGCTCGCCGGTGACCAGCGTCTGGTTCGCGTACTCGTCGACCTGGGTGGCGAACAGCGTCTGGCGGGCGTCCTTGTCGCCGCCGGTGCCGGCGAAGCCCTGCTCGTCGCCGTAGTAGACGACCGGCTGGCCGCGGGTGAGGAGCATCACCTCATGGGCGAGCTCATCGCGCTGCTGCGCGGCATCCGTCTGCCGCAGGAAGTGGCCGACCCGACCCATGTCGTGGTTGCCGAGGAAGGTGGGCAGCGCCGTCGCACTCGAGTCGGGCGTCGTGTAGCGATCGTCTCCGGCGAACAGGTTCTGCAGCCCCTTGGCAGAGTTGCCGGCGGCGTAGCCGACCGCGGCCGACTGGAAGGTGAAATCGAGCACCGAGTTCATGTCGGTGTCGCGCACGTACGGGGCGAGCTTGACCGGGTCGGCGTCGTACACCTCGCCGAACATGAAGAACTCGTCCTTGCCCTGCGCGTGCGCGTAGTCGAGCACCTCGGTGGTCCAGGTCTGCCAGAACTCGAAGTTCACGTGCTTGACGGTGTCGATGCGGAAGCCATCGATGCCGAGGTCGATCCAGTCCTGGTACACCTGCACGAAGCCGTTGACGACCGTGGGATGCTCGGTCATCAGGTCGTCGAGGCCGTCGAAGTCGCCGTAGGTGACCGACTCGCCCGACCAGGTCGAGTTGCCGCGGCTGTGGTACAGCGTGGGGTCGTTGAGCCACTCCGGGGTCTTCGCGGTCTTCTCGGCGTCGGCGACCACCGGGGTGTACGGGAAGCTGGTGGCCGCGTCGAGCGCGGGGAAGCCGCCGGTGCCGGCGTAGTCGGCCGGGTCGAAGGCGGTGCCGTCGGCGTCGCGGTACGGCTCGGTGGCCTGGTCGATGTACGAGTACTGCTTCTCGCTGTAGTCGATGACGTCGGCGGTGTGGTTGGTGATGATGTCGAAGTACACCTTGATGCCGCGCGCGTGGGCGTCGGCGATCAGCGCCTCGAGCTCGGCGTTGGTGCCCAGGTGCGGGTCGATCCGGGTGAAGTCGGTGATCCAGTAGCCGTGGTAGCCGGCGGATGCGTTGTCGCCGGTGCCCTGCACGGGCTTGTTGGCGAAGCTGGGGGTCAGCCAGATCGCCGTGGTGCCGAGACCTTCGATGTAGTCGAGCTTCTGGTGCAGGCCGGCGAGGTCGCCGCCCTGGTAGAAGCCTTTGTTCGTCGGGTCGAAGCCGGTGACGAGCCGGTCGCCCTCCAGTCCGCCGGTGTCGTTCGCGGTGTCGCCGTTGGCGAACCGGTCGGTCATCACGAAGTAGAACTGCTCGTCGGATCCCGCCTGCCGCACGGGAGCGGCGATGAGGGCCTCGTCGTCGGCCGTGTAGCCGCCGCGCAGCTGCGAGACCTCGACACCGACGCGCTTGAGCGTGTCGTCGAAGGTGAAGCGCAGGGTCGCCGGTCCCGCGATCGTGAGCGGGATGTTCTCACCCCCGCCGTCGAGACCGTACGACTCGTCCCAGCCGTCGTCGAGGGCGACCTTGTACTGGTAGCTGCCTGCGGGCACCTCGAACGCGGCCGAGTAGACACCGGTCGCGCCGGTCGGCGCGAGCTCGGTGGCGGCGCAGTCGGGCGCCCAGTCGGCGGCGCAGCCGAGTTCGGACTGCAGGTCGCCCACGAGGGCGACGGTGCGTTCGGCGGCGGCCGCGGGGCCGCTCACGGTTCCGAGGGCGGTGAGGCCGGATGCCGCCAGCAGGGCGGCGGTGAACAGGGCGGTACGTCGTGCGGCGGTCTTCATCGAGCTCCTGAGGGACGGCGGGCGCAGCCTTGCGCCCGGGACTCTGGCTGCGAAGCTAGCAGGGTTCGCGGACCGACTGCAAGCGTTTACAGTCAGATTTCTCGGATTCTCGGGCGTGCTTCGGAAGTGTCGGCGTTGATTCCGCAAGCGTTTCCAGCGCGGCATCCGGGGCTCACCTGTGCGTCGGGCACCGCTTTCTCACCGTTCCGGGGTCGTTCACCATCCGTCCATATCGCGCACGTACAACTGTCTGAGCGTGGCCTGTGGCTCAGACCGGATCGGGTGCCGACCACTCCGCGCAGCGGTGAGCGCCATCAGCTGCTCCCGACGCGGTCTCCGACCGCGAGACCCCCGCCGGAATCGGGTCGGCGGGGGTCTCTCTCTTCCCCGGCGCCGCCCCCGCCGCGCCTCCACTCCCCTCGAGACTTGCCTTCCAGCACGAGACTGCCTTCCGGGGGCGAAGTCTCGTGCTGAATGGCAAGTCTCGGGCGGACAGGCGCGGGTTCACGCTGCCGCCCGCGGCCGTTCACCGCCCCGACACCCGCCGCGAGTACACCGGGGTGCGCGCGTGCGCATGCATGCACCCACCCGGGTGAAGGACGAAGATGACTCGCATTCTCGCTCGCCGCGCCGCGCTCGCCACCGTCGCGACCTGCGCGCTGCTCTCCCCGCTCGCAGCCGCGCCCGCCTATGCCGGCATCGTGGCGGCACCTGTCGCCGTCGCGGCATCCGATGCCGCCATCGCGCTCACGCCGATCGGCAGCTACGAGACGGGGATCTTCGACGCCTCGGCCGCCGAGATCGTGACGTTCCACGGCGAGCGCATGTTCGTCGTCAACGCGCAGGCCGGCGACGTCGAGGTGCTCGACTTCTCCGACCCCGGGAGCATCGCGAAGGTCGCCTCGATCAGCGTGGACGGGATCGCCAACTCGGTCGCCGTGCGCGCCGACGGCCTCGGGGTGATCGCCGTCGAGAGCCCGGTCAAGACCGACCCCGGACACCTCGCGTTCTTCGACGCCGGCGACCCCGGGGCGGGCGTCATCGGCACGGTGCAGGTCGGCGCACTGCCCGACATGGTCACGATCACCTCCGACGGCAAGTACGCGCTGGTCGCGGACGAGGGTGAGCCGAGCGACGACTTCACGATCGACCCCGAGGGCTCGGTCTCGATCGTCCGCCTCGACCGCAAGCTGCGCGCCCCGAAGCAGCAGCACGTCAAGACGGCCGACTTCCACGCCTTCGAGGACGACCTGCCCGAGGGTGTTCGCGTCTTCGGGCCGACCCCGCACGGCGACGACCGCCCGGTTTCGCGCAACCTCGAGCCCGAGTACATCGCCGTCATCGGCGACCTCGCCTACGTCGCCCTTCAGGAGGCGAACGCCGTCGCCGTCGTGCACATCCCCTCGGCGAAGGCGCGCGAGATCCTGCCGCTGGGCCTGAAGGACTTCGGCGTCACCGCGCTGGACCCGAGCGACCGCGACGGCGACTACGCGCTGCGCACCTACCCGGGCCTGTTCGGTGTGTACATGCCCGACGGGATCGCCTCGTACGAGGCCGGCGGCCGCTCGTATTTCGTCACGGCGAACGAGGGCGACGCCCGCGAGTGGGGCGAGTACGCCGAGTCGGTGCGGGTGAAGAACCTGGCGAAGGACGGCTACGGCGCGGTGGATCCCGAGAGCCCGCTCGCCGCGTACCTCGGGGATGCAGACCTCGGCCGGCTGAACGTGAGCATCGAGGGCGGCTTCAACGCCGAGACCGGGTACTACGAAGAACTGCACGGCTTCGGCGGACGGTCGTTCTCGATCTGGACCACGGAGGGCGAGCAGGTCTTCGACTCCGGCTCGGACTTCGAGCGCATCACCGCAGAGGCGAACGGCGAGTTCCTCAACTCGAACCACAGCGAGGCGAACCTCGAGGGCCGCAGCGACGACAAGGGCCCCGAGCCCGAGAACCTCGTGCTCGGCGAGGTCGACGGCCGCACCTACGCGTTCATCGGCCTGGAGCGCGTGGGCGGCATCATGGTCTACGACATCACCGACCCGGCCCGCGCATCGTTCGCGGGCTACGTGAACAACCGCGACTTCTCGGTCTCCGTCGAGGACGGCGGGGCGCTGGCGGATGCCGGTGACCTGGGCGCCGAGGGGCTGGCGTTCCTGCCCGCCGACGCCTCGCCGACGGGCACGCCGATGACCGCGGTCGCCAACGAGGTCTCGGGCACCACGACCCTCGTCGAGGTCACCGCCCGCTGACGCAGACGGACACCTGCTGAGAACGGGGGCCGGTGGAGAGCATCCGCCGGCCCCCGCCGGGTCACAGGGCGCGGATGCGCCAGGATGCCGCGTGCTCGGCGCCCGGTGCGAGGGTGACGAGGTCGACCCCGGAGTTGAAGGCGTCGGGCGGGCAGGTCATCGGCTCGACGGCGAGGCCGAGCCGGTGGATGGCGTGCTGCCCGGGCTGGTCGGCGGTGTGCACCTGCACCCACGGGCACCGCTCGTCCCAGGTCATGGCCACGCCCTGGCCCGAGTCGGTCACCAGGCGCACCTCGGCGACGCCGTCACGGCGGTCGAGGTCGGTGAATGCGTGGTCGATGAAGACGTCGCCGATACGGCGCGGTTCGCGGAAGTCCCACTCCGGATGCTGCTCCACACCGTGCACCGCGACCGGGCTGAGCCGGTCTTCGGTGACGGTGAGCACCTCGGATGCCGGCAGGGTCAGGGTCCACGCGTCGACCGGGCCCGCGTCGGCATCGTCCACCGACACGTCGCCCGGCGTCGCGGGCCCTGCCACGAGGTAGGGGTGCGGGCCGGTGCCCCAGGGGGCGGCATCCGACCCCAGGTTGCGGGCGGTGACGGTCTGCTCGAGACCGTCGGCGTCGAGGCGGTACTCGGTCTCGACCTCGACGCGGAACGGGTAGCCCAGGCTCGGCTCGATGACCGCGACCAGCACGACGCGGTCGTCCTCGACGACGCGGTCGGAGAACTCGGCCCACGACAGCAGCCCGTGCAGGGCGTGCCCGCGAGTGGGCTCGGTCAGCGGCAGTTGCCGCTCGACGCCGCCGAACGCGTAGCGGCCGTCGACGATGCGGTTCGGCCAGGGCGCCAGGGTCGCGCCGCGGTGGGCGGGGCGCACCTCGTCGGCCTCGAAGGGCACGACCAGGTCGCGGCCCTCGTGCCGCAGCACACGCAGCGTGGCGCCGATGCTCGCGATGACGGCCTCGTAGCCGCCGCTCACGATCCGCAGCTGGCGTCCGGAGCGGGGGGTGGTGTGTTCGGTCATGAGGCTCTCTCGTTCATCGGTGAATGGCACAGGTCGGTCACTCAGGTCGGAAGGGTCGGTCGTGGGCCTGGCTGCCGGCTCAGGCGAGGGGGTCGGCGAGCAGGCGCTCCATCGCGGCATCCGCGGCGCCGATGAGCAGCCGGTCGGCGGCCAGCGCCGCCGAGGCCAGTTCGAGGCCCTCTGCCGAGGCTGCGAGCGCCCGCGCGCGCACCTCGGCGTCGAACCCCTCGCGGTCGATGTCGCGCAGGCTCCCCAGGAACCCGCCGAGCACGATCATCGACGGGTTCAGCACGTTGACGGCGTTGCCGAGGGTGGCGGCGAGGATGCGGCGCTGCCGGCCGGCCTCATCGGCGACGGCGGCGTCGTCGGGGGCGGCGAGCGCCTGCTCCAGAGCCGCCTCGTCGGGTGCGGTGAGCCCGGTGGCGCGCACGAGGCGGGCACGGTTGACCTCGTCCTCGAGCACTCCCCCGTCGGCCCGGCGGTCGGCGGCATCCGTGATGCTCGCGGCCGTCTGGCCCCACTCGCCGGCGTACCCGCCTGCACCGCCGATCAGCTCGCCGTGCAGGATCAGCCCGCCGCCGATGCCGCTGGCGCCGCCGTTGAGGTAGACGACGTCCTCGTGCTCGCGGGCGACGCCGAACAGCCGCTCGGCCCTGGCGCCGTACGAGGCGTCGTTGCCGACGACCACCGGAAGTCCCAGCGCCTCGCTCAGGGGGCCGGCGATGTCGGCATCCCGCCAGTCCAGGTGCGGTGCGAGGCGCACCAGCCCGTCGTCCGTCCGGACGAGGCCTGGTACGGCGACGCCGACGCCGACGATGCGGCATCCGCTCAGCGCACCCTCGCGCCATGCTGCGATGGTGCGCGCGACGGTCTCGACGACCTGCGCGACGTCGGGGCTGTCGGCTTCGATCCGCTCGCGGACCCGCACCGCACCGCCCAGCGACACGGCACCGATCTCGATCGCGTCGATCTCGGGGTTCACGCCGATGGCGACGACATCCGCACTGGGCACGACGATCGGCGAGGGGCGGCCGACCCTGCGGGTCGGGTCGGGCTCCTGCTCACGGACGAGCCCCGCCTCGACGAGCCGCGACACCAGGTCCGAGACCGTCGAGCGGTTCAGCCCCGTCTCGGCGGTGATCACCGCCCGCGAACGCGGCCCGCCGTGATGCACGAGGCGCAGCACCTCCGCGAGGTTGGTGCGCCTCACCCCCTCCACCGTCGTGGCGCGTTCGTTCATCGTCCCAGGCTACCGATCCCGCTGCCCTGCCCCTGCGGACCGTAACCGAATGTCACGGTCCGCTCACCCGAACGACAGGGCACTCGAAAGACACGTCACTCGAACGACACGGCGACGAGTCGTTCGTCCTCCGCGGTCACCGCGTGCACGCCGCCGGTGAGCGTCACCGTGGCGGGCGCGGTGGCGGCGCCGGGCAGCACGCGCGCGGCGCGCGCCTTCGAGTTCGAGATCGCCCCGCCGGTCGCCTCGTCGAAGCCCGAGGCGGATGCCGAGGCCTCGGCGTGCGACGCCGCCCACACCTGCACCTCACCGGGCTCGACGACGCGCACCAGGTCGCGGTCGCTGAACGCGAACCGGGCGGCGGGCACCTCGAAACGCACGCGCCTTGCCTCACCGGGGGCGAGGTCGACGCGGGCATAGCCGAGCAGCTGGGCGACGGGCCGCGTCACCGACGCGACGGGGTCGCGGCCGTACAGCTGCACGACCTCGGTCGCCGGGCGTCCCCCGGTGTTGCGGACGACGACGGATGCCGTGAAGCGCCCATCCGTGCTCGCCTGCGGCGAGACCTCGAGGCCCTCGTACGCGAAGGTCGTGTACGACAGGCCGAATCCGAACGGGCGCAGCGGGGTCGGGTCGGTCGAGGTGACGTCGGACGGTCCGCCGAGGATCGGATGCAGGTAGCTGTAGGGCTGCGCACCGGACGAGCGAGGCAGGCTCACCGGCATCCGCCCCGAAGGGGCCACCGCACCGGTGAGCACCTCGGCGATCGCCGTGCCGCCGGCCTCGCCGGGGAAGAACGCCTGCAGCACCGCAGCCGGGCGCGTGCCCGCGCCGTCGAGCGCCCAGTCGATCGCGTAGGGCCGCCCGGTCAGCAGCACCATGACCACCGGGGTGCCGGTGGCGACGAGCTGCTCGACGAGTTCGCGCTGCACACCCGGCAGCTCCAGCGACTCCACGTCGTTGCCCTCGCCGACCGTGCCGCGGCCGAACAGCCCGGCCTGGTCGCCGACCACGACGATCGCGACGTCGGCACCGGCTGCGGCCGAGGCCGCAGCCTCGAAGCCGCTGCGATCATCGCCCTCGACCCGGCATCCGGGCAGGTGCACGATCTCGGCATCCGGCAGCGCGTCGGCGAGCGCCTCACGGACGGTGGGGATCTCGAAGCCGAGCTCGTAGCCGGGGTGGTGGGCGAGCACGTGGTTCGCGAAGGAGTAGCAGCCCTGCAGCGCGTCGGCGCGGTCGGCGTTCGGGCCGATCAGCGCGATCCGCGGCGCGCTGCCGGCCAGCGGCAGCACCCCGTCGTTCGACAGCAGCACGAGCGATTCCGCCGCGAGCCGTCGCGCGACCTCGCGGTGCGCCGGGGTGTCGAGGTCGATCTCGGCCGGCGGCTCGGATTCGAAGACGCCGGGCTCGAGCAGACCGAGCTGCTCCTTCTGCGTGAGCACGCGGATCACCGCACGATCGACGTACCCCTCATCGAGCAGCCCTGCGCGCACCCGCTCCACGAGCGGGGCGAGGTAGGCGTCGCCCGAGGGCAGCTCGACATCGATGCCGGCCTGCAGCGCGAGCGCCGCCGCCTCGCCGCGGTCGGCGGCGACAGCGTGCATGACCTCGAGGAACGCGACGGCGAAGTAGTCGGCGACGACCACGCCGTCGAACCCGAGCCGGTTGCGCAGCACCCCGGTGAGCAGTGTGGGATCGGATGCCACCGGCACGCCGTCGATCTCGGTGTAGCTGTTCATCACGCTGCGTACGCCGCCGTCGCGGATGGCCATCTCGAACGGCGGCAGGAACACGTCGGCGACCTCGCGGGGTCCCGCCGACACCGGCGCGTGGTTGCGCCCAGCGCGCGAGCCCGAATAGCTGAGGAAGTGCTTGAGCGTGGCGTGCACGCCCGCCTGCTGCAGACCCCGTACATAGGCGGTGCCGACGGTGCCGACCAGGTACGGGTCCTCGCCGATGCACTCGTCCACGCGGCCCCAGCGCGGGTCGCGCACGACGTCGAGCACCGGCGCCAGGCCCTGGTGGATGCCGAGCTCGCGCATCGACTCCCCGATCAGCCCCGCCATCTCGGCGACAAGCTCCGGGTCGAACGAGGCGCCCCAGGCCAGCGGCGTGGGGAAGGTCGCGGCCTTCCAGGCCGCGAGACCGGTGAGGCACTCCTCGTGCACGAGCGCCGGGATGCCCAGCCGCGTCTCATGGGTGAGCCGGCGCTGCTCCTCCCAGAGCCAGGCGGCCCGCTCGGCCGGGTCGACCGGACGCGTGCCGTACACCCGGGTGTAGTGGCCGATGCCGTCGCGGGTGATCTCGGCGAGCGCGCCCGAGGCCTGCCCCGCGCCCATCTCGTTCTGCATCGGCGCGACGACCTCGCCGCCCTGGTCGAGCCAGTACCCGACCAGCTGCGCGGCCTTCTCCTCCAGCGTCATCCGTGCCAGCAGCGCGCTGACGCGCTCCGAGGCGATCGGGAACGCCGGGATGACGGCATCCGTCTTCGCCGCGGCGTTCACGGCATCCGTGACGCCCACGGCATCCGTGACGTCCGCGCCGTTCGTACCCGGGGTGTCCTGTGACGTGTCGTAGACCATGCTCAGCCCTTCACCGCACCGGTCAGGCCACCCACGATGCGGCGCTCGAAGAGGCTGAAGAAGATGAGTGCGGGCAGCATCGACAGCGACGTGTACGCCAGCACACGTGCGGTGTCGACCGAGTACTGCGACGCGAAGTTCTGCACGCCCAGCGGCAGGGTGAACAGCGCCTGGTCGTTGAGGATGAACAGCGGCAGCATGTAGCCGTTCCACGATCCGACGAAGGCCAGGATGCCGACGGTGATGACACCCGGCAGACTCAGCGGCACCACCATGCGCCAGAAGAAGCCCAGGCGCGAGGCGCCGTCGATCGAGGCCGCCTCTTCGAGCTCACGGGGGATGGCCCGCAGGAACGGCACGAGGATGATGATCGTCGTGGGCAGCGCGAAGGCGATCTGCGGCAGGATGATGCCGGCCAGGCTGTTCACCAGCCCGAGGTTGCGGACCAGGATGTACAGCGGTGTGATCGCCACCGTGATCGGGAACATCAGGCCGGCCGCGAACAGCGAGTACATCACCGCGCGCCCGCCGAAGTCGTACCGGGCCAGCACGTAGCTGGCCATCACGCCCAGCAGCACGGCGCCGAGGGTCGTGCCGACGGCGGCGATGGTCGAGTTGAGCATCGCGACCCAGAACTCCGAGCTGGCCAGCACGTCGCCGTAGTTGGCGAGCTGCCAGGGCGTCGGGAAGCCCGAGGGATCGTTGGTGATCTGCGAGTTCGTGCGGAACCCGCCGATGATGATGTACAGCACCGGGGTGATGCAGATCGTGATGAGCACGATGGCGACGAGGTAGACCGCGGGGCTGCCCCAGCGCACCTTCGGCGAGCGGCGCAGGCCGCCCGAGCCGAGCGGCTGCACGACCAGCGAGGTCTTCAGGCTGTCGGTCGTCACTTGCGACCCCTTCCGCTTGCGCCGGTGAGAGCACCCTCGGTGTCGCGTCGCAGCACGAAGCGCTGATAGAACAGCGCGACCACGAGCGAGATGAGGAAGAGCATCACGGCAACGGCGTTGCCGAACCCGTAGCTGCCGGCGAGATGCCCGTTCTGGTACATGTAGGTGGCCATCGTCGAGGTGCCCGCCGTCGCGGCGATGTACTGGCCCCAGATGATGTTGACGAGGTCGAAGAGCTGCAGCGAGCCGATCACCGACAGGAACGCCCAGATGCGCACGGTCGGACCCAGCAGCGGCAGGGTGATGCTCCACTGGATCTTCCAGAAGCCGGCGCCGTCGATGGCGGCGGCCTCGTAGAGCTCCTCGGGGATGGACTGCATGCCGGCGAGCATGAGGATGACGGCGAAGCCGACGTACTTCCAGGTGATGATGATCATCAGCGTCCACATGGCGATCGCCGGGTCGGCGAGCCAGGACTGCTGCAGGTCGCCGAGGCCCCATTTCTCCAGGAGCGAGTTCAGCGCGCCGGCATCCTGCATCATCAGGCTCCAGCCGATGCCGACGATGACCTCGGAGATGACGTACGGCATGAAGATGAGCACGCGGATCACCGAGCGTCCGCGGATGCGCTGGTTCAGCAGCAGCGCGAACAGGATGGCGACCGGGCCCTGCAGCACGAGCGACAGGACCACGATGATGAAGTTGTGCAGGACGGCGTCGCGGAACATCTCGTCCCGCCACATGAGCATGTAGTTGTCGAGGCCGACGAACTCGGTCGGCCAGCCGAAGCCGTTCCACTTGAAGAAGCCGTAGAAGCCCGCCATCACCACCGGGAAGATGACGAACCCGAGGAACATGATGAGTGCCGGGCCAGTGAGAAGCGCGATCTCGCCGCGCTTGCGCCAGTCGGCGCGGCGCCGCCGCACCGGGGCCGGCATGCTGCCGGCTCCGGTGCGGACGGTGCTCTCAGGCACGACGGAACCTGCCGGCGCCTGAATGTCTGTCATCGTCCCGCTCAGCCCCTCGCGGCCGCTTCGGTGATCTTCGACACGAGCTTCTCGGGGTCGCCCTGGCCGGCGAGCATCTCGACGACGCCGGTGTTCAGCGCGTTTCCGACGTTCTGGCCGAGTGCGGTGTCCAGCCACAGCGCGACGTAGGGCGCCTCACCGTATGCCTCCATCAGCGGCACGAGCGAGGGGTCCTCGACCGCGCCCTTCGCCTCCTGCGAGGCGGGGATGGTCTGGAAGGCCACGGCGTACTTCTCCTGCCACTCCTTCGACGAGACGAAGTTGAGGAAGTCCTCGCACGCGGCCGGCGAGTCGGCCGAGCAGGCGTAGCCGTCGACGCCGCCCATCATGGCGCCGGGCTCACCCTCGCCACCCGAGACCTCGGGGAACGGGAACCAGCCGAGGTCGGGCAGCGGCTTCTCGTCGGGGGTCAGGCTGGCGATCACGCCCACGTCCCAGGCGCCCATGAGCTCCATGGCGGCCTTGTGGTTGGCGAGCAGACCCGCGGAGGAGTTCGCGCCCTCCTGGGCCGAGGTGGTCAGGAAGCCCTGGTTGAACGGCTCGATGGAGACGAAGTCCTGCAGGTTCTCGGCCGCGGTCAGCCAGCATCCGTCGGTGAAGTCGGCGTTGGTGGACAGGTTCGAGATGAGGTCCTCGCCGCAGGCGCGCAGCGCGAAGAAGTAGTACCAGTGCGCGGCGGGCCAGGCATCCTTCGCGCCGAGCGCGATCGGCTGGATGCCGGCGGTCTTCAGCTTCTCGACGGCCGCCTCGAGGTCGTCGAGGGTCTCGGGCGCCTCGGTGATGCCGGCCTGCTCGAACAGGTCCTTGCTGTAGAAGATGCCGCCGGGCAGCACGGCGCTGGGCATGCCGTAGATCTTGCCGTCGACGGTGAACGCGGCGAACGGCGCATCGCCGAGGGCGCTCTTCACATCGTCGGAGATGAGACCGGTGAGGTCCTTCACCTTGCCGGCTTCGACGATGTCGGCGAGCTTGCCGCCACCGCGGGCCATGAAGATGTCGGGCATGTCGCCCGAGTTGACGGCGGTCTGCAGCTTGCCGTCCATGTCCTCGTTCTGGATCGAGGTGACCTTGACGGTGACCTCGGGGTTCTCGTCCTTGAACGCGGCAGCGGCATCCTCCCAGTACTGCTTACCGGGTCCGGTGGTCGAGTTGTGCCACATGACGAGCGTGCTCTCGCCGTCGGCGGGCGCTCCTCCTTCGGCACTGGGGGAGCAGCCGGTCAACCCGAGCATCCCCACCGCCGCCACGACCGCCGCGGCGGTCCAAGCCTTGCGGATCTTCATGCTGTGTCTCTCCTCATCTTCGAGTGTTCAGCAGGGCCGGCGCGATTTGTTGTCACCGGCACCCAATGTGCTTTCGGCCTACTCTGACACCTCGGCCCGACGGATGTCAATCGTTGTCGATAACGTTTTCGTGCTCAACCGGATAACGATATCGCTTGCTAGGTTGTGATCCATGAACCGTCGCATCACGATCCACGACGTCGCCGAGACCGCCGGCGTCTCGGTGGCGACCGTGTCGAAGGCGATCAACGGCCGCGACGGGGTCTCCCCCGCGACACTGGCCCACGTGCTGGGGGTCGTCGAGCAGCTGGGCTACGCCAGTTCACTCGTGGCCACCTCGATGCGCCGGCAGCGCACCAACGTGATCGGCGTGCTCGTGGCCGAGTTCGAGCCGTTCGCCCTCGAACTGCTGGGCGGCGTCTCAGCCGAGCTGCAGGGCACGCAGTACGACGTGCTCGCCTATGCCGGAACCGTGTCGGCCGGCGAGCACCACGGCTGGGAGCGGCGGTCGCTGTCCCGGCTGGGCGGCACGCTCATCGACGGCGCCATCCTCGTCACCCCGACGACGGCCCCGGCCGAGGCATCCGTCCCGATGGTCGCGATCGACCCGCACGCGAGCCCCGCCGGGGATGCGGATGCCGGTGGCCCTGCCACCGTCAGCGTGCTCAACGCCGACGGCGCCCACGCCGCCACCGCGCATCTGATCTCCCTCGGCCACCGCCGTATCGCGCATCTGCGGGGCCGCACCGATCTGGAATCCGCGCAGCAGCGCGAGGAGGGCTATCGCCGCGCGCTCGCGGAGGCGGGCATCCCGCAGGACCAGGCGCTGATCGCCGAGGGCGGCTATCGCGCCGCCGATTCCACAGCCGGCGCGCACGCGCTGCTACACCTGGCCGATCGGCCGACGGCCGTGTTCGCGGCCAACGACCTCTCCGCGATCGAGATGATCCGCGTCGCCGCCGAGCGCGGGCTGCGCGTGCCGCAGGATCTGTCGGTTATCGGATTCGACGACATCCCGCAGGCCGCGATGCACACCCCGCAGCTCACGACCGTGCGCCAGCCGCTGGCCGAGATGGGCGCCACGGCGGTGCGGATGCTGCTCGGCATGATGCACGACGGCGCCGGGCGTGAGCAGGTGCGGATGCCCACCCGGCTGGTGGTGCGCGACTCCACCGCCGCTCCCCCGCGCTGACCGCTTGCCATCGCGCCCGATCGTGATATGTTGTGCAGTACAACATTTCATCGACGTCGCTGAAGGCGGATCATCATGGCACTCACCCCCACCAAGGCCGACCGGTTCTCGTTCGGCCTCTGGACCATCGGCTACAACGGCACCGACCCGTTCGGCGGCCCGACCCGGCCGGCGCTCGACGTCGTGCACGCCGTCGAGAAGCTCAGCGAGCTCGGCGCGTACGGCCTCACCTTCCACGACGACGACCTGTTCGCGTTCGGGTCGACGGATGCCGAGCGGCAGACGCAGATCGACCGGCTGAAGCAGGCGCTCGCCGACACCGGCCTGATCGTGCCGATGGTCACCACCAACCTGTTCAGCGCCCCCGTGTTCAAGGACGGCGGCTTCACCTCGAACGACCGGCAGGTGCGCCGCTTCGCGCTGCGCAAGGTGCTGCGCAACATCGACCTGGCCGCCGAGCTGGGTGCGAAGACCTTCGTCATGTGGGGCGGCCGCGAGGGCGCCGAGTACGACTCGGCCAAGGACGTGCGCGCGGCTCTCGAGCGCTACCGCGAGGCCGTGAACCTGCTCGGCGACTACGTCACCGACAAGGGCTACGACATCCGCTTCGCCATCGAGCCCAAGCCGAACGAGCCCCGCGGTGACATCCTGCTTCCGACGCTCGGTCACGCGCTGGCCTTCATCGAGTCGCTCGAGCGCCCCGAGCTCGTCGGCCTGAACCCCGAGGTCGGGCACGAGCAGATGGCGGGCCTGAACTTCACCGCCGGCATCGCGCAGGCGCTGTACCACGGCAAGCTGTACCACATCGATCTCAACGGGCAGCGCGGCATCAAGTACGACCAGGACCTGGTGTTCGGTCACGGCGACCTGCACAACGCGTTCTCGCTGGTCGACCTGCTCGAGAACGGCGGACCCGACGGCACGCCGGCCTACGACGGCCCGCGTCACTTCGACTACAAGCCCAGCCGCACCGAGGACGAGACCGGCGTGTGGACGTCGGCGGCCGCCAACATGCGGATGTACCTGCTGCTCAAGGAGCGCGCCAAGGCGTTCCGCGCCGACCCCGAGGTGCAGGAGGCGCTGGCCGTCGCGAAGGTCGCCGAGCTGGCTCAGCCGACCCTCAATGATGGCGAGAGCTACGACGACCTGCTGTCCGACCGCAGCGCCTACGAGGACTTCGACGCCTCGGCGTACCTCGGTGGCAAGGGCTTCGGCTTCGTGCGCCTGCAGCAGCTGGCCACCGAGCACCTGATGGGCGCCCGCTGACCCGCACGCCCCCTCCGCCGAAACCCCTCCTGGTCGTCGAGACCCCTCAGCAGCAACGCGATTGCGGAGGGGTCTCGGCGAGGGTGAGGGGTTTCGGCGACAGAGGAGAGACATGAGAGAGGATGACGCGATGGCACTCGTGATGGGGGTCGACAGCTCAACCCAGTCGTGCAAGGTCGTCGTGCGGGATGCCGCGACCGGCGCGGTCGTGCGCACCGGCCGGTCATCGCACCCGGACGGCACCGAGGTGGACCCCGCCGCCTGGTGGGATGCCCTGCAGCAGGCGATCGCCCAGGCCGGTGGCCTCGACGGCATCGACGCGGTCGCCATCGCCGGGCAGCAGCACGGCATGGTCGTGCTCGACGCGGAGGGGAACGTCATCCGCCCCGCGCTGCTGTGGAACGACACACGGTCCGCGGATGCCGCATCCGACCTGGTCTCAGAGCTCGGCGCCGGGGCGTTCAGCATCCGCACGGGCGTCGTGCCGGTGGCATCGTTCACCGCCACGAAGCTGCGCTGGCTCGCCGACCACGAACCGGATGCCGCGGCGCGGATCGCCGCCGTCGCGCTGCCGCACGACTGGCTGACCTGGCGCCTGCGCGGATTCGGCCCCGAGAACCCGCGGCTCGACGAGCTGGTCACCGACCGGTCGGATGCCAGCGGCACCGCGTACTGGGGAGCCGACGGCTACGACCGCGAGATCCTCTCGCTGGCGCTGCGCCGCGACGCGGCGGACATCGTGCTGCCGCGTGTGCTGGGTCCGTCGGAGCATGTCGCAGGCCCCGGGGGGATGCTCGTCGGCGCCGGTGCGGGCGACAACGCCGGTGCCGCACTGGGACTGGGTGCCCGCAGCGGTGACGCGGTCGTCTCGATCGGCACCTCGGGCACGGTCTTCGCCGTGACCGACTCGCCGGTGCGCGATGCGTCGGGCACGGTGGCCGGATTCGCGGATGCCGCGGGCGGTTGGCTGCCGCTGATCGCGACGCTCAACGCCGCCAGGGTGATGGATGCCACCGCGGCGCTGCTGGGCGTCGGCCACGACGAGCTGGGCGAGCTGGCTCTCGCGTCGTCGGCCGGGGCGGGCGGGCTCGTGCTGCAGCCGTGGTTCGAGGGCGAGCGCACCCCCAACCACCCCGACGCGACCGCGACCCTGTTCGGCATGACGCTGGCGAGCACCACCCGCGAGAACCTCGCGCGCGCCGCCATCGAGGGTGTGCTGTGCGGGCTGGCCGAGGGGCTGGATGCGATCCGCGCCCACGGTGTGACCCCGCAGCGCATCCTGCTCATCGGCGGTGCCGCGCAGAACCCGGCCGTGCGCGGGATCGCCGCCGAGGTCTTCGACCTGCCGGTGTTCGTTCCCGAGCCGCAGGAGTACGTGGCACTCGGCGCGGCCGCGCAGGCCGCCTGGGCGCTGACCGGCTCGCGTCCAGGGTGGGGTGCGGAGTCGGCGGATGCCGTGCCCGGCACCCCCGTCCCCGGCATCCGCGCGCAGTACTCCGCCCGCCTCCCCTGACCCGCCCGCCCCCGCCCCGCGTCTCCATCCCCGCTGAGAAACCACTTTTCGCGTGAGAAACGCGCGCACGCGTGATTTCCGATGCGCAAAGTGGTTTCTCACGGAGGAGGGTGGGGGGCACGCGTGGGGCGGCGCGCAGACCGACCGAACACGAAGACGCCCGGCCCCGCGGATGCGGGGCCGGGCGTCTGGCGTTGAGGGCTAGAGGCCCTGAGCGAGGCGATGGTAGGCCTGGTTCCAGCGGACCTGCTGCTGGAACTCCGGCAGCCGGGTCGACTCGTCGATCACGAGCAGTTCGATCTCAGCCATCTCGGCGAAGTCGCGGAACGCGTCGATGCCCACGGCCGTCGACATCACCGTGTGGTGCGCGGCACCGGCGGTCAGCCATGCGGCCGCGCTCGTGTTGAAGTCGGGCGCGGGCTTCCAGACCGCGCGTCCCACCGGCAGCTTGGGCAGCGCGGCGCGCGGCTCGACGTTCTCGACCACGTTCGCGGTGAGGCGGAAGCGGTCGCGCATGTCGCTGAGCGCGACGACGACGGCGGGGCCGGGGTCGGCGGTGAAGACCAGGCGCACCGGGTCGTCCTTGCCTCCGATGCCCAGCGGGTGGATCTCGAGGGTCGGCTTCGCGGTGGTCAGCGACGGCGACACCTCGAGCATGTGCGCCCCGAGGATGAGCTCGTCGCCCGGGGTCATGTCGTAGGTGTAGTCCTCCATCAGGCTGGCCCCGCCGGGCAGGCCCGCGCCCATGACGTTGGCGACGCGCACGAGGATCGCGGTCTTCCAGTCGCCCTCGGCGCCGAAGCCGTAGCCCTCGGCCATCAGGCGCTGCACGGCCAGACCAGGCAGCTGCTTGAGCGCGCCGAGATCCTCGAACGAGGTGGTGAAGGCGCCGAAGCCGCCCTCCTCGAGGAACGACCGCAGCCCCAGCTCGATCGCCGCGCCGTCGCGCAGCGACCCGTGCCGGTCGCCTCCGCGGCGCAGCTCGGGGGCGACGTCGTACAGCTCCTCGTACTCGGCGACGAGCGCGTCGACGTCGGCGCTGGATGCCGCGGCCACGGCATCCGCCAGTTCGTTCACGCCCCAGGTGTTCACCTGCACGCCCAGCCGCAGCTCGGCCTCGGTCTTGTCACCCTCGGTGACCGCGACGTAGCGCATGTTGTCGCCGAAGCGCGCGAGCTTGAGCGAGCGGGATGCCGCCAGTCCCGCGGCGGCACGCTGCCAGGTGCCCAGCTCACGCTGGACGCGCGGGTCGCCGGCGTGCCCGACGATCGTCTTGCGCGGCACGCCGAGGCGGGTCTGGATGTACCCGAACTCGCGGTCGCCGTGGGCGGCCTGGTTGAGGTTCATGAAGTCGAAGTCGATGTCGGCCCACGGCAGCTCGACGTTGGCCTGGGTGTGCAGGTGCGCGAGCGGCTTGCGCAGCGCGTCGAGGCCGGCGATCCACATCTTCGCGGGGCTGAAGGTGTGCATCCAGGCGATGACGCCGATGACGCGGTCGTCGGCGCTGGCCTCGAGGGCCGTGCGCTTGATCGCGGCGGAGTCGGTCAGCACGGGCTTCCAGACGATGCGCACCGGCACGTCTGCGGCCTCATCGAGCAGGCGCGCGATGTTCTGCGACTGCTCGGCGACCTGCGCGAGGGTCTCGGGGCCGTACAGGTGCTGGCTGCCGGTGAGGAACCAGACCTCGTAGGAGTCGAGGGAGGTGGTGAGTCGGGGCATGGGGATCCTTAGAGGGAGTCGACGGCGGCGGCCTCGATGGCCAGGCCCGCCCGGTAGCGGTCGAGGTAGGTGGCGAACCCGGCCACATCGGCCGGGTCGGGGTCGGTGACGGACAGGGATGCCGTGGCGAACACGCGCTGATCCAGGTAGTCGCCCAGGCTCAGCCGGTCGGCCTCGGCGAGGTAACCGGCGAGCACGGCGATGCCCCAGGCGCCGCCCTCGGAGGCGAGCTCGCCGACGGCGACCGGAGCCCCGAGCGCCCCGGCGAGGAAGCGCTGGGCGACACCGGCGGTGCGGAACATGCCGCCGTGCGCGAACATCCGGTCGAGGCCGACGCCCTCCTCGGCGAGCACGGTCATGCCCAGCGCGAGCGTGCCGAACACGCCGTACAGCTGCGCGCGCATGAGGTTCGCGAGCGTCAGCGCGCTGCCGGGGGTGCGCACGATGAGCGGGCGCCCCTCGGTGAGGCCGGCGATCGGCTCACCGGCCAGGTGGTTGTAGGCGATCAGGCCACCGGCATCCGCCTCGCCCTGCAGCGCCTCGAGGAACAGCGCCTCGAAGGCCGCGTCATCGCCGATCGGGTTGCCGGCCGCGGCGGCGAAGCGCGTGAACACACCCGCCCAGGCCGCCAGCTCACTGGCGCCATTGTTGCAGTGCACCATCGCGACGGCGTCGCCGGCGGGGGTGGTGACGAGGTCGAGTTCGTGGTGCACCTCGGTGAGGGGCCGCTCGAGCACGACCATGGCGAAGATGCTCGTGCCGGCCGAGACGTTGCCCGTACGCGGGGCGACGGAGTTCGTCGCGACCATGCCGGTGCCGGCATCGCCCTCGGGCGGGCACAGCGGGATGCCGGAGGACAGGGCGCCGCTGGGGTCGAGCAGCGCCGCTCCCTCGGCGGTGAGCTCACCGGCGGGCGCGCCGGCCGGCAGCACTGTGGGCAGCAGCTCGGCCAGGCCGGCGGGCAGGCGGTCGCCGGCGAGTGCGTCGTAGGCGCGCAGCATCCGCTCGTCGTAGTCGCAGGTCGCCGAGTCGATGGGGAACATGCCCGAGGCGTCGCCGACGCCGAGCACCCGCTGCCCGGTCAGCTTCCAGTGCACGTAGCCGGCGAGGGTGGTGACGAAGTCGAGCTGCGGCACGTGCGGCTCGGCGTCGACGACGGCCTGATGCACGTGCGCGACCGACCAGCGCAGCGGGATGTTGACCCCGAGCAGCTCGGTGAGCTCGGCGGCCGCGACGCCCGTGTTCGTGTTGCGCCAGGTGCGGAACGGCACGAGAAGCTCGCCGGATGCGTCGAAGGCGAGGTAGCCGTGCATCATGGCCGAGATGCCGATGGCGCCGAAGGACGCCGGTCGCACGCCGTAGCGGTCGTGCACGTCGGAGACGAGGTCGGCGAACGCGGCCTGCAGGCCCGCCCAGACCTCGTCGAGATCGTAGGTCCACAGGCCGTCCTGCAGGCGGTTCTCCCACGAGAACGAGCCGGTGGCGAGCACCTGGGTGGCGTCCGAGCCGATCAGGCAGGCCTTGATGCGGGTGGAGCCGAGTTCGATGCCGAGGCTGGTACGGCCGTCGAGGATGTCCTGGCGTGCGCTCATCGGCGGGTGTCCGTGTTCTGTCCGTAGACGTTCTGGTAGCGGTCGTAGAGCCGGTCGATCGCATCCTGCGGGATCGGAATGAGCGGCCCCGCCTCGCGGGCGTGGTGCACGGTGCGGGCGACGTCCTCGACCATGACCGCCGCCTTGACGGCATCCTTGGCGTCCTTGCCGATCGTGAACGGGCCGTGGTTCTGCATGAGCACCGCGCGCGAGCGGTGGCCGGTGAGGGTGTCGACGATTCCGCGGCCGATCGAGTCGTCGCCGATGATCGCGAACGGCCCGATCGGGATCGGCCCGCCGAACTCGTCCGCCATGGCGGTGATCACGCAGGGGATCTCCTCGCCGCGCGCGGCCCAGGCGACCGCATAGGTCGAGTGGGTGTGCACGACGCCGCCGACCTCGGGCATGTGCCGGTAGACGTAGGCGTGCGCGGCGGTGTCGCTGGAAGGCGAGCGGTCGCTGCCGGGGGTGCCGGGGATGACGTTGCCGTCGAGGTCGCAGAGGATCATGTTCTCGGGCGCCAGGTCGTCGTACGAGACGCCCGAGGGCTTGATGACGAAGAGGTCGCCGCTCGGGTCGTCGCCGAGGCGGACGCGGCCGGACACGTTGCCGCCGGTCCAGACGACGAGGCCGTAGCGGACGAGTTCGCCGTGCAGGCGGGCGACGTCCTCGCGGACGGCCTGGATGACGGCCTCGACCTCGGGGGTGAAGGCGGGGACTTCGTTGCTCACGGATACCTCATCGTGGTCCGGCGGGTGTCGCCTGCGGTCACTGTGACCGGTCACAGTGACCGGTGTCGTCCAGTGTGACACGGCCCGGCGCGAGCGTCAACACAGGCCAGGCGCGGAGTCCGGCGCCGGCCCGCCCCGCCCGGCACGGGTCAGGCGGGCGGCGCGACCGACGCCCGCGGCACGAGCACCGGCGGCACCGGCTCGAGAGCGGATGCCGTGGCCCCGGCGTCGCCGATCACCAGACCCACCGCGCGGCGGGCGAGCTCGGCGAAGTCCTGCCGGATCGTGGTGAGCTGCGGCCAGTAGAACGCGGCATCCGGGATGTCGTCGAACCCGACGACGCTGACGTCCGCCGGCACGGCGAGCCCCGCCTCGTGCAGCCCGCCGAGCAGGCCGAGCGCCATCTGGTCATTGGCGCAGAACACGGCGGTGATGCCGGAGGCGATCACGGCGCCGGTCGCCGCATACCCGGATGCCGCGGACCAGTCGCCCTCGATCACGGGCCCCGCCTGCAGGCCGCGATCGGCGAGCTCGGCGGCGAAGCCCTCGGCGCGGGACTCGGCCTCGAGCCAGTCGGCGGGCCCGGCCAGGTGCGCGATGCGGGTGTGCCCGGCGTCGGCGAGGGCGGCCACGGCGAGGCGGGCGCCGGCGGCCTGGTCGATCGACGGCCCGCGGGCGCCGTGACCGGAGGAGTGCAGGGTGACGATCGGCACGTCGATGCGCAGGGCATCCAGCGCGTCGAGGGTGCGCGCGTGCGGGGCGACCACGACGATGCCCTCGACCCCCTGCGCGATGAGGTGATCGACCGCCGCGACCACGGCGTCGGCGTCGCCTGCCTCGGCGAAGGCGGCGCTCACCCAGTAGCCCGCCTCGCGGGCGCACGCCTCGATGGCGGCGATGCTGCGCGCGGGCCCCTGCTGCTCGGCGTTCGAGGCCAGCACCCCCAGCGTGCGTGAGCGGCGTGTGCCCAGGGCCCGGGCGGCGTTGTTCATGCGGTAGCCCAGCTCGGCCATGGCCGCCAGCACCCGCTCGCGGGTGCTCTCGGCGACCTCGGGGTGGTCGTTCAGCACCCGCGAGACCGTCTGCCGCGAGACGCCCGCGCGGGCGGCGACATCGCGCACACCCACGGTGCGGGTGCGTTCGGCCGGGGTTTCGCTCATCGTCCCGAGTGTAGGGCGCGCGCGATCCGTGCTGCCGCGCGCGGCTCGCATCAGAGCCCGAGTCGCGCCAGGTAGTCGTTGACGAACCGCCGCTCGGGATCCCAGGCGGCGCGCAGCGCCGCGAAGTCGTCCCAGCGCGGGTTGCGGGCGCGCACCTCGGCGGCGTCGAGGGTGAAGATCTTCCCCCAGTGCGGGCGGGCCGAGGCCGGCAGCGCCGCCTCGAGCTCGGGCAGCAGGGCACGCACCGCCTGCTCGTCGGGCCGCCAGGTGAAGTGCAGGCCGACGATGTCGGTGCGGTAGGCCGGGCTCAGCCACAGCGCGTCGGCGCGCACGGTGCGGATCTCGTTGACCAGCAGCAGCGGTGCGATGCGCTCGGCCAGCGAGCGGACGGCCTCGATCGCCGCCACGGCATCCGTGCGGGGAACGAGGTACTCGCTCTGCAGCTCGGCACCGGCCGACGGCGTGAACTCGAGCTTGAAGTGCGGCAGTCGCTGGAACCATTCACCCGGCACCCCTCCCTGCTCGGTGCAGGCCTCGGCGTCGACGCCGAGGATCGGATGCCGTTTGCCGTCGGCGACCGCCGCGCCGAGTGCCGCGGCCAGTCCGGCGCGCTCATCGGCGCGGCCGTCGGGCTGGCGCTGCTTGACCCAGAGCAGATCGGCGGCGTCGGTGCGGCGCCAGGTGGAGAACAGGCTCACGCTCGTGCCGATGCCGGTCACGGCATCCAGGTCGGCCAGCACGGCATCCCAGCCCGGACCGTCGTAGACATGCTGGGCGACGGCATAGGTCGGCTCGACGTCGAGCGTGATGTCGAGCACCGCACCGAGCGCGCCGAGCGAGACGACCGCGCCGGCGAAGTCGGCATCGCCGCGCTGCAGCCGGCGCACCTCCCCGGATGCCGTGAGCACGGTCAGCGCGCGCACGGCGGCGGCCAGCGAGCCGATGCCGTCACCGGATCCGTGGGTGCCCGTGGCCACCGCACCTGCCACCGAGATGTGCGGCAGTGAAGCGAGGTTCGCCAGCGCCAGCCCCTGATCGTGCAGGACGGGTGCGATGTCGCCGTAGCGCAGTCCGCCGCTCACGCGCACGGCATCCCGCTGCCCGTTCACCTCGATGATCCGGGGCATCCGGTCGAGGGCGATGAGCGCGCCGTCGGTGTCGGCGATGTCGTTGAAGCAGTGCCGGGTGCCCAGCATCCGCACCGGCCCGCCGGCCGCGAGACGCCCCCGCAGCTCGTCGACGGATGCCGGATGCGCGACCTCCGCCGCACGGTACGAGAGGTTGCCTGCCCAGTTGCGCTCATTGCCCATGCGGCCATGATGCCACGCGCGTTACATCGATGTATCCGATGCGTCGGGCTAAGCTGACGCGCATGACAGCGACGCCTCCGCGCCGCGCGACGATGAAGGACGTCGCGGCGCTCGCCGGCGTCTCGGCCAAGACCGTGTCGAACGTCGTCACCGGCGCATTCACCGTGAGCGAAGACACCCGCACGCGGGTCGAGCAGGCGATGCGGCAGCTCGATTTCGTGCCCAATCTCAGCGCCCGCGGCATGCGCACCGGCCGGTCGGGAACGATCGCCCTCGCTCTGCCCGACCTGGCCACGGCGTACTCGGCTGAGCTGGTGCACAGCATCGTCGCGGCCGCCCACCAGCGGGGCCTGGCCGTGCTGGTGGAGGAGACGGCTCTGGCGCCCGAGCGCGAGGGCGAGCTTCTCGCCCGGGCGCGCACGCGCCTGGTCGACGGCCTGATCCTCAACCCGGTGCGGCTCGAGGACAGTGCGATCCGGGATGCCGATCGGCTGCCGCCGCTGGTCGTGATCGGCGAGGTCGAGCAGAACCTGGCCGATCACGTGCGCATCGACAGCCGCAGCGCGGCGGCCGACGTCACGCGGCATGTGCTCGCCCGCGGCGCGCGCCGCATCGCGGTGATCGGCGGGGACGATGACCCGGCCCTCGCCACCGCGACGAGCAGGCTGCGCCTTCAGGGCGTGCACGACGCCCTGCGCGAAGCGGGCATCGCGCCCGACCCTGTGCTGGAGGCGAACCGGCTGCCCTGGTCGATGGCCTCGGGTGCGAAGGCCATGCGCACCCTGCTGCAGCGGCGGATCGCATTCGACGCGGTGATCGCGTTCACCGACTCGCTGGCCTTCGGCGCGCTGAGCACCCTCGCCGAGCACGGCATCCGCGTGCCCGACGACGTGCTGCTGGCCGGATTCGACGATGTCGAGCTCTCGGCCTTCACCGCCCCGTCGCTGACCACCGTCGCGTTCGAACGCGACGCGCTGGCCGATGCCGCACTGTCGCTGCTGACCTCGCGGATGGACGACCGCACCGCTCCCCCGCACGGGATCACGCTGCCGCACGAGCTGCGCGAGCGCGGCAGCACCTCGCGCACGCCCGGCGGCCACCGCCCCTGAGGCCTGCCAGGGCGACACCCCGTCCGGCACCGCGTCGGGCTCCCCGTCCGGCTCCCCCCCCTTGCGCCCTGATTACCACGATGTAATGATGGAGCCGTTCACGAAGACGTGACGAAGGAGCGATGGATGACACCCCCTCTCGATCTGTCCCGAAGGCAGTTCCTCGCTGCCGCGTCGCTGGCGGCGGGCACGGCCCTGCTCGCCGGCTGCGCACCAGGCACCGCTTCGGGCTCGACCACGCAGACCCTGCAGTTCTGGCATCTGCTCTCCGGCGGCGACGGCGTCACCATGTCGTCGCTGCTCGACAAGGTCAACGCCGCACAGGACGCGTACCGCATCCGCCCCACCGTGCTCGCCTGGGGCTCGCCGTACTACACCAAGCTCGCGATGGCCGGCACCGGCGGACGCGCCCCCGACGTGGCGATCATGCACGCCACCCGCGTGCCCGGCTGGGCGCCGGGCGGCCTGCTGGACAGCTGGGATCTCGACCGTCTCGCCGAGCTCGGCGTCGACGAGTCGACGTTCCCCGCACCGATCTGGCAGAAGGGCTTCGCGGGCGACAGGCTGTTCAGCGTGGCCCTCGACGCGCATCCGTTCGTGCTGATGTACAACACCGACATCTGCGACGCGGCCGGGCAGCTCGACTCCGACGGCCGGCTGCGCGAGACGTCCTCGCCCGAGGAGTTCCTCGAGCAGCTGCGCGCGGTCGCAGGCTCCGCCGAAGGGCACGCCCTCTCGTACGGCTACCTCGGTGACGGGGCACAGATGTGGCGCCTGTTCTACGGCCTGTACGCGCAGCACGATCTCGCGATCGAGCTGCCGGTCGGCGGGAAGATGGGCATCGACAAGGATGCCGCGGTCGAGGTGCTCGAGTTCATGCGCACCCTGCTCGACGGCGAGATCGCCGCCACGCAGAACGACTACGGCACGGCCGTGGCCGAGTTCGCCACCGGCAAGAGCGGCATGTTCATGACCGGCGTGTGGGAGCTGCGGACGATGCAGAACGCCGGCATCCCGTTCGACGCGACGATGATCCCGACCCTCTACGGCACCCCCGCCGTGTACGCCGACTCGCACTCGTTCGTGCTGCCGCACCAGTCGGATGCCGACCCGCAGCGCCGCGAGCTCACCTACCGGTTCGTCGCCGACATGCTCAAGGGCTCGTTCGGCTGGGCCGAGGCCGGGCACGTGCCGGCCTACCTGCCGGTGACCACCTCACCCGAGTACGACGATCTCGTGCCGCAGGCGCACTACGCCGAGGCCGCCGAGCACGTCGTGTACGACCCCGAGGCGTGGTTCACCGGCTCGGGATCGAACTTCCAGGGCGAGTTCGGTGCCGCGGTGCAGGGCGTGCTGCTCAGCGGCGACGACCCCGCCGCCGCGATCGACCGGTTCGAGCGCCGCGTGAACGCGCTGCTCGCCCAGCCCAACCCCGCCGACCCCGAAGGGACGTGGAAGCCATGACGACCACAGCCAGCACCCGGGTGATCGTCACCGGCCGCCGCGACGACACCCCGTTCCGGCACGCCGGACCCCGCCGCCGTGAGGAGCTCATCAGCTGGGCGTTCCTCGCCCCCTTCCTCATCGCCTTCGCGCTCTTCCTCGTCTGGCCGATCCTGCACGGCATCTACCTGAGCTTCACCGACCAGTCGCTCACCGGTGCCGGCGGCGGCTTCGTCGGCTTCGCGAACTACGCCGAGGCGCTCGGCGACCCGGTCATGTGGCAGTCGCTGTGGAACACCGTGTGGTTCACGGTGCTGTCCACCGTGCCGCTGGTGCTGGTCGCCCTGCTCATGGCGGCGCTCGTCGACCGCGGGCTGCCCGGTCAGTGGCTGTGGCGGTTGTCGTTCTTCATGCCGTACCTGCTCGCCTCGACGGTCATCTCGCAGATCTGGGTGTGGATCTTCAATCCGCAGATCGGCGCCGCGAACAACATCCTGAAGGCGCTGGGACTCGAGCCGATCGCCTGGCTGCAGAACCCCGACACCAACATGATGGCGATCGTGATCGCCACGGTCTGGTGGACCGTCGGGTTCAACTTCCTGCTGTACCTCGCGGCGATGCAGAACATCCCGCAGCAGCAGTACGAGGCGGCGTCGCTCGACGGCGCGGGGCCGTGGCGGCAGTTCTGGTCGATCACGCTGCCGCAGCTGGCGCCGGCGACGGTGCTGATCCTGATCCTGCAGGTGCTCGCGTCGCTGAAGCTGTTCGACCAGGCGTACCAGATGCTCGGCGGTGTCGCGAGCGACACCACCCGCTCGATCGTGCAGTACATCTACGAGGCCGGCTTCGTCAGCTACCGGTTCGGCTACTCGGCCGCGATCTCCTACGTGTTCTTCGCCCTCATCGTCATCGTCGGGGTCGTGCAGGCCGTCGCGACGCGCCGCAAGAAGGAGCTGTGATGATGTCCACCGCGACCCTCTCTCCCACCGAGACCGTCACCGTCCCCGACGGCCGGCGCACCAGGCGCGCCCACCGGCCGCACCTGCCGGGGCAACGCCCGTTCGCGCCGCTGCGCGTGACGGCGTTCATCGTTCTCATCGTCCTCGCCGTCAGCTGGCTGCTGCCGTTCCTGTGGGCGGTCGCCACGGCGTTCAAGACCGAGACGGATGCCGCCTCCGGCGACCCGTCGTGGATCGGCGCGAGTGGCATCACCTCCGAGGCGTTCACGGCGATCCTCTCGCAGGGCAACGTGTACATCTGGGCGTGGAACAGCCTGATCACCTCGGTGGCGATCACCGTGATCACCGTGGCGATCTCGGCCGGTGCGGCCTACGCGTTCTCGCGCCTGGACTTCCGCGGCCGGCGCTGGCTGTTCTTCGTGATCGTCGCCTCGATCGTCGTGCCGCCGCAGGTGCTGATCATCCCGCTGTTCTACGAGATGCTCGCGTTCAACATGATCGACACCCACTGGGGTCTGATCCTGCCGCAGGTGGTGGCGCCGGCGATGGTGTTCATCCTGAAGAAGTTCTTCGACGCCGTGCCGATCGAGCTCGAGGACGCGGCCCGGGTGGACGGCGCCAGCCGGTTCCGCATCTTCTGGTCGATCGTGCTGCCACTGTCGCGCCCGATCCTGGCATCCGTCGCGATCTTCGTGTTCATCGGCGCGTGGAACAACTTCCTGTGGCCGTTCCTCGTGATAAACGACACCACGCTGATGACCCTGCCGGTCGGTCTGCAGACCGTGATCAGCGCCTACGGCGTGCAGTACGCGCAGGTCATGGCGCAGGCGGTGCTGGCCGCGCTGCCGCTGATCATCGTGTTCGTCATCTTCCAGAAGCAGATCGTCAAGGGCGTCGCGACCAGCGGCTTCGGCGGTCAGTAGCATCCCCGGCCGGCGGCCGCGCGCCGCCGGCCGATCCCCATCCCCCTCAGAAGGAGAGCAATGTCCCAGGCCCGCATCACCATCGACCGCGACTTCACGATCGCCGACGTCCCCCGGCGCCTGTTCGGGTCGTTCGTCGAGCACATGGGGCGGTGCGTGTACACCGGCATCTTCGAGCCGGGGCACCCGCAGGCCGACGAGCGCGGCTTCCGCCAGGACGTGCTCGCCCTGGTGCGCGAGATGGGCCCGACGGTGGTGCGCTACCCGGGCGGCAACTTCGTCTCGGGTTACCGCTGGGAGGACGGCGTCGGCCCGGTCGACGATCGTCCGGTGCGCATCGACGGCGCCTGGCACACCATCGAGACGAACGCGTTCGGGCTGCACGAGTTCGTCGACTGGGCCCGCGAGGCCGAGGTCGAGGTGATGGAGGCCATCAACCTCGGCACCCGCGGGGTGGAGGAGGCACGGGCGCTGGTGGAGTACGCCAACCACCCCGGCGGCACGCACTGGTCCGACCTGCGCCGCCGCAACGGCGCCGCAGACCCCTTCGACATCAAGCTGTGGTGCCTGGGCAACGAACTCGACGGCCCCTGGCAGATCGGCCACAAGACCGCGCACGAGTACGGCCGGCTCGCGCAGGAGACCGCGAAGGCGATGAAGCTCGTCGACGATTCGATCGAGCTGGTCGCGGTGGGCTCGTCGAACCGCGGGATGCCGACCTTCGGCACCTGGGAGCACACCGTGCTCACCCACGCCTACGACGAGGTGGACTACATCTCGATGCACGCCTACTACCAGGAGCACGACGGCGACGCCGAGTCGTTCCTCGCCGAGGCGGTCGAGATGGATGCCTTCATCGACGGCGTGATCGCCACGATCGACGCCGTGAAGGCGGCGGGAAAGCACACCAAGCAGGTCGACATCTCGTTCGACGAGTGGAACGTCTGGTACCAGTCGGGTCTGGACACCGACGACCAGCCGCACCAGGTCTCGAAGACCTGGCGCGAGCACCCGCGCCTGATCGAAGACACCTATTCGGTGACGGATGCCGTCGTCGTCGGCACCTTCCTGAACAGCCTGCTGCGCCACGGCGACCGCGTGAAGATCGCCAACCAGGCGCAGCTGGTCAACGTGATCGCCCCGATCCGCTCCGAGGAGGGCGGCGCGGCCTGGCGGCAGACGAGCTTCTGGCCCTTCGAGCGCATGGCGCGCCTGGCGCGCGGGCGGATCCTGCGCACGGCGGTGTCGGCCTCGCAGATCGCCACCAAGCGCTACGGCGATGTGGATGCCGTGGACGCCGCCGCCACCTGGGATGAGGAGTCCGGCCGCGTGGTGGTGTTCGTCGCCAACCGCTCACTGACCGAGCAGAGCGACCTCACCGTCGACCTGCGCGGGTTCGGCGACCTGCGCGTCGTGAACGCCGAGACGCTCACGATCCCAGAGGGCGGCGACCGCCACACCGCGAACCTCGAGACGACCCCGGATGCCGTGCACATGGTGCCGCTGTCCGCCGCCGAGGTCGTCGACGGCGCGGTGCGCGCGACCCTGCCCGCCCTGTCGTGGTCGGTGATCGAGCTGGCCTGACGTCGCGCCGCCGCGCCCGCCCCGGCGCTCAGCTCCCGCGAGACTTCACTTCGAGCATGAGACTGCACGTCTGACGTGCAGTCTCATGCTCGTCGGCAAGTCTCGCGGGTCATTCCTCGCGCGGGCCGAGGTGGGGGTGCGGGAGGAATCGGGCCACGGCATCCGTCCCCGCCTCCAGCTCGACGACGACCAGTTCGTTCGCGCCGCCGCGCACGACGGGGGCGGGCACGTACAGGGTGCGCTGCGGCCCGCTGCGCCAGTACCTGCCCAGCAGGAAGCCGTTCACGAATGCGAAGCCCCTGCCCCACGACGCGGTGTCGAGGAAGAGGTCGGCGGGAGCCTCGGCCCGGAACGTCCCGCGCAGCACCGTCAGCCCGCCTCCGGTGTCGCCGAGCGGGGCATCGGATGCTGCCGCGGCGAGCGCGTCGAGATCGATCGGGGTGGCCGTCCAGCCCTCCAGCACGTCGCCGTCGAGGGTCACGGGGCCGATCAGCCCCTTCGCCTCGCCGAGCCGGTGATCGTAGTTGACCCGCCCCTGCTCCTCGACGAGCACGCGCAGGCGGGCGCCTTCGGGGATGCGCAGGGCGCTCTCGTGACGGGTGCGCGAGAGGGACCCGGCCGGGATGCCGTCCACCGAGATCCACGCCTGATCGCGCACCTCGCCGAACCGCAGCGTGCCCGAACGCCCGGGCAGCGCGGTCTCGTACAGGACCAGTGCGCCGAGATGCCCCAGCGCGTCGAACGACGGCGCCTCCACGTCCCGGACGGCAGGCGCGGCGGGCAGTCCGACCTCGACCGCGGCGAGGTCGATCTCGAACGACGGCGCCTCGCGGGCGGCATCCGGGATCTCCTCCGGCACCGGCGCGTACTTCGCGATCACGTCGCGGAAGGCGAAGAACTTCTCCGTCGGGTTCCCGGCCTCGTCCAGCGGCGCGTCGTAATCGTACGAGGTGACGATCGGCAGGTACCGGCCCTTGTCGTTGGCGCCGTTGGTGAGGCCGTAGTTGGTGCCGCCGTGGAACATGTAGAAGTTCACCGACGCCCCGGCCTCGAGCAGCGCGTCGAGCTCGGCCGCGGAGTCGGCCGGCGCCGTGGTGTGGTGCGCCGCGCCCCACCAGTCGAACCAGCCGTCCCAGAACTCCGCGCACATCAGCGGTCCGCTCGGCTGGTGTCGGCGCAGGACGGCCAGGCGCTCGAGTGCCCGCGAGCCGAACGATCCTGTCTTGTGCAGCTCGGGCAGGCTGCCCGCGGCCAGCATCCGGTCGGTGGGCTGGTCGATCGTGGTCAGCGGCACCTCGATCCCGGCCTGCCTGGTCACCTGCACCAGGTGCGCGAGGTAATCCTTGTCGTCGCCGTAGGCGCCGTACTCGTTCTCGATCTGCACCAGCACGACCGGCCCGCCGCGGTCGATCTGCCGCGGTGCGACGATCTCGTACACGCGCTGCAGGTAGCCGGTGACCGCGTCGAGGTACTGCGGTTCGGCCCGGCGCAGGCCGATGCCCTCGGCACCGGTGAGCCACACCGGCAGTCCGCCGTTGTGCCACTCTGCGCAGATGTACGGCCCCGGACGCACGATCGCGTGCATGCCCTCGGCGTCGATGAGGTCGAGGAAGGCGCCCAGATCGTTCCAGCCCGTTGCATCCCACTCGCCGCGGCGCGGTTCGTGGGCGTTCCAGGCGACGTAGGTCTCGATCGTGTTAAGGCCCATCAGCCGGGCCTTGCGGATGCGGTCGCGCCACTGCTCGGGATGCACGCGGAAGTAGTGGATCGCCCCGGAGAGGATGCGGTGCGGCTGCCCGTCGAGCAGGAAGTCACGGTCGCCGATCTGGAAGCGAGAGGGAGAGGTCATCCGAGGTTCTCCAGGGAGTCGGGTGCCGGCTGAGAGTCAGCGGCGGGATCGAAGCGGAGGAGCACCGCGCCGTGCGCGGCCAGGCTCAGGCGCAGCGCCCGGCTGCCCGGCGCGACGCCCCGCGCGGCATCCGACTGCACGGTCACGGGTTCCGTCTCGAGGGCGCGGGCCGTCCACAGCTCGGTCACGACGCCGGCATCCGCCGGCAGCGCGAGCGAGCGCACGTCGAACACCGTCTCGCGCGGGTCGGCCGCGAGGTTGAACACGGCCGCGTAGCGGACGCCGTCCGGCCCGCCGGCGCCCCAGATGACCGTCGCGCCCTCCCGGAAGAGCTCTCGGCCGCCCGTCGACTCGCTCAGCACCGCGAGCGCATCCGCGTTCTGCAGCAGCGCGATCGTCGCCGGGTCGCTGGAGGGCAGGTCGCCGCCGATCATCAGCGGCGAGCGCGCGATGATCCACAGCGTCAGCAGCGAGATCCGCTCGGCGGGCGTGAGCCGGTCGTCGCGGGGCTCGCCGCGTTCGGCGCGGATGCCGATCCTGCCCAGCGGCAGCATGTCGCCGTCGGGCCAGCCGTGCGCGGACGCGTGCGGCGCCCAGCGCGCGAAGCGGGCGAAGTTCGCCTCGACGTCGTCCCACCGGTCCCAGAGGTCGTCGCAGATGCGCCACATGGTGGCGTGCGCGCGCAGGTGCTCGAGGTGCGCGAGCGACAGGTCGCGGCCCGGCGACAGGCTCAGCTCGATCGACCGGCCGCTGCGCTCGATCGCGCGCGCGTAGGCCTCGATGTCGGCGGCCTGGTAGGGCCACAGCATGTCGTCGGCCTTGATGAAGTCCACGCCCCACTGCGCGTACAGCGCGACGGTGCCGTCGTAGTACGCCTGCGCGGCCGGATGCCGATGGTCGAGCCCGACCATGTCGGGATTCCACTCGCAGGCGTTGGACGGCTCGGCGACGTCGGAGGCCCGCGAGTCCGTGTCGAGGATCGGCGTATCGGCGGCGAGCGCGCGTCGCGGGATGCCGCGCATGACGTGGATGCCGAAGCGCAGGCCGAGTGCATGGATCTGCGCGGCGAGCGGGGCGAAGCCCCGCCCGCCGGCCGAGCTCGGGAATCGCTCGGGGTCGGGCACGAGGCGGCCGTGATCGTCCATGCACAACGGCGGGCTGTCGTTGTAGCCGTGGCTGCGCGCGGTCGGGTCGGACCAGTCGATGTCGATGACGACCGTGTCCCAGCCGTACTCGCGCAGGTGCTCGGACATGAACCGGGCGTTGGCGAGCACCTCGTCCTCGGTGACGGTGGTGCCGTAGCAGTCCCAGCTGTTCCAGCCCATCGGCGGGCGGGTGGAGATCGGTGTGCGCATGGATGAACGCCCCTTCATCGGGTCGAGCAGGGTCGGGTCGAGCAGGGTCGGATGCTGCCGGCGGTGTCAGCTCGCGGTGGATTCGCGGGCGACCAGGCGCACCGGCCCGACGACCGTGCGGTAGTCGTCGTCTCCGCGTCTGCCCTCGATGCGATCGATGAGCATGGTGACCGCGGCATCCGCCATCGCGGCATGGTCGGGGGCGATCGTCGTCAGCGACGGGGTGAGGAAGGCCGACAGCGGCACGTCGTCGAAGCCGACCACCTTCACGTCCTTCGGCACCCGGCGCCCGGCATCCGCCAGCGCCCGCACCGCGCCGATGGCGACGAGGTCGGTGGAGCAGAACACCCCGTCGACCTCCGGGAACCCGGCGAGCAGCTCGGTCATCGCCGCCCGTCCGCCTTCGAGGGTGAACGGCGTCGAACGCACGAGCCGGGGGTCGAGCCGGATGCCGCGGGCGGCGAGCGCGTCCTCGAAGCCGCGCACGCGCGAGGTGGACACGTCGACGACGCCGGTGTCGCTGTAGTAGCCGCCGAGCATCGCCGGTGTGCGGCATCCGCGATCGATCAGGTGATCGGCGGCGAGCGCCGCACCGTCGGCGTTGGCCATCACGACGTGGTCGAGCGGGCCGGTGAAGCCGCGCTCGCCGAGCGCGACGGTCGGGAAGTCGCCGCGCAGGAGCACCGCGTCGTCGTCGTGCAGCTCGACGGCGCTGAGGATCAGGCCGTCGTAGTTGCGCAGGCGCGACCGCGAGATGGCATCCAGCTCCCGGTCCCGGCTGGCGGCGGTCTGCTCGACGACGAGTTCGTAGCCCCGGGCTGCGGCGCGCTCGATGAGCAGGCTGGCCAGCAGCCCGAAGTACGGCCGGTCGATCTCGGGCACGGCCAGGGCGATCACGCCCGTGCGGCCCTGGCGCAGGCTCCTGGCGGAGGTGTTCACGTGGTAGCCGAGCTCGGCGATCGAGGCGAGCACCTTCTGACGGGTGCTGTCGCGCACATGCGGATGGTCGTTGACCACGTTCGAGACGGTCATGACCGACACGCCCGCGTGCCGCGCGACGTCCTGCATCGTCGTCATGTCGCCTCCCCGTCGATCATCGCAGACGCGGCCGATCTCACTCCGCGACCGCGAGGCGCACGGTGGCGACTGAGTGCGGCGGCAGGGTCGCCTTCACCGTGCGGCCGTTCACCGAGACGTCGAGGTCGGCGAGGGCGACCGTGTCCGGGGCGTCGAAGGTGTTGTGCGCCGTGGCCGATGCCCCCGTGAGCACCTGGGCGCGTCGCACCTCGGTGATCGCCGACGGCAGCTCGAAGACGACCTCGACCTCGCGGTCGAGCGCGGTGTTCGTCACGCTCACCGTGTAGGCGCCGTCCTTGAACGACGCGGTCGCGTCGGTGTCCTGGCCGAACGTTCCGGCGGGCACGTCCACGTACTCCGCATCCTGGTGGTCGGTGTAGAGATCGAACACGTGATAGGTCGGCGTGGTCAGCATCCGCCCGCCGTCGGTGAGGATCATCGCCTGCAGCACGTTGACCAGCTGGGCGATGTTGGCCATCCGCACCCGGTCGGCGTGGCGGTGGAAGATGTTCAGCGTGATCGCCGCGACCGCGGCATCCCGCAGAGTGCTCTGCTGGTAGAGGAACCCGGGGTTGGTGCCCTCTTCGACGTCGTACCAGGTGCCCCACTCGTCGACGATCAGCGAGACGCGCTTGGCGGGGTCGTACTTGTCCATGATGCGGCTGTGCCGCGTGACCAGCTCGTCCATGCGGCGGGCCTGGCGCAGGGTCTCGTGCCATTCGAAGTCCGAGAACTCCAGCGCCGCGCCCTTCCGGGCCCAGTCGGAGGTCGGCAGGGTGTAGTAGTGCAGGCTGAGGCCGTGCATGTGCTCGGCGGCGCGCGCCATGAGCACGTCGGTCCATTCGTAGTCGTCGGCGTTGGCGCCGCAGGCGATCTTCGCGATCTGGTCCTCGCCGTAGTTGCGCACGTAGGTCTGGAACTGCCGGTACTGGTTGGCGTAGTGCAGCGGGAGCATGTTGCCCCCGCATCCCCAGCTCTCGTTCCCGACCCCGAAGAACTCCAGCTTCCACGGCTGCTCGCGGCCGTACCGCTTGCGCAGCTCGGCCATCGGCGCGGTGGAGTCGAGGGTCATGTACTCGATCCAGTCCTGCATCTCGGCGACGGTGCCGCTTCCGACGTTGCCGTTGATGTACGCCTCGGCGTCGAGCTGGTGCAGCAGCTCGAAGTACTCGTGCGTGCCGAAGGCGTTCGACTCGACGACGCCGCCCCAGTGCGTGTTCACCATCGGCTGACGCTCGGGGCCGACGCCCTTGAGCCAGTGGTACTCGTCGGCGAAGCATCCGCCGGGCCAGCGCACCACCGGCACCTTGATGTGCCGCAGCGCGTCGATCACGTCGGTGCGCAGGCCGTTGCGGTGCGGGATGTCGGAGTCGGCCCCGACCCAGACGCCTTCGTAGATGCAGCGGCCGAGGTGCTCGGCGAACTGCCCGTAGATGCGGCGGTCGATGACGGATGCACCGGGGGTGCGGGAGAGAACGGTCACGGGGGTCCTGTCGACGGAGGAGCATCGGCTTCGATGAACGGTGTGTAGCGATACAATCACAGTTCCTGTAGCGTTACAACACTCTCGATCCGAAGGCGAGGACTCGCCATCACCCGAAGGTCTGCGCATGAAGTTCCTGCCCCTGGATCAGGTCCGCCTGCTCGACGGTCCGTTCGCCCGGGCCGTCGAGGTCGATCTGCGCTACGCGCTCGAGCTCGACCCCGATCGGCTGCTCGCCCCGTTCCGGCGCGAGGCGGGTCTGCCGGCGAAGGCGCCAAGCTACGGCAACTGGGAGGACTCGGGGCTCGACGGCCAGATCGCCGGGCACCAGCTCTCCGCTCTCGCGTTCCTGCACGCCTCGACCGGTGACGTCGAGGCGCGTCGCCGGCTGGACGCGATGGTCGCCGAGCTCGCCGAGTGCCAGCGCGCGAACGGCGGCGGCTACGTCGGCGGCATCCCGGGCGGTCAGGCGCTGTTCGAGTCGCTGGCGACCGGGGGCGCCGGCGCCGTCGCGGCGCTCGGCTCCAGCGAGCACTGGGTGCCCTGGTACAACCTGCACAAGACCTTCCAGGGCCTGATCGATGCGCATGTCGTCGCCGGCGACGAGCTGCCGCTGCGCATCGTCACGTCGCTGGCCGACTGGTGGCTGCCCATCGCCGACCGGATCGACGACGCGACGTTCGAGCGGATGCTGGACACCGAGTTCGGCGGCATGAACGATGCCTTCGCGCAGCTGGCCCAGCTGACCGGCCAGGACAAGTACGCCGCGCAGGCCGAACGGTTCTCGCATCGCGCGATCCTCGATCCTCTGCGGCGCGGTGAGGATGCACTGACCGGCCTGCACGCGAACACGCAGATCCCGAAGGCGGTCGGCTATGCGAGCACCGCCGTCGCCGTCGGCGACGACGCGTACCTGCGTGCGGCCGATGCGTTCTGGCGCACCGTGGTCGAGCACCGCACGGTGGCGATCGGCGGCAACAGCGTGCGCGAGCACTTCCACGACGCGCACGACTTCACGTCGATGATCGACGACCGCGAGGGTCCGGAGTTCTGCAACACCTACAACATGCTCAAGCTCACCCGGGCGCTCGCCGAGCACGAGCTGCGCCCCGAGCTGCTCGACTTCGCCGAGCGCGCGGTGTTCAACCACGTGCTCGCCTCGCAGCATCCCGAGCGCGGCGGCTTCGTGTACTTCACCTCGATGCGCCCGCGTCACTACCGGGTGTACTCGCAGCCGCAGCTCGGCTTCTGGTGCTGCGTCGGCACCGGCCTCGAGGCGCAGGCCCGCTCGGCGGCCGAGTGGGTGTTCGGCATCGAGGACGGCGCACCGGCGGTGAACCTCTACCTGCCCGCCCAGGCGCTGATCGATCTGCCGGGTGCCGCCCTGCCTGGCGTCAGCATCCGCGTCGAGGCCGACCTGCCGCGCAGCGGCGAGGTCGCCATCCGCATCGATCCCGCGGAGGCCAGGGCGTTCCCGCTGCGGTTGCGCGTGCCGGCGTGGGCCGAAGAGCTGGCCGGCGGGCTCGTGGACCTGCGCGTGAACGGCTCGCCGGCCGAGGCCGGGGCTCTGCCCGGCGCTGTGCTGGTCGAGCGCACCTGGGAGCCCGGCGACCGCGTGACGTTCCGGCTGCCGGTCGACGTGCGCGCCGAGCGGCTGCCCGACGGCTCGCCGTGGCAGGCGTTCCTCGCCGGTCCGTCGGTGCTGGCGACGCGGGACGGCGACGCGCATCTCGACGGGCTGTACGCCGATGACAGCCGGATGGGTCATGTCGCGCACGGCCCGCTGCTGCCCTTCGCCGACCTGCCGGTGCTCTCCCCCGGCGAGGTGCCCGGCGGGCTGGAGCCGTTCTCCGGCATCCACGACTCCCGCTACACCGTGTACTGGCCGGTCTCGGACGGCGACCGGGCGGCGCGCGCGGCGCAGCTGCGCGACCTCGACGACGGCCTCGCGGTCGACGCGGCGACGGTCGATGCGGTGGCGTTCGGCGAGCAGCAGCCGGAGTCCGACCACGGTTTCACCGGCACCGGCACGTCCGTGCTGACGACGGGTGACCGGCGCTGGCGGACGACGACCGAGAGCATGTCGGTGCGGATGCAGACGCCGGGCGCCCGCACCCTGCGCATCCGCTATCGGCTGACGGAGACGCCCACCGCGGTGACGGTGCGGATCGACGACGAGATCGTCGCCGAGGAGCGCTTCGGCACCGCCGACCGAGACGGCGGCCGTGACGCCGGCCGCGACGGTGAGGTGCTCGACATCGACTACGGGATCGGCGAGGTCGCCGGGCGCACGACCGCGCAGGTGCGGTTCACCGCCGCCGATGGCCTGCTCACTCCCGCGATCGGGGCGGTGCGGCTGCTGCGCTGACGCCCGGGCCCACCGGGGTACGGAGCGGCCTCAGGGCCTCTCGTCGGCCGAGTCCGGCCAGGTGGCGCTCGGCCAGCCGTCGCGCCACTCCAGCGGCAGGATGCCGAGGGTGGGGATGCCGTCGGCGGCCCCGTCGTAGTAATGGAAGGCCAGCATCCCGTCCGCGACGGACTGCCCTCCCGGGCCGATGCGCGAGGCGCCGTCGCCGGCCAGCACGATGGTGCCGCCGTCGTCGAGGAGGGCTGCGCCGTGGGCATCCAGGTACGGGCCGGTGACGTCCTCCGCCCTGCCGACGATGATCTCGTAGGTGCTGTCGACGCCGCGGCAGCAGAAGCCGCGCGAGGCGAACAGATAGAACCAGCCGTCGCGCTCGATGATGTACGGCGCCTCGATCGCGTTCTCGACGAGGCCGCGGTCGGCGAGCCGCAGGGGTTCGGCGTCGTCGGCGCGCAGTCCGCCGGGCCATTCCAGTTCGACCATCCGGATGCCCGACGAGAACGAGCCGAACGACATCCATGGCGTGCCGTCGGCATCCTCCACGATGCCGGCGTCGATGGCGTTGTAGTCGGTGCCCTCCGAGGCGATCACCGGCCCGCGGTCGACCCATTCGTAGGCGGGGTCGGCGGGGTCGAGAGTGGTGTTGGTGGCCAGGGCGATCACCGAGCGGCTGCTGCCGAAGGTCGACACCGAGTAGTAGAGGTACCAGGTGCCGTCATGCTCGTACAGCTCGGGCGCCCAGAGGTTGTCGACCCCGGGCACGGCATCCGCGAGCCAGGCGGGCTTCTCGGGCCACACCTCACCGGCGTACTCCCAGTCGGCACCGTCGTCGGAGCGCCGGATCTGGATGCCGCCGTCGGCGATCTGCCCGTTGCCGGTCGAGTACACGAAATGGCCGTCCTCGGTGACCGCGTAGGCCGGGTCGTGCACGAAGACGTCGCCCGACAGCTCGGGCGCGGCGACCGCCGCCGCGCACCCAGCCAGCGCCGTCGCCGCGGTGAGGACCGCGACGGCGGCGCCGGCCAGGCGCAGGAGCGGATGCGTCACGACAGGGCGAGCGCAGACCAGGAGACGGGCGGCAGCGTGACCGTGAGCACGCCGTCGGCGAGGGCCACACACTCGAGGTCCTTCAGCCCGACGCGGTTCTGGTCGGCGAGGGTGTTCTTGGCGTACACCTCGTCGTCCCACAGGGTGACGGCCTCGTCGATGCGCGAGACCCCGAGCTCGGAGACCGCGATGGTCACCTCGATCGATTCGGTCTGGCTGCGGTTGACCAGGAACACCGCCGAGCTCTCGCCGTCGGTGGTGACGACGGAGTCCACCAGGGGTGCCGCGCCGTAGACGGCGGTGTCGTAGGTGCCCACGTCGATGCGGGGCTTGATGATCTCGCCCTTGGCCAGGCGCGAGGTCACCGAGAACGGGAAGAACGTGGTCTGCCGCCAGGCGTCTCCGCCGGGCTCGGTCATGATCGGCGCGATCACGTTGACCAGCTGGGCGAGCGAGGCCGAGGCGACCCGGTCGTGGTTCTTCAGCAGCGTGATGAGCAGGTTGCCCAGCACCACGGCATCCGCCACCGAGTACACGTCCTCGAGCTGGCGGGGCGCGTAGCGCCACTCGTCGTTGACCTCGTCGGAGGCCTGGTGCTCGTCGAGGTACCAGATGTTCCACTCGTCGAACGAGAGCTTGATCTTCTTGTCGGACTTCAGCTTGTACCCGACGTGGTCGGCCGTGGCGGCTACCGTCTCGATGAAGTACTGCATGTTCAGCGACGAGGCCAGGTACGAGGCGAGGTCTCCGCCGCGCTCCTGGTAGTAGGCGTGGCACGAGATGAAGTCGACGTGCTGGTACGTGTGCTCGAGCACCGTGCGCTCCCAGTCGCCGAAGGTCGGCATCGACGACCCCGACGAGCCGCACACGACCAGTTCGAGGTTGCGGTCGGCGGCCTTCATGGCCTGCGCCGTGCGGGCGGCGAGCTTGCCGTAGTCGTCGGCGGTCATGTAGCCGGTCTGCCACGGGCCGTCCATCTCGTTGCCCAGGCACCACATGCGGATGTCGTGCGGCTCGACGGTGCCGTTGGCGATGCGCTGGTCGCTCAGCGCCGTGCCCGAGGGGTGGTTGGCGTACTCGAGCAGGTCGAGGGCTGCCTCGATGCCGCGGGTGCCGAGGTTGACGGCCATCATCAGCTCGGAACCGGTGAGCTTGAGCCACCGGGCGAACTCGTCGACGCCGACCTGGTTGGTCTCCAGCGAGTGCCAGGCGAGGTCACGGCGCACCGGGCGCTGCTCGCGCGGACCGACCGAGTCCTCCCAGCGGAAGCCCGAGACGAAGTTGCCGCCCGGGTAGCGGATCGTGGTCGAGCCGAGCTCGCGCACGAGGTCGACGACGTCGAGGCGGAAGCCGTCCTCATTGGCGGTGGGGTGGCCGGGCTCGTAGATGCCGTCGTAGACGCAGCGGCCGAGGTGCTCGACGAACGAGCCGAAGATGCGCCGGTCGATCGGCGCGACGACCGCCTCGCGGTCGATGGAGATGCGTGCCTTGGTCACGGTGTTCCTTTTCTGGGTGGGGTGGTCAGTGCATCGACGCGGTCGTCAGCGGGGTCGCTGAGCCCGTCGAAGGGTCGGTCAGTGGTTCGGATGCGCCGGGTCGAGGTGGGCGAGCCGCCGGTCGATGAGGCGCACGGCGATGGCGAGCGGCACGGAGGCGCCCGCCAGCGGGGCGAAGACCGGGACTGCGAGCGCGATCAGGCCGCACGCGGCGAGCGCGACGACCACGCCGGCCCCGGTCGCAGGCGATGTGAGCGTGACGGTGACCGCGTAGCGCAGCAGCGCCGCGGGCGGGTCGTCGTAGCGCTCGAGCAGGGTCACGACGACGATGCCGGTCAGCAGGGCGGCCAGCGCGATCGCCACGGTCAGCGTCGTGAGCACGGCGGCGGCCGGCCCGGTCAGACGCGGCAGCACGAGGGCGTCGGCGGCGAGCAGCGCGGCAGCGGCGAGGAACGGGATGCCGGCGAGGTTCGCGCGCAGGAACGAACGGCGGTAGGCGCGCACGAAGACGCGGGTCGCACCGCCCTCGCGCTCGAGGGTCGTCGAGTCGCGCAGCAGCACGGATGCCGCGGCGGCGCCTGCCGGCATGATGCCGAGCACCCCGAGCCCGGCCAGGGTGCCGGCCGCGAACAGCAGGTTGACGAGCACGAGCGTGCAGGCCGCGTTCAGCAGCTGCATGACCCGGCCGGTCCAGCCCAGGCCCAGCTGCGCCTCGGTGTTCATGGCGTCACCGCCTTGGATCCGCTCCACACGACGCCGTCGCGGTCGATGCCGCTGAAGGCGAGCACGGTGCGCTGCGCGACGGGGTCCCAGGCGCCGAAGACGACGGCGTCGAGAACGATGTCAGCGCTGGGGCCCTTCGAGAGCCTCAGGGACCCAGCTTGGGCCGCGTTCAGGGACCCAGCGTCGGGGCACACGACGAGTTGCACGCCCACGGCATCCCCGTCGGACTCGCCCTCGGCGATCACGGTGACGCGCTCGGCGTCGACCATCGCCGGCACCTCGGGCGCGAAGCGCACGGCATCCCACTCCCCCGCGATCGGCTCGGGCGACGCGAGTCGCTCGCGCTCGGCGCCGGCGTAGGGGTGCGGCGAGACGAGCGGCCATCCTGACGCCGTCCAGTGCACGCGGCGCACCTGCGCCTCGTGCTGGGTGGGGGCGTCGGCGAGGCGCACGTGGTGCACCATGAAGGTCGCGTCGCCGTCATGGAAGATCGAGTTGTGCCCGGGGGCGATGAGCCCCACCCCGCCGGGGAAGCGCAGCCCGCCGAGCACCTTGGTGCCGGTGCTCTCGGCATCCGCCTCGGCAGGCGAGGTCAGCTCGCGCCCCTGGTGGTCGAGGTACGGCCCGGTGATGGCATCCGAGACGCCGACGCGCACGCTGTAGGTGTCGGCGAGCGAGTCGTACGAGACGAACAGCACGTACCGCCCGTCGCGGCGCACGACGTAGGCGCCCTCGATGGCGCCGTCGACGCTGCGCGGCCGGCGCGCGATCAGCGCTCCCGGCTCGTCGCGCAGGCGCTTGCCGGTCTCGATCGAGAGCTCGACGGCGTGGATGCCGCCGAAGAACGAGCCGTAGATCATCCACGGCGCCCCGTCGGCGTCGAAGACGACGGCCGCGTCGATCGCGTTGACGGCGTCGCGGTCGTGATGGGTGGCGATCACGATGCCGCGGTCGGTCCACGGGCCCGACGGGGCGGATGCGGTGGCCAGCCCGATCGCCGAGGTGCGCGAGCCGAACGTCGACGCCGAGTAGTACATGTGCCAGCGCGGCTCGGCATCCCTTTCGTCGCCGCCGGCATCCGGCCACCGCACCACCTCGGGCGCCCAGAGTCCTGCCGCACCCGACCACTCCCCCGCCTGCTGCGGGACGCCGTCGAGGGCCGTGCCCCGGAACGTCCAGGTGACCAGGTCGGGCGAGGTGCGCACGTGCGCACCGGCCGGGATGCGATCCACGCCCGCCGCGGCGTCGGTGGAGAACATGTACCAGAGCCCGTCGTCGCCGCGGACGATCGTCGGGTCGTGCGCGTTGCGCGCACCCCAGCCGGAGGTGTCGAGGTCGAACATGATCAGGCCTTCGCCCCGGTCAGCGCCACCGACTCGATGATCTGCTTCTGGAAGATCACGAACACGGCCAGCACCGGGATGAGCGCGATGAACGACGCCGCCATGATCAGCGGGTAGTCGGTCTGGCTCGCGTAGGTGGCGTTGAAGCTGGCGATCACGAGCTGCAGCGTCTGCTTGTCGGGCGAGTTCAGGTAGATGATCGGCGCGAGGTAGTCGTTCCACACCGCCATGAACCAGAGGATGAACTGCGCGGCGATCGCCGGGCGGATGGCGGGGAAGATCAGCGTGAAGAAGATGCGCAGGTAGCCGGCGCCGTCGAGCGTCGCCGCCTCGATGATCGAGTCGGGCACCGAGTCGAGGTACTGCTTGAGGAAGAAGATCATCACGATGTTGCCGAACAGCCCGGGCAGGATCAGCGGCCACAGGGTGTCGACGAGTCCCGCGTCGCCGAACATCTTGAACTGCGGGATCATGATCGTCGGGAACGGGATCATGATCGCCGACAGCAGCACCAGGAAGATCACGTTCTTGAACGGCAGCCGCATCTTCGCGAACGCGAAGGCGGCGATCGCCGAGGTCAGCGTGCCGACGACGGTGACGCTCACCGAGACGATGACGCTGTTGAGGATGCCGGAGGCCAGCGGCCCCGCGGTCCACACCCGGGCGTAGTTCTCCCAGACCACCGGGTCGGGGATCCACTGCGGCGGCAGGGCGAACACCGCCTCGCGGGTCTTCAGCGAGGTGGAGAAGGTCCACAGCAGCGGGGCGATCATGACGATGCCGCCGAGGGACAGGATCAGGGTCAGCACGATGTTCGTCGTGCGACGGGCGCGGGATCGCGTGCCGCCGGCGCGGCGTGCGGGGCGGGTGGGGAGCCGTCGCGGCTCGCCGGGCATCTCCGGCGGGACGGTCACCAGGGTCTCGGTCGCTGTGCTCATGGCTACCTCATTCGATGGAGAACTGGGACCGGCGGTTGACGCGGAACTGGATGGCCGTCACGAGGAAGACCAGCAGCCCCAGCACGACCGACATCGCGGTGGCATAGCCCATCTGGAGGTAGTTGAACGCCTTCTGCCAGATGTACCAGACGATGGATGCCGTGGAGAACTCGGGCCCGCCGGTGGGGGTCATGATGTTGATCTCGATGAAGATCTGCGCGCCGCCGATGATGCTGGTGACCACGAGGAAGAAGGTCACGGGGCGCAGCATCGGGACGGTGATGTGCCAGAACTGCTGCACGGCGTTGGCGCCGTCGATCGCGGCGGCCTCGTACAGGTGCCGTGGCACGGACTGCAGGGCTGCCAGGTAGAGCAGCATCGAGAAGCCGATGCCCTTCCAGACGGCCATGATGATGATCGCCGGCTTCGCCGTCGAGGCGTCCTGCAGCCAGTTGGGGCCCTCGATGCCGACCATGTCGAGCACCTGGTTGATCAGGCCGAAGTCGCCGTTGTAGGCCCACTGCCAGAGGATGGCCACGGCCGCCAGCGACGAGATCACCGGCACGTAGTAGACGGTGCGGAAGAAGGTGGTGCCGCGCATCCGGCGGTTCAGCGCCAGGGCGAGCAGCAGCGAGATGATCAGGCCGATCGGGATGCCGATCATCATGAAGACGGTGTTGCCCATCGCCTTCCAGAAGTACGGGTCGGCGGCCATCTCGATGTAGTTGTCGAGCCCGTTGAACTCGGGCTCGGAGAGCCCGTTCCACTTCGTGAAGGACGAGTACAGCGCGAACAGCAGCGGGTACCCGATGAAGGTCAGGAAGCCCAGTACGGGGATGGCGATGAACGCCAGCGCCGCCAGGTGCTCACGCCGGTGCAGTCGGGAGCGCCGGTGCAGTGGGGAGCGTCGCGCAGGAATGGCCGAGGTCGCCATCCGTCACCTCCAGGTCGTCATGTCAGGAGTCGGTCGAGGGGGCGGGTGGGGGATGCCGCGGCATCCCCCACCCGGGATGTCAGCCGATGCCGGCGTCGACGTTGGCCTTGTCGAGCAGCTGCTGCATGCGCGGCGCGACCTCGTCGAGGTACTCCTTCGCGGTCTGCTTGCCGTCGAGGACGGGCTGGATGTTCTTCCAGAGCTCGTCGTACCACTCGGCGCTGTAGGTGGTGTTCGCCGGCAGCGCGCGACCGTAGTCGTTCACGACGTCGAGGAACTCCTGCTTGTTGGCCGGCGGCAGCGTGGCCGAGGCGACCCAGGTGTCGGCCATGTCCTTGAGGTTGGGCACCTGCACGCCGGCGTCGACGAGCGACTGCTGCGCGGTCTCGTCGGTGCTCAGGTAGATGGCGAGCTTCGTGGCGAGGTCGGCGTTCTTCGTGGTCTCGGCGACGGCGATGCCGAGGGTGCCGGTCCAGGTGGCGGTCTCACCGGTCTTGCCGACCGGGTACGGGATGAGATCCCACTCGAAGTCGAGCTTCTCGTAGGTGGGCACGTCCCACGGGCCGACCGGGAAGAAGCCGATCTCGCCCTTCATCCAGCGCTGGTAGGTGTCGAGGGTCTGCGCGTCGGAGGTCGACGGCGTCACGCCGTCCTTCGTGCTCATGTCGGCGAAGAACTGCAGCGCCTCGACGAACTCGGGGCTGTTGACGGTGACCTCGGTGCGATCCTCGTTGAGCCAGTCGCCGCCGTTGGACCACACGAACGACTGCAGGTTCCACACCACGTTCAGGCCGGTGCCCCACTGGTCGAGCTTGCCGTCGCCGTCGTTGTCCTTGGTGAGCTTCTTGGCGACGTCGATGAACTCGTCCCAGGTGTACGGCTCGTCGACGTCGGGCAGCGGGATGCCTGCCGCCTCGAACATCGTCTTGTTGTAGCCGAACGAGAAGGGGCCGACGTCCTTGGGCATGGCGTAGATCGCGCCCTGTCCCATGAGCTTGCCGTCGAAGCGGTAGCTGTCAACGCCGTACGCCCAGATGTTGTCGAGGTCGACGTTCTTCTCGACCTCGGCGGTGATGTCCTTGATGATGCCGGAGCGCACGTACGCCTGCACGCTGCCCGGGTCGACGTAGAACACGTCGGGGATCTGCTTGCCGGTGATCGCCGCCTTGAGCTTGGTGCTGTACTCGTCGGCCGTCGTCATGATGATCTTCACGTCGACGTCGTTCGCCTTCTCGAACTCCTCGATGGCCGCGGTGTAGGCGGCCTTCTCGGCATCGCTGCCGCGGAACATGAAGGTGAGCGTATTGCTGTCGCCGCCCGAGGCGTTCGCGCTCGCGCAGCCGGTGATGACTGAGCCGGTGAGCGCGATCACGCCCAGTGCGGCCAGGGTCCGTGACTTCATTGTGCTGGGTTTCCTCTCGGAGGTGACTTCGATGTCGTCGTCGTCCGTGACGGGGCGGTCAACGGGCGGTTCCCACAGATTTACAACGTTGTAGTAAACGTTGTAGAGATATTGTGACGTGAAACCCGCGACCTGTCAATCGCGATCTCAGACGGCGGGAGCGGACTCGCGTTCGAGGATGCGGAACTCCCCGAACAGGGTGCGCGGAGCGGCGTCCGCCTTGCCCGCGATGCGCTCCAGCAGCGTGGCGACGGCGGTCTTGGCGATCCACTCCCGGCCCGGGTCGACCGTGGTCAGCGACGGGATCGAGTAGGCGGCCTCGTCGAGGCCGTCGAAGCCGACCACCGCGACGTCCTCGGGCACCCGGCGACCCGCCTCCTGCAGCACGCGCATCGCGCCGAGCGCGAGCGTGTCGTTCAGGCCGAACACCGCGTCGAACTCCGCGCCCCGCGCGAGGAGCTCGCGCATCGAGTCCGCGCCGTTGGCGCGGTGCCAGAGCGTGGTGTAGCCGACGATGTCGTCGTCGTACGGGATGCCGGCGGCCTTGAGCGCGTCGCGGTAGCCGCGCAGACGCAGTGCGGCCGAGCCGAGCACCTCGCCCTCGTGCGCCCCGACCAGCGCGATGCGCCGACGGCCCTGCGCGATGAGGTACTCGGTGGCCGCGCGGGCGGCCTCGACATTGCGCATGGTGACGTGGTCGGCGGGCCCGTCGAAGATGCGCTCACCGAGCACCACCATCGGGTACGGCACCTCGAGGGCCGCCACGTCCTCCTGACCCATGCCGAGCGGGCTGAAGATCAGCCCGTCGGTGAGCTTCAGGCGCGGGCTGCGCAGCAGCTCGAGCTCGCGGTCGCGATCGGCGCCGGTCTGCTCGACGAGCACGACGACCCCGGCGGCCTCGGCCTCGCGGATGACCTCGGCGGCGAGCTCGGCGAAATAGGCCAGGCTCAGGTCGGGCAACGCGAGCGCGATCGCGCCGGTGCGGCCCGAGCGCAGGTTGCGTGCCGTGAGGTTCGGCGTGTAGTCGAGCTCGGCGATCGCGGCCTCGACCTTGGCGCGCGTGGCCGGACGGATGTGCGGGTAGTCGTTGATGACGTTCGACACCGTCTTGATCGAGACGCCCGCCGCAGCGGCGACGTCGTGCAGCGTGACGGCCACGTCACTCCCTCTCTTCATGCGGACACAGTCACCCTATAACGTTGCAGATGCCCCATCGGACGGAAGGCGGACGCGTCGAGCGAGACGGTGCTCGGCCCGCCGTTCGACGCGCCGCCGCCCTACATCCCGGTCGACGAGCAGTACCCGCCGCGGCCCGAGTCGGTGTACTCGCTCGTGAAGACGCTCGAGGAGCAGCTGGCGGCCGAGCTGGTGCGCTGGCATCCGGATCTGTCGATCACCGCACTGCGGTTCTCGAACATGATGCTGCCCGAGGATTACGCCGCCTTCCCGGCGTTCGACGACGACGCCCGGCTGCGCAAGTGGAACCTGTGGGGCTACATCGACGCACGAGACGGCGCGCAGGCCGTGGAGCGCGCCCTGCGGGTGGCCGCACCCGAATTCGATCGCTTCATCATCGCGGCGGCCGACACCGTGATGTCGCGCCCGAACGCCGAGCTGATCGCCGAGGCCTTCCCCGACGTGCCGCTGACGCGCGAGGTGGGCGAGCACGAGACGCTGCTGTCGATCGATCACGCCCGCGAGGTGCTCGGCTACCAGCCGCAGCACTCCTGGCGCGACCACGTCTGAGTCGGGCTTCATCCCCTGCTACGCTCCTTAACGCTGTTCAGGTGAACAGTGTTCAGGAGATACAGCTCAGGAGGATCTCATGACGTCACTCGCGCTCGGCCGTCCGCGCATCTACTTGACCGATGGGCTGCAGGGCACCCTGGTGCGCGACAGCGCGCTGGTGCTCGGCGGCGCCGCCGTGATCACGCTGTCGGCGCTGATCATCGTGCCGCTGCCGTTCACGCCGGTGCCGATCACGCTGGCGACCCTCGGAGTCATGGCCACCGGAGCCGCGCTCGGTCCGGCGCGCGGAGTTCTGAGCGCCCTCGTGTACCTGCTCGCCGGGGCGGTGGGTGCCCCGATCTTCTCGAACGGGCAGTCGGGTGTGCTGCTGCCCACGTTCGGATACATCGTCGGCTACGTGGTCGCGGCCTTCATCGCCGGGCAGCTGGCCCGCCGGCGCGCGGACCGGAAGCCGATCCCCACCTTCGGACTCGCCGTGCTCAGCACCCTGGTGCTGTACGTGTGCGGAGCGCCGTGGCTCGCCTTCTCCCTCGGAATCGATCTGCCGCAGGCGGTCATGCTGGGCGTGGTCCCGTTCCTCGTCGGCGATGCACTGAAGGCACTGGCTCTCACCCTGGTCCTGCCGTCGGCCTGGGCATGGATGACCCGGCTCGAGAAGCGCCGCACCGCGGACGAGCGCGAGTGATCGACTACCACGGGCTCGCCCGCAGCATCCTCGCCGGCGCATCGCTGCGCGAGGATGAGGCCCTCGCGATCCTCGACACCCCTGATGCGCAGCTGCTCGACCTGGTGGCCGCGGCCGGCCTGATCCGCCGCGCGCACTTCGGCAACCGGGTGAAGCTCAACTACCTCGTCAACCTGAAGTCCGGGCTCTGCCAGGAGAACTGCTCCTACTGCTCGCAGGCGCTCGGCGCGACCGCGCCGATCCTGAAGTACTCCTGGCTCAGTGCCGAGGAGGCCGTCGAGCAGGCACGCGCCGGGATCGGCGGCGGCGCCTCGCGCGTGTGCCTGGTCGCCAGCGGCCGCGGCCCGATGAACCGCGACATCGACCGCGTCACCGACATCGTCAGCACCCTCAAGGAGGAGCATCCCGGGGTCGAGGTGTGCGCCTGCCTGGGGATCCTCAGGGACGGGCAGGCCGAGCGCCTGGAGTCGGCCGGCGTCGACGCGTACAACCACAACATCAACACCGCCGAGTCGCACCACGACCGGATCGTGCAGACGCACACCTATCAGGACCGGATCCGCACGATCGGCAAGGCGAAGCAGGCCAGCCTCTCACCGTGCAGCGGGCTCATCGTCGGGATGGGTGAGAGCAGCGCGCAGATCGTCGAGGCCGTGTTCGCGCTGCGCGAGCTGGACGTCGACTCGATCCCGGTGAACTTCCTCATCCCCTTCGACGGCACCCCGATGCAGGGCCGCTGGGATCTCACACCGGCGCAGTGCCTGAGGATCGTCGCGCTGGTGCGGTTCGCCTGCCCCGCCACCGAGGTGCGGCTCGCCGGCGGCAGGGAGCTGCATCTGCGGTCTCTTCAGCCGCTGGCGCTGCACGCGGCGAACTCGATCTTCCTCGGCGACTACCTCACCTCGCAGGGCGAGGCCGCGGCCGAGGATCTCGCGATGATCCGCGACAACGGCTTCGTCCCCCAGGAACCCCAGGTTCAGGAACCCCTGGTTCAGGAACCTCTGGTCTCCCCGCCGCACGCACCGGTGGTGGTGCGCCGCCGCGGCGCGGGAACCGCGGCGGCGCCGAACGCCTGATCGGCCTGCGGCATTCGCTCGACACAGCACAGGGCGACGTTGACACCGGCGGCGAGCGCGGTCTGCTCGTTGATATCGTTCAAGAACGGTGAAGGAGGCTGAGTGACGGATCGGACCGGTGAGTCGCGAGTATGGCGTGCGCCGTCGATCATCGATGTCGCCCGCGAAGCCGGAGTCTCGGCGCAGACCGTCTCACGCGTCGCCAACGGGATGGACATCGTCCGGCCGGTCACCCGCGACAGGGTGCTCGCCGTCATGGACAGAATGGGCTACCGGCCGAACTCCGCCGGGCGAGCCCTGAAGAGCGGCAGATTCCGGACGCTGGGCGTCATCATGTCCGAACTCTCCAGCTATGGGAACACCCGGACGCTCGAGGGCTTCGCGACCGCGGCGTCGAGGTCGGGATACTCGCTGGCGCTGACACCATTGTGGACGATCGCGCAGGCGGGCCTCACGGGAGCGCTCACGCGAATGGCAGATCAACCGGTCGACGGGCTGATCGTCGTCCTCGAGGAGCACGAGCTCCTGGAATCGGATCTCGTGCGGGTGGCCAAGATCCCCACCGTCGTCGTCACCGCCGGTCGCAAGCACCCCTACCTGGCGATCGATACCGACCAGGCCCAGGGGGCGCGCCTGGCCACCGAGCACCTCCTCTCGCTCGGGCACCAGACCGTATGGCACATCCGCGGCCCCGAGAACTCTCACGGCGCTCGTGACCGCGCGCAGTCGTGGGCCGACACCCTCCGCGCGCACGGCCGGGTCGTGCCACCGATCGTGCCGGGCGACTGGAGCGCGGCATCGGGCTATGCCGCCGGCCGGCGCCTCGCCGCCGATCCGAGCGTGACGGCCGTGTTCGCGTCCAACGACGGGATGGCCCTGGGCGCCATGCGCGCATTCCATGAAGCCGGCCGTGACGTGCCGGGATCGGTGAGCGTCGTGGGCTTCGACGACATGGAGCTGTCGGCCGACTTCCAGCCGCCGTTGACCACCGTGCACCAGTACTTCGATCGCGTGGCGGTGGCTGCGGTCGGCATGCTCGTAGACCGGATCGAGCACAACCGCCACACCGTCGCCGACCCGGTGCCCACCGAGCTGATCCTGCGCGCGAGCACTGCACCGCCCCCGGTTCCGAGGGCGGCGCTGGCGGGAATCTGAGTCGTCCGGAGTTCAGCCCGTCTGGATGCCCTGGAACGCGAACCGGAACTCGAGGTCGCCGGTCGGCAGCAGGTACCGGTCGAGCGGACGCGAGCCCCAGGAGTCGTCGCCCGCCACCCCCCGGCGCGTCAGCGCCGGGCGCACGATCGTGCGGTGGATCGGCGGCAGCTCGTGCGGATGCAGTGCGCTCTCGATCTCGGCCGGCGTCCAGCTCAGCGCCGAGAACTCCATGATCGGGTCGCCCTCGAAGCGCAGGCCCGCGCCCCGGGCATCCGTGATCTCCGCCCAGCGCACGCCGGTGCGGTTGCCGGCCTCCTGCGGACGGATGTACGGGGTGAGCATGTCGGGGACGTGACGGTCGTAGACACCCAGCCGGGCGCCCTCCCGCCGGTCCACGTAGCACTCCTCGGGGCCGTCGCCGTACCAGCGCACCCGGTCGTAATCGGCGGGCATCGCCAGCATCGTGGCGAACTCGGGCATCTGCGGCAGGCCGTCGGGCACGTGCATCCGCTGGGTGACCTCCACCCGGCCCGCGCCGTCGACGAGATAGCTGAGATCGCAGTGCGTCACCGGCGTCGTCGGCAGCTCGTAGCGGTAGCCGATGCGCACCCCGCCGTCGACCTGCTCGACCGAGATGTCGGCCGGCTCGTGAAACCCGCTGGCGCGACCGTAACGGCTGGCGAGCAGCCACTGCCCCTCCTCGAACGGGCCACCCCAGCCCCGCTCGTTCGCGGTCGGCGCATGCCAGAAGTTCGGGGTGACGGCGCCCGAGAGCAGCTCGCGACCGCCCGTGCGCGTCTCACCGAAACGGTACGAGGTCAGCCCGTTGAAGATCCGCGAGAACGTCACGTGGAATCCGGGTCCGTGCACGCCGATGCTCAGCGTGCCCTCGACCAGGCGCGGAGCGGGAGCCGAGACCCGCGCTGCCGGTGCCGTCGAGCCTGCGGCCGGTGCGCCGACCGTGAGCACGTGCTCGCCGAAGGCGACCTCGTACCCGGCGGGTGCCCACGCCGTCTCGGTCCGCAGGTGCAGCGAGACGACGATGGCGTACTCGCCTGCCGCCGCGGGAACCGCGACCGGCAGCGGGTACGCCGCCGACCCGCCCGGCGCGACGTCCGTATCGACGACGCCGGCGGTCAGGATGCGGCCCACTCGGGTGATCGAGACGCGCGTCTCGTATTCGGCCGACGAGGTCGACATCAGCCGGTTCGTCAGCGTGAACGACGACTCCGACACGTCGACGACGAAGCCCTGGTACAGCCGCTTCATCTCCTGCGCCTTGGGCGAGGGGGTGTGGTCTGCGAAGAAGATGCCGTTGCCGCTGAAGTCCTGATCGTGCGGCGCCTCGCCGCTGTCGCCGCCGTAGCCGAAGTACTCGCGGCCGTAGCGGTCGCGCATGAGGATCGCCTGGTCGGCGAAATCCCAGATGAACCCGCCCTGGAACAGCTCGTCGCGGTGGGCGAGCTCGATGTACTCGCCGACCCCGCCGAAGGAGTTGCCCATCGCGTGCGCGTACTCGCACACGATGAACGGCTTGTCGCGGTTCGTGCGCAGGTGGTCCTCCACCGCCGCGGCGGGGGTGTACATCTGGCTCGCGATGTCGCTCGTCTCGGGATACCTCGGGTCCCAGTGCACGCCCTCGTAGTGCACCGGGCGATCGTCGACCGAGCGGAACCAGTCCGCCACGTCACGCAGCACGGTGCCGCCGAAGGACTCGTTGCCGCAGGACCAGATCACCACGCTGGCGTGGTTCTTGTCGCGCTCGAGCATGCTGCGGGCACGATCCAGCGCCGCCGGGCGCCACTCGTCGTGGTCGCCGGGCAGGGCGGTGGCGAGCGATTCGCCGTGCAGGCGGATGCGGCTCCACCGGGCGTGCGTCTCGAGGTTCATCTCGTCGATGACCATCAGGCCGTACTCGTCGGCGAGGGCGTAGAACGCCGAGTCGTTCGGGTAGTGGCTGGTGCGCACGGCGTTGACGTTGTGCGCCTTCAGCATCCGGATGTCGGACTCGGTGAGCTCTCGCGACGGCACCCGCCCGTTCAGTCCGAACTCGTGACGGTTGATGCCGTTGAAGACGACCCGGTCGCCGTTGAGCGACAGCACGCCGTTCTCGATGCCGAAGCGACGGATGCCGACCCGCTGCGGGATGACCTCGGTCAGCGCTCCGGCGGCGTCGCGCACCTCGATCACGAGGTCGTACAGGTGCGGATGCTCGGGGCTCCACAGCCGGGGCGCGTCCACCCGCACGACGAACGCTCCGTCGGCATCCCGAACAAGCTCGCCGACGCCCTCGATGCGGGCCGAGACGGCGCCCTCCGCCCCGTCGAGCTGCACTCGGACCCGCACCTGGGCGGACGCCAGGTCATCGGCGACGGCTGTGGTCACGCGGATGTCCTCCGCATGCACCCCCGGGCGCCGGTACAGGGTGACGTCGCGGAAGATGCCCGAGAACCGGAAGAAGTCCTGATCCTCGAGCCACGAACCGGCGCTGTAGGTGAACACCTGCGCGGCGATGCGATTCTCGCCCTCGACGAGCGCGTCGGTGAGGTCGAACTCGGCGGGTGTGAAGCTGTCGGTGCTGTAGCCGATGTAGCGGCCGTTCACCCACAGCGCGATCGCGCTCTCCGCTCCGTGGAACGTGACGCTGAGCCGCTCGCCCTCGGCGAGCGGGTGCTCGAGCGCGAAGGTGCGCACGTAGCATCCGACCGGGTTGTCGCGTTCGGGCACCTGGCCGGGCTCGATGTCCTCCTGACCGTCCCACGCGTAGCCGACGTTGACGTACTGCGGCCGATCGTAGCCCTCCAGCTGCAGGTGCGAAGGCACCCGGATGTCGTCCCACCCCGACACATCCCGCGACGGATCGGCGAAGTCGGGCAGCACCTGACCCTGGTTGCGCGCGAAGAAGAACTTCCACAGCCCGTTCAGCGACTGCTCGAACGAGCTGACCCCCGATCGCGCCTCGTCGAGGTCGGTGAACCAGCGGTGGTCCGAGTGCGCCGCGCGACGGTTCTCCGAGACGAAGGTCGGGTCGGCGATGCGGTCGATGGCAAAGGCGGGGTCGAATGTCACTTGATGGCTCCGGTGATGCCCTGTGCGAAGGCGCGCTGCAGGATGAGGAAGATGAGGATGGTCGGCAGGGAGGTCAGCAGCACGGCGAGCATGAGCACGCCGTAGTCGGTGACGTAGCCGGCCGTGAGGTTGGCGATGAGCATCGGCATCGTCTGCACCGCGTTGTCGAGCAGGATCACGCGCGGCCAGAGGAAGTTGTTCCACGAGGCCATGAAGGTGATGACGGCCGCGGCGGCGAAAGTGGACTTCATCGTCGGCATGTAGATGCGCGCGAAGATGGAGAGCTCCCTCAGTCCGTCGATCCGGGCGGCCTCGATGACCTCGTACGGGAACGAGCGCGACGCCTGCCGGAACAGCAGGATCAGCAGCGGCGTGGCGATAGAGGGGATGATCACCGCGAACAGCGAGTTGACCATGTCGAACTGCGCGAAGATGCGGAACAGCGGGATCATGATGGCCGCGAACGGGATCATCATCGCCAGCATGAGGATCGCCATCACGACATCCTTGCCGCGGGAGTGGTAGATCTCGAAGCCGTAGCCCGCGATCGCGCAGACGATCAGCGACAGCACCGTCGTGCCGATCGCGATGAGGAACGAGCTGATCATGGCGGCGCCGAGATCCTGCTGCGTGGTCAGCGTCACCAGATTGTCGATGAAGTGCTCGCCGGGCGTCAGCCGCGACCCCAGCACGTCACGAGTCGAGTTGGTCGAGGAGACCAGCATGAAGTACAGCGGGAAGACCGAGAACAGAGCGAACACGGTCAGGAACGCGTAGCCGGGCACGCGTCGCCAGGGGAATCGTCGACTAGTCACGCTTGTCACCCACCTTCATCTGGATGAGAGCCAGCACCGCGACCATGATCAGGATCACGTACGAGATCGCGGAGGCGTAGCCGACGTTGGGGTTCTTCAGGAATGCGAGTTCGTAGAGGTAGTGCGACATCGACATCGAGTTGTACGACGGCCCGCCCTTGGTGAGGGCCCAGGATTCGTCGAACAGCTGCAGGGTGCCGTTGATCGACATGATCGCGGTGAGCACGATCATCGGCCGCAGTTGCGGCACGGTCACGAACCAGAACGTCTTGAACGCTCCGGCACCGTCGATGCGCGCGGCCTCGAGGGTGGAGTGGTCGACGTTCTGCAGCGCCGCCAGGAAGAAGATCATGTTGTAACCGGTCCACCGCCACAGCAGGCCGATGATGATCACGAACCGAGCGGTCCACGGCTCGCCGAGCCAGTTGAGCGGGTCGTGCATGAGGCCAACCGCCATGAGCGCGTCGTTGACCAGCCCGTCCGTGGCGAACATGGTGCGGAACACCAGTGAGTACGAGACCAGCGAGACGGCGCAGGGCAGGAAGATCATCGTGCGCCAGAGGGCCTTGCCCCTCAGCTTCGGGTCGTTCAGCAGGTTGGCCAGCACCATCGCCAGGATCAGCATGATCGGCACCTGGATGACCAGATAGAGCACCGTGTTGAACATGGTGAGCTTGAAGATCTCGTCGTCGAGCAGCCGGGCGAAGTTCGACCACAGCGGGTCCGCCCAGTTCAGCCGCGATCCCCGGCCCGTCTGCAGGGAGAGGATGAACGCCTGGATCATGGGCACGAAGCTCAGCAACGTGATCAGCAGGGCTGCCGGGAGGAGGAACCCCCACCCGGTGAGGTTGCGTCGCCGTGCGGTGTGCAGCCACGGCCCGCGCGGGGTGAAGTCGGGCGGAGGTGTGTTCCGCCGTTGACGGCGCGGAGCATCCGCGGTCACGATCGCCTGAGTCGCCACAATGCGCACTCCTATTCCATCGAGTTCAAGAGGTGGGTGCTCGGGCGGGGCGTCGTGCCCCGCCCGCGCGGAGAGGGTCAGTTCATCGCGAACTCGACGTTGGCCTGAGCCTCGTCGAGCGCATCCTCGATGCTGGTGCCGCCGATGACCTTGGTCATCGCGGCGCTGACCGCGTCGCGACCTTCGAAGAAGTAGACGCCGGTGTTGCTGCTGGGCACCTTGGCCCCGAACTCGATGACCTTCTGGAAGATGGGCTGTCCGCCGAAGAACGCGCTCGGCTCGGCGTACACGCTGCTGTCGCCTGCGGGGATCCAGTTCGCGACCGCGCCGGCCTTCGGCAGGATCGTGTCGTAGAAGTCGGTCGACCCCGCGAAGGTCGAAGCCAGGAAGTCTGCCGCGAGCTTCGCGTCGCCGGTGGAGCTGATCGCCCACGACGAGCCTCCGTTGGCGGAATAGTTCGTGGCGTCGGGCACGCCATCGAGCTTCGGCAGGTCGGTGATGGCCCACTTGCCGGCCTGGTCCTCAGCGGTCTGGATCGACCCGGCGATCCAGATGCCGTTGATGGTGCCCGCGACCGAGCCGTTCACGAAGCTGCTGATGTACTCGTCCCAGGAGTTCACCTCGACGAACACGCCGGACTCGACCAGCTCGGTGTACACCTTGATGGCGTCGATCAGCACGTCGTTGTCAGCGATCGTCGGCTGGCCGTCCTCGTCGAACAGGCTCCCCCCGGCGGACTGCAGGATGATCGACAGCAGATCCGACGAGCCGGCGATGCCGGAGAGCAGCGGCTTGCCGGTCTTGGCCAGCACGTCCTCGCCCTTGGCGATGAAGTCGTCCCAGGTGGTGTCGGTGAAGTCGTCGACGGTGTAGCCGGCCTGCTCGAGCACGTCGGTGCGCAGGGCCGAGACCGCGGTGCCCGAGTCGAAGGGCACGCCGTAGTTGACGTCGTCGATCGTGGAGTATGCGGTGACGCTCTTGGGGAACTCCGAGAAGTCGATGTCGGAGTCGGCGTAGTCACCGAACACGTCGGGATAGTTGATGACGTTCTTCTGGAACGCGGTGTTCTGCATCAGGAAGATGTCGGGCAGCTCGTCGAACTGCTGCGACTGGGCGATGGTGGTGAGCTTGGCCTGCAGGTCGTCCCAGGGCGTCTCCACGATCTTCAGCTCGAAGTCGGGATGGTCCTTCTGGTAGACCTTCTCGGCCTCCTTCATCGCGTAGATGTTGAACGACGGATCCCAGGCCCAGACCGTCAGTGTGTTGCCGTCGCCTGAGGCCTCGGCGTCACCGCCGCTGCCGCATGCGGTCAGCGCGAACAGGGGAAGGATCGCCGCGGCGGCCATCGCCGCAGCCTTTGTCATGCGCTTCATCGAAGCATGTCCTCTCGGGGGGATTCACGTGGCCACGGAACGACTCCTCGGCCCTGCCGTGACGTTCGCGTCACTGGCAACTCCAAAATGATCACGTAAACATTTTGGTTGAAGCAAGTTCCGTTACACGATCGTGACCTGCGATCAGCGCTCTGACTTCTCTGTGAAGGGCTCGGGACGGACCACGAGCCCCCTTGGGCACTTGTGCGCTCAGCCGCGCTTGAGCAGCGCCGCGAGCGCCTGCCCGCCGCCGATGCACATGGTGACGATCGCGTACTCGCCGCCGGTGCGCTGCAGCCTGAGCGCCGCGCGCACGGTCAGGATGGCACCGGTGGCGCCGACCGGATGCCCGAGCGCGATCGCGCCGCCGTACGGGTTCACCCGAGCGGGGTCGAGTCCGGTGTCGCGGATGACGGCGAGGGCCTGCGAGGCGAAGGCCTCGTTCAGCTCCACCGTCGACACCTCGGCGGGCGTCAGCCCGGTCTGCGCGAACAGCTTCTTCAGCGCGAGGGTGGGCGCGTAGCCCATGATCTCGGGCTCGAGCGCCGCGGTGGTGACCGCCTCGATCGTGGCGAGCACCGGTGCGCCCTCGGCGCGGGCGTCGGCCTCGCGCATGAGCACGGTCGCCGCTCCGCCGTCGTTGATGCCCGAGGCGTTGCCGGCGGTGACGGTGCCGTCCTTCGCGAACGCCGACGGCAGCCCGGCGAGCGCCTCGAGGGTGGTGTCGGGGCGCGGATGCTCGTCCCTCGACACCTGCACGGGCCGGCGGCCCGAGGTGGTGACCTCGACGATCTCCTCGGCGAACGCCGCCTGTGCGGCATCCGTCGCGGCACGGCGCTGGGACTCCAGCGCGAACGCGTCCTGCTCGGCGCGGCCGATGCCGAACCGCTCGGCGACGTTCTCGGCGGTGACGCCCATGTGCTTGTTCGAGAACGGGTCGGTGAGCATCGCGATCGTGCCGTCGACGAGCGAGCGGTCGCCGAGCCGGTCGTTGAAGCGCGCGTTGAAGTCGTAGAACGGCATCCGGGTCATGTTCTCGGCGCCGCCGGCGACGACGACGTCGGTGCTGCCCCAGAGCAGCTCCTGCGCACCCGACCAGATCGCCTGCAGGCCCGAGCCGCACAGCCGGTTGACGGTGAACGCCGGGGTGTTCACGTCGAGGCCGGCGGCCAGGGCGATGCGGCGTGAGATGTAGGCGTCTCCGGCGACCTGGCCGATCGTGCCGATGACGACCTCGCCGACGCGGTCCTTGTCGATGCCCGAGCGGCGCAGCGCCTCGACGGCCGCCGCCGCACCGAGCTCATGCGCGGGGGTGTCCTTGAACGCGCCGCCGAACCGCCCGACGGGCGTGCGGGCACCGGCGACGATCGCGACCTTCTGCCGCTCGGTCATCAGCTCGCCGCCTCTTCGGGGCGCTCCTGCACCGCGATGGCCGCCGTGTCGGGCTCGTACTCGTCGATGTGCCGTTCGTCGACGCCGTTGTAAGCCGACAGCGGGCGGATCAGCGCGTTCGACGCCTGCTGCTCGAGCACGTGCGCGGTCCAGCCGGTCACCCGCGCGGCGATGAACAGCGGGGTGAAGGTGAGCGTGTCGAAGCCGATCAGGTTGTACGCCGGGCCCGACGGGTAGTCGAGGTTCGGATAGATGCCCTTGCGGGCGACGAACTCGCTCTCGAGGGTGTCGTACAGCTCGGCGACCTCGGGCCGGTCATAGTGCTCGACGAGGGTGTCGAGGGCGGCCTTCATGGTCGGCACGCGCGAGTCTCCGCGCTTGTAGACCCGGTGGCCGAAGCCCATGATCTTGCGCTTCTCGGCGAGCGCGGCATCCAGCCAGCCCTTCACCTCGGATGCCGAGCCGATCTCGTCGAAGATGTGCATGACGGCCTCGTTGGCGCCGCCGTGCAGCGGGCCCTTCAGCGCCCCGATCGCCCCGACGACCGCGGAATAGATGTCGCTGAGCGTGGAGGTGATCACCCGGGCCGTGAAGGTCGAGGCGTTGAACGAGTGCTCGGCGTAGAGGATCATCGAGCGGTTGAAGGCCTCGACGACCACGGGCTCGGGCTCTTCGCCGAAGGTCAGCCAGAGGAAGTTCGCCGCATAGTCGAGGTCGTCGCGCGACTCGATCAGCGCCTGGCCGCGGCGGCGCCGCTGGCCGTAGGCCACGATCGCCGGCAGCACCGCGAACAGCTTCAGGCTGCGCTCGAGGTTCTGCTCGGGGGTGCCGACCGCGTCGAGCACGTTGCCCGTGCCGGCGGTCGCGATCGCGCCGATCACGCTGACCGCGGTGCGCACCTCGTCCATCGGGTGCGCATCCAGCGGCAGAGCGTCGATGGCGTTCTTCACCTTCTCGGGCAGTGCGCGGTTCGCGCGCTCGGTCGCGCGGAACTGCGCCAGCTGCTCGGCGGTCGGCAGCTCGCCGTGCCAGAGCAGGTAGGCGACCGCCTCGAACGGCTGCGTGGCCGCCAGCTCCTGCACCGGATAGCCGCGGTACAGCAGGCTGTTGGTCTCGGGGTTGACCTTGCTGATCGCCGTCTCGTCGGCGACGACCCCGGCCAGGCCCTTCTTGATGTCGGTCATCGTGTGCTCCTTTGCATGCCCGTGGTGCGACCGGTCAGCGGTCGATCGTGAAGTTGAACACTCCCGAGTCGAAGTGGTTGTAGGACTCGTAGTCGATCAGGTCGTACAGGTCGGCGCGGTGCTGCATCTCGCCGAGCTTCGACGTCAGGTGCCCCTCGTCGTTCAGCGTATCCAGCGCACGGCCCGCCGCGCCCATCGCGATGCGCAGCAGCGAGACCGGCCAGATGACGATGTTCACGCCGACGTCGCGCAGCTGGTCGGCAGAGAACAGCTCGCTCTTGCCGAACTCGGTCATGTTGGCCAGGATCGGCACGTCGACGGCATCCCGGATCGCCGCGAACTCCTCGAGCGACCGCATCGCCTCGGGGAAGATCGCGTCGGCGCCGGCATCCACCAGCGCCTTGGCGCGGTCCTTCGCCGCCTCGAGCCCCTCGACGGCGGCGATGTCGGTGCGCGCCATCACGAGGAAGTTCTCGTCACGTCGCGCGTCGACCGCGGCCCGGATGCGCTTGAGCGCGGTCTGCTCGTCGACGACGGCCTTGCCGTCGAGGTGGCCGCAGCGCTTGGGGTTGATCTGGTCCTCGATGTGCGCGCCGGCGAGGCCGGCATCCTCGAGGGTCTGGATCGTGCGGGCGACGTTCATCGGCTCGCCGAAGCCGGTGTCGGCGTCGATGATCGCCGGCAGCTCGGTCATCCGGGCGATCTGCTGACCGCGGCCGGCCACCTCGGTGAGGGTGGTCAGCCCGATGTCGGGCAGGCCCAGGTCGGCCGAGAGCACGGCGCCCGAGATGTAGACGCCCTCGAAGCCCTTGCGCTCGATGAGCCGAGCGCTCAGCGGGTTGAACGCACCCGGAAAGCGCAGCAGTTCGCCCGAGCGCAGCCGCTCGCGGAACTGCCGGCGCTTCTCGTGCGCGGGGGTGGTGGAGTAGAGCATCAGAACAGCCCCTTCGGAGCATCCGCGCCGAGCACGCTCGCCTTCGCGACGATCGACAGCTCGCCGACCTCGTCGGCGGTCAGCTCGGGCAGCCGCTGCACCAGCGACAGGAAGCGCTCGATCTCGGCGGCATCCAGCACCGGGGCGGCGAGGATGCGGAACTTGCGGATGTACTGCTCGCGGCCGAACGGGCGCGCACCGAGCGGGTGCGCGTCGGCGACGGCGATCTCGTCGACCACGGTCGAGCCGTCGGCGAGCGTGATCTCCACGCGACCGCCGAACGCCTTCTCGTCGGGGTCGATGGAGTGGTAGCGGCGGGTCCACTCGGCATCCTCTGCGGTGGTCACCTTGTGCCACAGCTCGACGGTGTCGGCGCGGCCCGCGCGCTCGGGGGTGTACGAGTCGACGTGGTGCCAGGTGCCGTCCTGCAGCGCGACCGCGAAGATGTACGGGATCGAGTGGTCGAGCGTCTCGCGGGATGCCGTCGGGTCGTACTTCTGCGGGTCGTTGGCTCCCGAGCCGATCACGTAGTGCGTGTGGTGGCTGGTGTGGATGACGATGCTCTCGATGTTCGCGGGGTCGCGCAGCTCGGGGCGCTCGTTGCCGAGGCGGCGAGCGAGGTCGATGAGGGCCTGCGCCTGGTACTCGGCCGAGTGCTCCTTGGTGTACGTGTCGAGGATGGCCCGCTTGGCCTCGCCGGCGGCGGGCAGCGGCACATCGTAGGCGGCATCCGGCCCGTCGAGCATCCACGCGATCACGCCGTCTTCGCCTTCGTAGATCGGCGACGGCGAGGTCTGGCCGCGCATGGCGCGGTCGACGGCCTCGACGGCCATCTTTCCGGCGAAGGCCGGGGCGTGCGCCTTCCACGTCGAGATCTCGCCCTTGCGGCTCTGCCGGGTGGCGGTGGTGGTGTGCAGCGCCTGGCCGACGGCCTGGTAGATCGTCTCGGTGTCGAGGCCGAGCAGGGTGCCGATGCCGGCGGCGGCCGAGGGGCCGAGGTGGGCGACGTGGTCGATCTTGTGCTTGTGCAGGCAGATCGCGCGCACCAGGTCGACCTGGATCTCGTAGCCGGTCGCGATGCCGCGCACGAGCGCGCGACCGTCGGCGCCGACGTGCTGCGCGACCGCGAGGATCGGCGGGATGTTGTCGCCGGGGTGCGAGTAGTCGGCCGCGAGGAAGGTGTCGTGGTAGTCGAGCTCGCGCACCGCGACGCCGTTCGCCCACGCCGCCCACTCGGGGCTGGTGCGCTTCTCGAGTGCGGCGCCGAAGATGTTCGCGCCCTTGCCGCCGGTGGATGCCGGGTGCGTGAACGCCTGCGCACGGGCCGCGACGATGGGTGCACGGGTGAGGGACGCCGCGGCCACGGACGCGTTGTCGATGATGCGGTTGATGATCATGTCGACGACCTCGGGCTCGACCTCGACCGGGTCGGTCGCGACCTCGGCGATCTTCCAGGCCAGCTGCTGCTCGCGGGGAAGGTCCTCTTCGCTCTTGTAGACGCGGACGTGGTGGCTGACGGTCATGACTGCCCTCTGTTCGAAGTGTGGTCGGGATTCTGGATGCTGTCGAGGATGCTGGTGAGCGCGTTGCGCAGGTGCACGTGCGTGGCATGCGCGGCCAGGTCGCCGTCGCGTTCGGCGAGCGCCTCGGCGATGAGCCGGTGCTCGGCGACCGATGCCGCCAGCCGCTCGGGTTTGTCCCTGGCCATGCGCCGCACGCGCACGAGGTGCGTGCGCACCGTGCGCAGGGCGGCGGCGATGTAGTCGTTGGCGACGGCCGCGTCGACGGCCGCATCGAAGCGGGCGATGAGCGCGTAGTAGTCGTCGCGTCCCGTCGTCGCGTCAAGGGATGCCGCGGCTGCCGCGAACTCGCCGGCCAGAGCCGCGAACAACTCGGCATCGCCGCGTTCTGCGGCCAGACGGGCGGCGGACTCCTCCAGGGCACGGCGGATCTCGAAGAGGGAACGGATGTCGTCGGCGTCGATGTCGGTGACGACCGTGACCCGCGGGGACTGCTGCTCGACGAGCCCGTCGGCGCTGAGCTGCTGGAGCGCCTCGCGGAGCGGGGTGCGGCTGACGCCGAGGCGGGCGGCCTGCTCGACCTCCGCGAGAACAGTCCCGGGCGCGAGCGCGCCGGACTGGATCTCCTCCAGCAGAGTCGCATAGGCGCGATCACTGGCTCGGGTGCGCTCGACGGTGGTGCTCACATGGTTAGTGTATACATAAATGATCGCGAGCCGCACCGGTTGGGATCTGAGGCCGAATAACGTATACAGCGGGTACGTCAGGCAGCGTGAGTCTCGCTTTCGTACAGCCCGATCGAGTTGCCGTCCGGATCACTGATCACGGCCCACCAGCTGCTCTCACTGATCGGCCGCCTCTCCATCAGCAGCGTCGCGCCAGCGTCCAGGGCCTTCGCCACGGTGTCGTCGATCGAGTCGACCTCCACGTAAGAGCGCGGTTGCGTGAAGTCGTCGCTGCGCGGCGCGAGTCCGCCGCCGCTGATCTTGTTGGGCGCCTGCCACATCGGGTATCCCTCGTAGCCGGGCATCTCCGCGATCTGCCAGCCGAACAGTCCGGAGTAGAACGCCTGCGCGCGCTCCAGATCGCTCACCGGGATGTCGATGTGCGTGATGTCGCCGTGTGCCATGTCGGTTCCTCTCGTGCGAGCGGGCCGGTGCCGTGCGGACGCCGGCAGGGCAAGTCTCGCTCCGGTCGCGACGGCGATCAAGAGGGTTCGGCGAACTCCTCATCCGGCACCGCGAGTGCGGGATCTCCTGCCCCAGATGCCGCGGGTTCGCCGAGTTTCACGACGACGACTCCGGCCAGCACCAGAGCCGCGCCGACGCCCTGCAGGAGGTTGGGCAGCTGCCCGAGCAGCAGCCATCCGAACAGCAGCGCGGCAACGACTTCGGCGAGCGCGATGAACGACGCCAGCCGCGATCCGAGCAGCCGGGTCGACGCGATCCCGAGCACGTATGCGAGCGCCGTCGCGATGACCCCGATCGCCAGCACCGGCACGAACCAGGGCACGGTTCCGAACCGGTAGGCGACGTCATCCGTGTTCCACGCCATCGGCAGGATGCCGACAAGACCGGCGACCGTGAGCCCGAAGGCGCCGACCAGAAGACCGCAACCTGCGAGCGCGATCGGCGGCAGACCGGTATCGCTCCTGCCGGAGAGCAGGAAGTACGCCGCGGCGCCCACCATCGCACCGAACGCCCAGAGGATCCCACCCGCATCGACGCTGCGCCCCGACAGCACGTCGAGCATCAGCACGAGCCCGGCGAACGCGATGAGCGCGCCCAGGATGCTGCGCCTGGTCGGCTTCTCACCGCGACGGATCCACAACCACAGCACCACCGCGATCGGCGCGGTGTACTCGATGAGCAGCGCCAGTCCGACATCCATCACGGCGACGGCCTGGAAGTAGAACAGCTGCGTCGCGGTCACCGCGAGCAGTCCGTACGCGGCGATCATTCCGAGATTGCGACGCAGCAGGCTCCAGCGCCCGCGCAGCGCGACAACCGTCGGCACCAGCAGCACGAGCGCGGCCACCCAGATGCGCACCGTGACCGCCGCCCCGGGCGTCCAGCCGGCATCGATCAGTCCGCGCGCCCAGGCGCCCGACATCCCGAACGCGAGCGCAGCCGCGATCGCGAGCGGCAACCCGAGCCGCAACCCCGAGCGCGGGCCACCGTCATTTGCCACAGTGCTCATGACCGATGACACTAGCCGCAGGCGATGTAAGGTGTCAACATGATCTTCACCGATGACACGGTCGAGGCGATGCGCGCTGCCGTCCACCTCGTGAACAGCGCCGAGGATCCCGACACGCTCGCTTCGGCAGAAGACGTCGAGTCCTTCCTCGAGACGTTCCCGTATACGGGGCGGATCGACCATGACGCCGCAGAGTTGGCCGAGCTCCGAGCACTCCGTCCGCGCTTGCGCCGGATGCTGCTCGCGTCGCGGGACGAGATGGTCGACGGCATCAATCACGCACTGCGCGACGTGCGATTCGACGCGCACGTCGTCCGGCACGACGGCGCCGACTGGCACCTTCACGCCGTCGCCGACGATCGGCCGCTCCCCGAGCGCATCCTCGCCGAGACCGCTATGGCGCTTCTCGACGTCGTGCGCGCCGACGAGGGCAGCCGCCTCACGGTGTGCGCCGACGAGGAATGCGAAGGCGTCGTCCTCGACCTCTCCCGCAACCGTTCGCGCCGATACTGCTCGACCGCGTGCACGAACCGCAACGCCGTCGCCGCGTACCGCGCGCGGCGAAGCTGAGGGCTCGCTGCCTTCATCACAGCCGGTCAGTCGGCCCAGCCGTTGGCGCGAACGATTATCTGGCGCGCACACTGTGCTGCGGCCTCCCCATCGCGCCGCTGGATGAAACCCGCTAGGTCGACATGCAGTTGCACGTCCGCGCGGTCCATAGGCATGTCATGCAACTGCACCAGTGCGCGATCGCGCAGCGATTCGTTGATGACATCCGTCAGACGCGCGTACATCGTGTTTCCGGATGCCTCCAGCACGAGCCGGTGGAAGCATCCGTCCTGCTCTCCGAAGTCCGCATTCGACCCGTTAGCCCCTGTCGCCCACAGGATTCCCGCAGCGCTCACGATCCTGCCGCAGATCTCCGGCGATGCTCGCAACGCAGCCATACGTGCCGCTTCAGGCTCGACGGCCAGCCGGATCTCGCTCAACTCCCGCATCTGCCGTTGCCGGTGAGCGCTGTCCAACCTCCACCGGATCACCTGGCCGTCGAAGAGATTCCATTCGGCTTCGCCTAGGACGACCATGCCGACACGCTTGGTCGGCCGGAGCAGACCGAGCGAGGCGAGAACCCGCGCCGACTCCCTGACGACACTGCGAGATGCGCCGGTGGACGCCTCTAGCTCCTCGACCGTCAGCACCGCTCCAGGCGCAAGGCTGCCCTCGCAGATCGCACGTCCGAGTTCATCGACCACCCGGGAATATAGGCTCGGCCGCGGCGGAAGACCCGCGCGAGATGCACCCTTCCGAGCCGAATTTGCCGGGTCGTCAGTGTGTGCCGATGTCGAACCATCCACGGGTTCCCATGCACCTCCATCGCGAAGCGCTGCATGCGTTCGCTGGCTATGAGCGAGACCCTCCACGATACCGCTGCAGAACCAGCGCGCCGGTCACCGCAGCACTCCCTTCTTCACCGGCGAGATGACGAGTTCGTTGACGCATACATGCGCCGGACTGTCGATGATGAACTGCACGGCGGCCGCCACGTCGTCCGGCGACAGCATCGACGTTCGCGCCGTGGCATCGGGCACCACGGGACGCAAACGCAGAAAGTCGCTGTCGACGTCGCCGGGGCAGAGGTTCGTGGCGCGGATACCGAACTGGTTCTCCTGCGCGTTCAACGACTCCGCGAGCGAGGACAGCGCCGTCTTGGATGCGCTGTATGCGACGCCGGCATCCGGCGAGAATCTCCAGCCGGAATACGAGGAGATGAACACCACGCTTCCGCCGCCTGCCTCGCGCATACCGGGAAGCACCGCATCCACCGTCGCGGCTGCGCCGATCAGGTTCGTGCTGACGATCGATGAGAACTGTGCGACCTGCTGGTCGCGCCAGTACCTCTGAGGCGTATTCACCCCTGCAGAGGCGACCACGGTGGTGATCGGTCCGAGCGCCTGTCCGATGCGCGCCGCTGCGTCTTCCACAGCATCGACGTCCGAGACGTCGAGCGGCACGAGCATCGCCTCGGCACCCGTATCCTCGACGAGACTTCCGGTGTCGGCGAGTGCGTCCGTCCTGCGACCGGACAGCGCCACGGTGTATCCGGATTGGGCCAGGCGCACCGCGCTAGCTCGCCCCATTCCCCCGCCCGCTCCGGTGACCCACGCGATCCGCCGTTCCCCTGTCCCGTTCATCATTGTCCACTCCCGGCTGTCTGCGTATGCTTTATTCTGTCCGAACGTGTTTATAATATGCTTACACTGGACAGGAGTTCCCAATGGAGATCGAACTGACCGGACGCGTCGTCATCGTCACCGGCGCTTCGCGCGGGATCGGACGAACCATCGCCGAGACCTTCGCTGCGGAGGGCGCGGTAGTCGTCGGCCTCGACGTGCTCTCGCCGGAAAGAGACCCCGGTCTCATCGAGCACTGCCGCTGCGACATCACCGATCTCTCCGCCGTCACCGAAGTCGTCGAAGACGTCGCCCGCCGTCATGGTGGTGTCGACGTGCTCGTGAACAACGCAGGGGTAAACGCCGAAGGGTCCGTGGAGTCAGTCGACCCTGCACTGTGGGATCGCGCTTTCGACGTCAACGTGCGAGGCGTCTTCAACGCATGCCGCGCAGTGATCCCGCACATGAAGGCCCAGCGCTCGGGACGGATCATCAACGCCGCTTCGTTCGCGGCCATCGTCCCCAGCGTGGATGCTGCAGCCTACGGCGCCACAAAGGCGGCCGTCGTCCAGTTCACGAGGGTTCTCGCCAGCGAACTCGGGCCATGGAGAATCACCGCCAATGCCTACGCGCCCGGGATGATTCCGACAGACATCAACGGCTTCGCCCAGCTGGAGGGCGATGCCGCGCGCGAACGACTCGATCTGCTCAGCCTGCGCCGTTGGGGCGATGCAGCCGATGTTGCGCAGCTCCTCTGCTTCCTAGCCAGTGACCTCGCCGGCTATATCACCGGAGCGCTGATCGACATCTCGGGCGGCAAGCTCGCAACGCAGGCTCCTGCGCTCGCCTACCAGCGCTCCGGCGCCGAGGCGTCAGTGCCCTTCGAGATCTGAATCGACACCGGCGCCGGGCACGGCCAGCGCATCGAGCGCGAGCATCTGCTGCGCGGTGAGCTCGAAGTCGAAGACACCGAGGTTCTGACGCAGCCGATCGATGCCGGTCGAACGCGGGATCGGAACGAGATCGTGCTGCAGGTGCCAGCGCAACGCGATCTGGGCCGGAGTCCGACCCTGTGCAACGGCGATGGACGCCAGCACCCGGGAATCGAGCAGCCCCTTCCCCGAGCCCAGTGGGCTCCACGATTCCGTGACGATCCCGTTCGCAGCGTGGAACTGCCGCTGCTCCAGCCGCGGGATCTGTGGATTCACCTGAATCTGATTGACAGCGGGGACCACGTCGGTTTCGGCGATCAACCGGCGAAGATGCGCCGTCTTGAAGTTCGAGACTCCGATCGCACGCGTGAGACCGGAATCCAGGAGCGCCTCGAAGGTCTTCCAGGTGGAGACGTACTCGCCTCGACCGGGAAGCGGCCAGTGGATCAGAAGCAGATCCACATATTCGAGATCCAGTCGTTCGAGTGCGGCCTCCAGACCCGCGACTGCGCGTCCCTCCCCCTGGAAGTCGCCGTTGAGCTTGGTCGTGACGAAGATGTCGCCGCGGGGCAGACCCGACGCGCGGATGCCGGCACCGACACCGCGTTCGTTGCCGTACTTCGTGGCCGTGTCGAAATGCCGGTACCCGAGCTCGGAGGCCACGCTCACGATGCGCTCCGCCGTAGCATCGTCCATGGGCCAAGTGCCCAGTCCCAGCCTCGGCATCCGCACCCTGCCGTGCAGAGAGACTTGAGGAATTGTGTCATCCATCAAGACGAACCCCTTCTGAGCTGGTCGGTTCCACTCGCGCTTCGCGCAGCGCGCCGGTGATGATCTCCTCGATCGGCGCCGTCGCCTCCAGTGCGATCCCGGGCTCGTCCGGAGCCAGCGGCTGCAAGAGGCGGAGCTGGCTGTCGAGGAGGCTGACCGGCAGGTAATGATCGGCGCGTGAGGACATCCGGGCGACGAGGGTTGCCTGATCGGCGGTGAGCAGGACGAAGCGCGCGTCCGGACTCTCCTGCCGGATCACGTCCCGGTACGCGCGGGTGAGCGCCGAGCATGCGACGACCGCACCGGTCGGATGACGACGCAGCTCGGTGCCGACAGCGCGCAGCCAGGGCTGCCGATCCTCATCGGTCAGCGGCACACCGGCGGACATCTTGTCGATGTTCTCCGGTGAATGCAGGTCATCCGCATCGACGAACGGCACCTGCAGCTCGGTGGCGAGCCGGACTCCGACCGTGGTCTTTCCGGCGCCGGCAACGCCCATCACGACGATGCGCGGCCGGGCGGCCTCGGCACCGGCCTGGTCCTCTCGACTCATACGACTGCCGTCATCCCGCCGTCGACGAAGATCGTCTGCCCGTTCACGAACGCCGCGGCATCCGACGCCAGCCAGCACACCGCACCTGCGATGTCAGCCGGTTCTCCCCAGCGCCCTGCGGGCGTACGCTCGAGCACCCAGGTGTTGAACCTCTCGTCGTCGATGAGCGCCTGCGTCAGTTCGGTTCTGATGTAACCGGGCGCCACACCGTTGACCTGCAGCCCGCGACCGGCCCATTCCGCGGCCATCGCCTTCGTGAGGTTGCGCAGGCCGCCCTTGGACGCCGTGTACGGTCCGATGGTGACGCGCGCGAGCTCGCTCTGAATGGAGAGGATGTTGACGATCTTCCCGCGACCGCGCTCGACCATGCCGCGAGCGACGGCGCGTCCGACGAGGAAGGCGCTGGTGAGATTGGTGCGCAGCACCCGATCCCAGTCATCGGAGGACACCTCCAGCAGCGGCTCGCGGTGCTGGATGCCGGCGTTGTTGACGAGGATGTCGATCGACCCGAACTCCCGGTCGATCCGAGCGATCCCGTCGTCGATCGCCTGCTCGTCGGCGAGGTCGAACGCGATCCCGGCAACGCGCTGCGCGCCGTACTGCTCGCGCAGCGACTCGAGTTCGCACTCCAGACGCTCGGCGTCGCGACCATGCACTATGGGCAGGGCGCCGGCATCGGCGAACGCTCCGAGCAGCACCCGACCGATGCCGCGCGTCGACCCGGTGATGAGCACGCGTCGATCAGTGAGGTCGAACATCTTCGAGATCATGGTCTTCTCCGCACCCATCAGTAGAACTCGACGGGGTCGACGCGGTTGCGCAGCTCGCATCCGTCGAGCAGCCGGCCTGCGTTGTCGGCGAACAGCTCGGCGATACGGCGGTCCTCGGCGTCCGTCAGTGCCGCCGTATGCGGGCTGGCGATGAGATTGGGCAGTTCCCACAGCGGGCTGGACTGCGGAAGTGGCTCGACCGCGAACACATCGAGCACCGCAGTCGCCCCGGGCGAAGCCATCAAGTAGGCGTGCAGCGCCTCTTCGTCGATGACAGTTCCGCGACCGACGTTGATGAGGATGCCGCGAGGTCCGAGAGCGGCCAGCACGTCGGCGCCGATCATCCTGTCGGTGGCGTCCGTGCCCGGCAGCGTCGTGACGATCGCATCGATGTCCCGCAGCTCTTCGAGCACGCGATCCGGGGCGATGATCCGATCGAACTCCTCGAGCTCGACGTTTCGCCGGGACACGCCGACGACCGTCGCTCCCAGCGCCCGCGCCTTCGCAGCGACCCGACGGCCGATGCCCCCGACGCCGAACACGAGCACCCGCAGGTCCGAGACCTGCCGCATCGTCCAGCGACCGGGCCACTCGCGCGCGTCCTGCAGTGCGCGCAGTCGCGGCAGGTCTTTGGCCGCGGCGAACAGGCCGAGAATCGCGAACTCCGCGAGAGGTTCGCCGTGCACACCCGCCGAGGTGGTGAAGGCCACGCGCTCGAGCTCCTCCGTCGTGAGGCCGGCTGCCTTGACCTGCCCCCCGCCGCCGGCGGCCATGGTATGCACCCAGCGGAGCGCGGGGTTCGCCCGCACCGTTCGCGCAAGTTCCGCGGGGTCGAGATCCGGGATGCCGTACAGCGCATCGGCGGAGTCGATGAGCTCGCGGAAACGGTCGCGGCGTGCGGCGTCCCGCCGGAACGACGGCTCACCGCTGTAGTCGGCGGCGTGCCGCATCGGAGGGAGCAGTTCGGGTTCGACGATGAGGTCGATCCGCGGCTCCCGCACGCGGATCACATCCGCGACTCGTTCGTCGAACGGGTTCGCGACGACGACGCGCAATCTTTCAGCAGACATCCGGGACCTCAGTTCAGGGCCTTGCGGAGGCCCACAAGGCGCTCGACCAGTACCACGATGAGCACCGAGAACAGGATGAGCACGACGGACAGTGCGGCCACCACAGCATCCGCGGAGTTCTCGACGTAGCGCATCACCTGCACCGGCAGCGTCGGCTTGCCCGACTCGGCGACGAACAGCGAGATGACCAGCTCGTCGAACGAGACGATGAATGCGAGCACACCTCCCGCGATCACGCCGGGAGCGATGATCGGCAGTGTGACGCGACGGAACACCGTGACGCCGGAGGCCCCGAGCACCTTGGCGGCCTCTTCACAGGACGTGTCGGAGGTCGCAAGGCTCGTGAGCGTCGTACGCATCAGGTACGGGATCGTGATGCCGATATGGCCGAGGATGATGCTGAAGTAGGTGTTCGTCAGCCCCATGGGACCCAGCAGCAGCACCAGCCCGAGTGCGATGACGATCGAGGGGACCAGCAGCGGCGAGAGGAAGAACGCCGATACCATCGCCTTGCCGCGGAACTCGTACCGATGGATCGCCAGTGACGCCGGCACGCCGATCAGCAGCACGATCACGGTGGTGATCCCCGCGGTGATGAGGCTCGTCTGCAGACCAGACATGAACTGCGTCTTGGTCGGCAGGAGCTCGTACCACCTGAGGGTGAATCCCTCGGGCGGGAACGAGATGTACTGGTTCGAGCTGAACGAGATCACCACGACGATGATCAGCGGTGCCAGCAGGAACAGGTACATCAGCCCGACGAGAATCCGGAACAGGATCGTCCCCGCGCCTGGTGGACGCCGGAGGACGAGCTTCTGCGGGGCGGAGAGCTGCTGCGCGGTCATGATGAGAACCCCATCTTCTTGATGATGGCCGTGTAGGCGGCGATGACCGTGCCGAAGAGCACAAGCAGGATCATCGAGAGCGCCGCGGCGAACGGCCAGTTCAGCAGGCCGGTCGCCTGATCGTAGATCTCCGTCGCGAGCACCTGCACGACACCTCCGCCCAGCAGTCGCGGCGTGACGAACGTGGAGATCGACAGCACGAAGACGAGCAGGAAACCTGTCAGGACACCCGGGAGACTGAGCGGAAGCGTGACGCGCGTGAAGACCTTGGCCTTGCTCGCTCCGAGAGAGCCCGCCGCCTCTTCGAGCTGGGTGCTGATCTGACCGAAGCCGGACATCATCGTCAAGATCGCGTAGGGCATGAAGATCTCGACCAGGCCGATGATGACGCCGGTCATGTTGTTCGACAGCACCAGCGGCGTCTGGATGAAGCCGAGATCGATCAGAGTGTTGTTGATCAGTCCCTGATTGCCGAGGATGACCATCCAGCCGAAGGTGCGCACCACCGCGCTGGTGAGCAGCGGAGCGATCGCCAGGGCGACGAGGATGCCCTTCCACTTGCTCTCCGTGCGCGCCAGGAACAGCGCGATCGGGTAGGAGACGATGACGCACAGCAGCGCGGTGACCAGCCCCATCCAGAAGGTGTCGACGGTGACCTTCCAGTAGTACGGGTCGGCGAGCGCCCGGACATAGGTCTCGAGAGTGACGGTCTCGTGGACGACGCCGTTGGGCTCGCCGACGTTGAACGACATGCGCGCCATGAACAGCAGCGGGAAGACGAAGCAGACGGCCAGCCCCAGGATGCCCGGGAGCACGAGGGCCAGCGTGATGCGCCGATCGCTGCGGCGGCGGGCCTTCTCGAGCTCGCCGCTTCCCTTGAAGTCGCTCGGCGAGACGCCTCGGATCAGTGCGGTATCGGTGACGGACATGGTCAGGCCTCCACCGGCTCGGGGATGACCAGTGCGTTGTCGACGTCCCAGTGCACGCGTGCGGTGTCGCCGATGCGCGGAACCCGCGTGCCGGCGGTGTGGGACTCCGCGTGCAGCAGGCGCTCGCCGACCCGGACCGAGATCGACACCGCGTCGCCGGTGTAGCTGGTCGTCTCGACGATGCCGTCCACGCCGTCCGGCGCGGCATCGGCATCGCCGGCGACCCAGACCTTGAGGCGGTGCGGCCGCACGAGAACGGTCCGGCGCGAGTTCTCGAGCCCGGAGACGCCGACCGCACCCGCAGTGCCGATGCCGTCGACGTCGACGCGATACTGCGTCTCGCCGTTCGCCGACGTGCCGACCGGCTCTCCGACGGTCGCATCCAGCAGGTTCGCGCGACCGACGAAGTGGGCGACGAACCGTGTGTTCGGCCGCTCGTAGACCTCGTGGGGTGCACCGAACTGTTCGATCAGCCCGTCGTTCATGATGGCGATCCGATCGGCCATGTCCAGCGCCTCGTCCTGGTCGTGCGTGACGAACAGCGTCGTCGCCTTGGTGCGCTGCTGGATCGCACGGATCTCGGTGCGCATGGTCTCGCGAAGCTTCGCGTCGAGGTTCGAGAGCGGCTCATCGAGCAGCAGCAGCGTCGGCTCGACGACCAGCGCCCGCGCGAGCGCGATGCGCTGTTGCTGACCGCCGGAGAGCGCCCTGGTCTGACGCGAGGCGAGGTGCCCGAGCTGGACCATGTCGAGAGCCTGGGCGACTCGGCGCTTCTGCTCCGCCTTGCCGATCTTGCGCATCTGCAGTCCGAACGCGACGTTGTCGGCGACGTTCATGTGCGGAAACAGCGCGTACGATTGGAAGACCATGCCCATACCCCGCTTGTGCACGGGGACGCGGGTTATGTCCTTGCCGTCGATGACGATCGCCCCGGCGCTCGGGTCCATGAGGCCGGCGACCATCCGCAGAGTGGTCGTCTTGCCGCACCCGGAAGGTCCGAGAAGCGCCACGAGGTGCCCCTCCTCGACCTGCATGTTGAGGCGATCGACGGCGGGATCGATGCCCTTCGCGTACTGCTTGGTGAGGTCGATCAGATCGAGTTTCACGTTCGACATGGATGCTCCCGGATCAGGTGGGCTTCGTTGCGGGCCTGGTGCGACGGTCATCAGGCCGTCGCTGGTCATGCCATCCTGCCGAAGTTGCCGCCCGGTGTAACGGGCATAACCATAGGCAGTCGTTATGGGGTCAGAGTCATTCGCTCCAGCCGCGAGATCACGCGGTGGGATCGGGCGATATCCCCAGGATCACCTTCGCCGATCGAGTGGCATCCGACGCGTGCTCGAACGCCTCGGCGGCATCCGCGATGTCGAACTCGTGGCTGATCACGTTCTCGATCTGCTCGTCTGCTGCCAGCACGTCTATCGCCTCGTCGATCTCGCTGTCGAAGCGCTGGGTCCCTTGCAGGTGGACCTCCTTGGCGACCATGGACGCCAACGGAATCGAGAGATCTCCGGGAGGGAGGATGCCCAGCTGCAGGATCGCGCCCCCGCGGCGGACCACACGCAGTGCCGTGACCAGCGAGGGGACGGCCCCAGCCGCCTCCACGACGATGTCGAACGAATCGTCCGTCAACGCCGGGTCTACGCCGAGTTGCACGACGGCATCGGCTCCCACACCGAGCGCGGTCCGCAGCGGAGCGCGGTGCAGGTCGGCGGCCGTGATGTGGGAAGCACCGGCTGCCCGCAGCGCAGAGATGGCCAGCGCTCCGATGGGGCCTGCGCCGCTGACGAGCACTCGCGCGCCCTGCACCCGGTCGCCGAGCAGGCCGACGGCGTGAATCGCCACCGCCAGCGGCTCGGCGAGGACCGCACGGCGCAGCGGCAGTCCGGCAGGCAGCGGCCGCAGCTGCCCCTCCATGACGATGAGATGCTCTGCGAACCCGCCCTGCGTATGGGGCGACGTCGAGGCACTGCCGAGATAGGTTCCGCCCACGGCGAGATTGAGACCGGAGCCGCGCGCAGCACCGACCGCCGGCGTCGGCGTGGCCGGATGAATCGCGACGGGCATGCCGGCTGCGACGTCGACGCCTGGTCCTGCCCGGTCCACGACGCCGACCACCTCGTGGCCGAGGGTGAGGGGTTCGACCACCTCGTAGACGCCGTTGCGCCCCGAGTGGGCATAGTGCAGGTCCGAGCCGCAGATGCCCCCGTAGACGATCCGCACCCGCACCTGTCCGGCTCCCGGATCCGGAACCGGGAGCTCGTCGACCCGCAGGTCTCCTGCCGCGTGAACCACAACTGCCTTCATAGCCGATCCTCTTCTGCTCGTTCTGTGCTCGTAGCGGCCGCTCAGCGCCCGAGATACCCGCCATCGACGGGGATCACTGCCCCATGGACATACCTGGACGCCCCGGACGCGAGGAACAGCGCAGCGCCGGCGATGTCGTCGGCAGCACCCCACCTCCCGGCGGGTATCCGTTCGCGGATCTGGCGGTCACGCGTCTCGTCCGCCATCAGCGCCGTGTTCATCTCCGTGGCGATGAAGCCGGGAGCGATGGCGTTCACGCGCACGCCGCGGCCGGCCCACTCGTTCGCGAGCGACTTGGTGAACTGTCCGACGGCGCCCTTCGAGGCCGCGTACGCCGACGCCGTGAACCCCCCGAAGAACGACAGCATCGATGCGAGGTTGATGACGATGCCGTCGCCGCGTTCGAGCATCGGCCGACCGAAGCCCTGCGCGAGCCGGACGACCGCCGTGAGGTTCACATCGAGCACGCGATCCCAGTCCTCGGCGGGGAAGTCCTCGAACGGATGCCGGATGTTGAGACCCGCGTTGTTCACGAGGATGTCCACCCGGCTCTCGGCCAGCACGTCGGCGACGACGGCGTCGAGTCCCGCCGTGTCGCCGAGGTCGACCGCCCTGGACCGATAGCGCGGGTGCTGGCGGTCGTCGGGCCGGCGCTGCAGCCCGATCACCGTGGCGCCGTTGGCGAGGAACAGCTCGGCGATGGCTGCGCCGATACCGGAGCTCGCCCCCGTCACAACGGCTGTGCGGCCGCTCAGATCGGCGGAGAAGTCGTCGGTCATGTTCTTCCTTTGCTGGGGTTGCGTCCGAGCGGCGTCGCTCACGCGATGTGCGAGCCGCCGTTCACGTCGTAGGTCACACCGGTGAGGTATCCGCCATCCGGCCCGAGCAGGAAGGCGACGACGCCTGCCACATCGTCGACGGTGCCGATCCGGCCCACCGGCAGCTCCTTCAGCAGCACGGCCTTCCGGTCCTCGCCGAGCCTGCCTCCCATGATGTCGGTGTCGATCGATCCGGGAGAGACGGAGTTCGCGGTGATGCCGTGCGGGCCGAGTTCGCGTGCGAGCGTACGGGCAAGACCCAGCAGCGCGGCCTTGGATGCCGAGTATGCGGCTCGGCCGTACACGCCCCCGCCGCGCTGCGCTGATGCCGAGGACACGTTGACGATCCGGCCGACGCGGTTCGCGGCCATGATCTTCGCCGCAGCCTGTGTCAGATGGAACGCGCCGTTGAGGTTGACGTCGATGATCCGCCGCCACTCGTCCTCCGAGACCTCGAGGAACGCGGTGGGCGAGCTGATGCCGGCGTTGTTGACGATGCCCACGAGCTGCGGGAGGTCGACCGTCACGCGGTCGACGACTCCGACGCTTCCCGCACGGTCGGTGACGTCGAGACCATACCCTCGCGCCGCGATGCCGTGCACGTCGTGGATCTCGGACGCCACACGTTCGGCGGCATCGGCGTCGAGGTCGATCACGGCGACCGCCCACCCCTCGCGGGCGAGCCGATGCGCGACCGCACGACCGATCCCGCGCTCTGACGCTGCACCGGTGACGATCGCCGTGCGCTCATCGGGAAGTTCCGCGGCGCTCATGCCGCATCCCCGTCCTGCGGTGCAGTCTGCGCCAGGACCGACCGCAGGTAGTCGGCGTTCCGCGCGCCGACCGACAGTCCGTCCCCGCCGTAGTGCTCCACGACGAATGCTCCGTTGAACCCGTTGGCCGCCGCCATCTGCAACGCCTCCCGATAATCGATGATGCCGAGTTCGATGGCGGTCGGGTGGGTGAGGACCGTGCCGGAAGCCGGGTCCTCCAACCGCATGTAGTTCTTCACGTGCCAGTAGTTCGTGTGCGGCAGTGTCAGTCTCAGCAGATCTCGCCAGTCCTCGATCGGGCCCTGCCTGCGGATGAGGTTTCCGATGTCCGGGTTCAGCCCGACGGCATCGTGGTCGATCTCGCCGAGGAACGCCACGGCGTCGTCGCCTGTCCCGAGGAACGTGTCCTCGTACAGCTCCAACGAGAGTCGCACGCCGACCGAGGCTGCGTGCTCCGCCAGCTCGCGATACGCCGCGACGGCGGCGCGTCGCACATGCGGGTCGGACGGGTACGGCGTGCCGGGCACCGTCCAGAACCAGAGCGCACGCTGTTGCTCGCTGGTGAGTCGATCGTGCAGACCGAGGCACACGATGTCCACACCGAGCGCGGCTGCGGCATCGATCGTCCGGTGCGAGAAGGCGATGTTCCTCGCGGCGTTGTGCGGATGGATGACGCTCTCGCGCACCACCGAGATTCCGGGCACCGACAGCCCGAGGTCGTCGATCGTGGCACGGAAGTCGGCGAGACCGCGCTCGTCGAGGTCACCCAGGCGCAGCCACGCGCTCGGGATCTCGACCGCGCTGTATCCGCTCTGTACGACAGGCCGCAGCATCCGATGCCAGTGATCCGGGCTGAGGCGATGATTCGGGGGGCCTTCGGCATCCGCCGGACGGAACTGCAGGAGGGCGGCCGCGATCGGATGCTGGATGTGCGGCGCGGTGGTGTCAGCCAATGCGGATCCCGCCGTTGATGTTGTATGTCGCGCCGGTGATGTATCCGGCGTCCGATCCGATGAGGAACTCGATCAGTGCGGCGACCTCGTCGGTGGTGCCGATCCGGCCCACGGGGAGCTGCGCGAGGAAAGTGGGCTTGCGATCGTCGGTGATGCGGCCGCCCATGATGTCTGTGTCGATCGTCGCGGGTGCGACGACGTTGACGGTGACGCCGCGAGGAGCCATCTCGAGCGCCACGGCACGGCTGAAGGACTCGATCGCGCCCTTCGCCGCGGCGTACGCCGATTTGCTGTAGGTACCTCCGCCGTTCTGTGCAGCCGTCGACCCGATGCTCACCACCCTGCCGTACCCGCGGTCGACGAAGCCGGGCATCACCCGCTTGGTCACCAGGAAAGTGCCGGTCGCGTTGATGCGCAGAACGCGCTCCCAGAGCGTGAGGTCGGTCTCCAGGAACGGGACCGGCGAACTGATGCCGGCAGCATTGACGAGGGCCTCGACGGGCGGCAGGGCGTCCTCGATCGCCGCGACCGCACGGTCCACGTCGCCTTCGGAGCTGACGTCTGCCTGCTCCCCCACCGCCTGCACGCCGAACTCGTCACCGAGCTCGGCGGCCACGCGCCGAGCCGCCTCGCCGTCCATGTCGACGATTCCGACGCTCCAGCCGTCGCGAGCGAGTCGGCGCGCAGTTGCGCGGCCGATTCCCCGCTCGGATCCGCCGCCGGTCACGATCGCGGTCGAGTGCTCTTCACGGGACGCCATATCGAACTCCTTTGTTTTACATATTATATCTAATCCTAGTTCCAGTCTGCGGGTGACCGATCCGCCATCTGATTCCGATCTGGCTCCAGATCGGAATCAGATCGTCAGAACTGACTCAACGCCTTCGCCAGCACGCGCTCGAGATGCGCGCGCGACGCGCTGACGGCCGCCGGCGCATCACCGTCGACGATGGCCTTCCGGATCTGCTCGTGTTCGGTGGCGGCATCCGATGCATCGTCGACACCATGGAGGAACGACTGACGCGCGCGTTGAGACTGGGCATCCATGCTGCGCGCGAGGCGCGCGAGATATGGATTGCCGGCTTCGCGGAAGATCGTGTCATGAAACGCATGATCCAACCGCAGATATTCGCGGATCGCGGCGCGATCGGCATCTGAGCCGTCCCCGACGATCCGCGCCCCCGCCGCCCGCTGTCCGTCGATCAGTTCGCCCAGCTCGGCGGCGAACCGGCGATCTTCCCGCTCGGCCGCCCGTTCTGCGGCCGCGAGTTCCAAGACGAGTCGCGCATCCATGATGAGACGCATGTCCTCCGCCGACGGCAGCGGCGCCACGCTGTATCCCTTGTTGGCGACGTAGTCGACCAGACCCGTCGTCTCCAGCTGCACGAGCGCCTCGCGCACCGGCGTGGGCGAGACGTCCAGCATCTCCGAGAGCGCTTCGACTCGAAGCGGGGATCCGGGAGGCAGACGGTTCTCGATGAGCATCTCGCCGATGGTCTGATAGACCTCATCGCGCAGACCCGAACGGCGCACCGGACGCATCCGCGCGTCCCGCAGGGAAGTGGAAGCCACGGCTACAGCGTACCGGCCCGCGCCGGAACCGCGTTCACGGCGGTCTCCGGCGTCTCACCCGCCGCGACGGCGAGCACCGACCGCATCACGCTCGCGGACACCGCGGCCGTGAAGCCGTCGGTCCAGCACAGCGAATGCGGTGCCACGATCACGGAATCCATCGCCAGGAGCGGGTTCTGCCCATCGACCGGCTCCTGCTCGAACACATCCAGCCCGGCACCTGCGAGTTCACCCGCCTCGAGCCGGCGGATAAGTGCGGTCTCATCCACCACCGAACCGCGCGCGATGTTGATCAGCCGCCCGCCGTGGCCGAGCAGTCCGAGTTCGCGGTCGCCGATCAGGTGGCGGGTTTCGGGATTCGCCGACACCGTCACGATCGCATAGTCACTCGCGGCCATGACCTCGTCCAGCGGAAGCATCTCCACACCGATGTCGTCGGCCTCGGCGGATCGGTCCGATCGGTTGTACGCGACGACCCGCACCCCGAGGGCTGCGACGAGTCGCGCCACCGCCTGCCCGACCCCGCCGAAACCGACGATGCCGACCGTCGCGCCCTGCAGCCCACGGCCGCGGTGCTCGGCGCGCTCCGCCCAGCGCCCTGTTCTGACGAGTCGATCCTTGATGAGGATGTTGTGGGCGAGTCCCAGAAGCAGCGCGAGCGCGGTGTGCGCCATGGGCTCGCGCACCGCATCCGCCGTGTTCGTCAGAACGATTCCCGCCGCGGTGCACGCGGCGACATCGACGGCGTCGTAGCCGGCGCCGAATCGGGCGACGTGTCTCAGCCGCCCGCCGGACGGGATCGACGACGCGTCGAACTCCTCCGGTCCCAGCACGATCGCGGCGTCGAAGCCTTCGAGTTCCCGGGCCCGCAACGGCGACATGGGCTCGTCGAGCACGCACCATTCGAGTCCGCCCTGCGTCAGCCGGTCCAGGCCGATGTCGCCGAAGATCGTCGTGCCATCCGCCTCGGCGTAGCCGCGGGTGACGGCGACCCTGTAGGTCATGCTGCGCTCCTCCCGGTGCAGCCTCGGTGCCGCACTCGTGCAGAAACTATTTTATATCTAATCATGTGGTTCGGTTGCCCTCACCGTGCAGCAGCGCGCTGCCGCGCCCCTGCACGGTGTACTCCCGAAGCACCTCGATGACGACCTCGGCGGCACGTGAGAGCTCCTGATCCTCGGCTGTCGCAAGCGACAGCGTCACCGGGATCACCGGGTCGATCACCCGGCGGATCGTCCGGTTCGTGCCTTCGAAGAGTGCATGAGCGGTCTTCCTCGGCAGGATCGCCGCGCCGAGACCGCGCTCGACGGCATCCACCAGCGGATACGTGTGCTCGATCTCGACCGCGACGCGAAGTTCTCGACCGATATCGAACATCGCGCTCTCCATGCGCTTGCGCAGGGTGTGCTCTGGACGCGGCATGACGAACTCCAGGTCGGCGAGTGCCGAAAGCGGCACCTCGTCGTCGGTCGCACCGTCGACGGTCATGCCGTCCGGCGTCACCAGGCAGAGCTCCTCGGTCGAGACCCGCTCGAAGCGGATGCCGCGCACGATGCCGGGGTCGTAGATGAGTCCGGCATCGATCTGCCCGAGCCGGATCGCCTGGCTGTGGATCACCGAGAGCGTCTCGACGATGCGCACGAGGATGCCGGGATACCTGGAGCGGATCATCTGCACGATCGGGATCATGAGGATCGAGAACGTGCTGTACGGGGCGAGCGCGATCGACACCGTACCGGTCGGGCTGTCGACGTCACTCGCGATGTCGTGGCGCGCCGACTCCTCCAGGCGGAGGATGCCCTGTGCGTACCGGTACAGGGACCGCCCCGCTGCTGTGGTCGAGATGCCCTTCCTGCTGCGCACGAGCAGCTGCTGCCCGAACTCGGTCTCCAACGCCGCCACGTGCTGGCTCAGCGCGGGCTGAGCGATGTGCAGGATCTCGGCTGCACGCGTGATCGTGCCGCAGTCGACGATCGTCACGAAGTACTGCAGCCTTCGGGTCTCCATGTCGCGACCTTCTCTCTCCCGGCTCGATAAGGGAATCGTATGCCTGCATCGGATCTGGGTATTAGCGCATGGCGGAGTGCGATCCATACCGTGAGGTGGAGAGTACCAAGCCGGATCGATGCCGATCCACTTGACCGCATCAACGGAGAGGAGACGAAGCATGGCCATCACGGTCGATCTCGTGGCAGACATGGGTGAGAGCTTCGGCGCCTACACGATGGGCGACGACGACGCGCTCCTCGATATCGTCAGCTCCGCCAACATCGCCTGCGGATTCCACGCCGGCGACCCGCGCGTGATGGACCGGACCGTGGGCGAATGCCGCGCACGCGGAGTCGGCATCGGCGCCCACCCGAGCTTCCCCGACCTCGTCGGCTTCGGTCGCCGGACCATGGAGCTCGAACCCGATGAGGTTCGAACCGACATCCTCTATCAGCTCGGCGCGTTGTCCGCCTTCGCTCAGGCGCACGGCACCCGCGTCACGCATCTGTGCCCGCACGGCCGGCTGGGCAACCTGGTCATCACTCGTCCGGATTACGCCAGGGCGATGGCCGAGGCCGTCCACGGGTTCGATCCTCGCATCATCCTGTTCACCCAGGCCGGCGAGGTCGTACCCGTCGCCGAGGAGCTCGGGCTGCGCATCGCGATGGTCGGCGCGGTCGACCGCAGCTACGAGGATGACGGAACGCTCACCCCGCGGACGATCCCCGGCGCCGTGCTGCACGACCCCGACGAGATCGCCAGTCGGACGGTGCGCATGGTGACCGAGGGCACGATCGTCAGCCGCGGCGGCGTGGAGCTGCCGATCTCCTGCGACACCGTGCTGCTGCACGGCGACGGACCGGATGCCGTCGCGCTGGCGCGACGCATCCGCGCCGAGCTCGAGGGCGCCGGAGTCACGATCGCACCGATCCACGAGACCCTGGGAAGCTGACCGCTCGCATGTCCGAGATCCTGCTCGCCCCCTGCGGAGAAGGCGCCGTACGCGTGACGGCGGTGCACGCGGACGCCGAGGCGCGCTGGCATGCCGTGCACGCACTGGCGGACTGGCTGCAGGAGCACCCGGTCGACGGTGTCTTCGGCGGCGTACCGACCTACGACTCGCTGTTGATCGAGTTCGATCCGGTGCGGATGACCGCAGCCGCGTTGACCCCCTTGATCGAAGTCGCAGCCCTCATCGAGCAGGAAGAGGCGGTGCATGCGCCGCGACGATTCACGCTGCCGGTCGTCTATGGCGGCGACCACGGGCCCGACCTCGGCTATGTGGCAGAGTTCCTCGGGATCTCGGAGCGCGAGGTCATCGAGCTGCACACCGGCGAAGAACGCGTCGTGCGGTGTCTCGGCGGCCCCGCCGCCTCCTGCATGATCGACGGGCCCTCGTTCAGTGCACCGATCCCGCGCCTGCCGGACCCGCGCCTCGAGGTGCCTCCGAATGCGATCTCAGTGGCCGGGCGCCAGGGGGTCATCGGCCCCGTCCGCGCCCCGAGCGGATGGCGGCTGATCGGGCTGAGCCCTGTTGAGATCATGGATCTCAGCAGCGCGGATCTGATCCCCTACCGTCCCGGTGACGTGATCCGCTTCCGCGAGGTCCAGCCCGATGACTGGGACGACTACCGTGGCGTTCACCTGCACGAGTTGGCCGAAGCATGCTGATCCTCGATCCCGGACACACCTGGGTGACCGACCTCGGTCGGTTCGCGGGCCCGAGCCGTGGGCTCTCCGTCAACGGCGCCCTCGACCAGCACTCCGCACAAACGGCCAACGCCCTCGTCGGAAACGACCCCGGCCTTCCCCTTCTGGACGTGCTGCACACCGGGCTGTCATTCGTCGCCGAGCACGACCTGCTCCTGGCCGTCACCGGCGCGGACTGCGTGGTGCGGATCGACGGGCGCGAGGCGCCGATGTGGCTGCCGGTCAGCGCTCTGGCCGGGCAGACCGTCGAGATCGGCACGAGCCTTCGAGGACTGCGCAAGTACGTCGCAGTGCGCGGCGGCTTCGATGTGCCGATGCTGCTCGGCAGTTGTGCGCCCGACAGCATGATCGGGTTCGGCACACGGCTGAACGCCGGTCAGCGTCTGGACGGCCCCCTACCGACGCCCTCGCTGAGGCATCCGGTCTTCCAGCTCCCGCTCATGCGCCTGACCATCGATCGTCCGCGGTTCCCGGCATCCCCCCTCATCGATGTCACCGACGGCCCCGACTACGCCGAGTTCGGCGATTCCGCAGAACTGCTGTTCCACGGCGACTACGAGGTCAGCCCGCGCAGCAACCATGTCGGGCTGCGCCTGAGCGGCGAGCTGCCCCGTCGGCAGACGGCCAGCGAAGTGCTCTCCCGCGGCGTGCCGGTCGGCGCGATCGAGGTGCCCTCTTCCGACGGGCTGCTCGTGCTGCATCGCGGCCGCGGTGTGACCGCTGGCTACCCGGTCCTCGCGGTCGTCACGGCGGTCGGCCTCGACGCCATCGCGCAGATCCAGCCCGGCCAGCATCTGCGGTTCCGCCGGGTCAGTCTCGAAGAGGCCCGCGACCGGCACCTTCAACGTCACGCGCGCCTACAGGAGCTGCGACGCATATGCCTCGACCTCCTTCACGTCCACGGCGTGAGCGCCGCATCGGGCCCCGTCCACCGGCTGGCCGCCTGACCGGCATCCGCCCGCATCACCGAGAGAAAGCAGAAACATGGTCCACGTCCGCACATCCGTCACCCGCCCCGACCCGAAGCTCATCGACGGGCTCGCCGCATTCTCGTCCGCGACCATCCACGAGGCCCAGGGCCGCAAGGGAGCCCTTTCGCACCGGATCAAGCCGGTCGACGACGCGATGTCCTTCTGCGGCCCCGCCATCACCGTCCTCTCGCACCCCGGCGACAACATCATGGTCCAGGTCGCGATCAGCTATGCCGAGGCGGGCGACGTCATCATCGTCAACGCCGGTCAGCTCGAGCAGTCCGGCTCGTTCGGCGACGTGCTGGCCACCGCAGCGTCCTCGAAGGGCGTGGCCGCGTTCGTCACCGACTCCGGGGTCCGCGACAGTGCCGACCTGCGCGAGCTCGGCTTCCCGGTGTTCTCCGGGAGCGTGTGCATCGAGGGCACCGTGAAGGAGACCCTCGGCCTGGTCAACCACACGCTCTCGGTCGGCGGCCAGGTCGTCGAGCCGGGCGACATCCTCCGCGGTGACGCCGACGGCATCGTACTCGTCAAGCCCGATGAGGCGGAGGAGGTCATCCGTCTCTGCCAGGAGCGCGAGGACCATGAGGCGCAGCTTCGCGACCGTCACCGCGCGCAGGAGGGCTCCGTGATCGAGCTGCACGGACTGCTCGAGAAGCTCGAGGCCAAGGGCCTGACGGTGGAGGCATGAGATGACCGGCACCACGAGCACAGCAACGGCCGGAACCCGCGAACAGGCGCGACACCGCCGGGAACGCCTGGCCGCGCTGCTGGCAGGACGCGGACTCGATGCGCTGATCGTCGACTCCCCGGCCGCAGTCGCCTACCTGAGCGACGTCGACATCCGCTCCTTCGCGCGCCACGGCACGGCGATCGTTCTCCGCGAAGACGGCGGCATCGTGTTCGTCGCCTCCGATGCCGACGCGATCTCGCTCGACGCCGCCGGCTACGACGGCGAGCGGGCACTGTGGACGCAGGGCTCCGAGAAGACGGCGTTCGCCGGAACCCTGTCCAGCGCCGTACGACGCTCGACCGGTGGCGTGCGCGTCGGCGTGGAGCGGCCGGAGATCGTGCCGGCCGGGAGCTTCGGCCTGTTCGGCCTGTCGTATCCGCCCGGCACGATCGTCCCCGCCGGCGATGTCGTCGCGGACGCCATGCGGATCAAGGACGACGATGAGATCGACCGCCTGCGCGCCGCGGCCGTGCTCGCGGAGATCGCGTACACGGCGACGGTTGATCGGATGCATGCCGAGCTGCGCGCCTACGAGATCGTGCGCAATGTGGATCGTTCGGTGCGCGGCGCGGGCGGGGCCGGATGGTGGTCGCTCTCTGAGCGCGGCGACACGCAGGAGACGGTGCACTTCCCGCACGACGCGGTCGTGGGGCTGCTGGACCGGCGTCCGGAGACCGGGGTGCTGGATCGCAGCGCGACGCTGCCGTTCCAGGTGCACCCGCTGTCGCAGTGCTACACGGGGGGCGCTGGCACGACGATCGTGCTTCAGGAGCCGTCTGCGCAGGTGCGCCGCCGTGCCGAGCGTCTTTCGCGCGGCATCCAGTCGGCGCTCGACGCGATAGCGCCCGGCGTGCCCGGCGATGCCGTGCATCGCGCGTTCACCACCGCGTCCGAAGGCGAGGGCACCCTCGTCGGGTTCTCGGTCGGCACCGGACCCGGTGAGACGCTCGTCGCCGCGGATGCCGGCGAGGAGCTGCAGCAGCGCATGGCGCTGACTCTGCGAGCGTTCGCCCCGGGCGACGCCGGCGCACCGGGCGTCTTCTTCCAGAGCACCGTCCTCGTGACGGACGCGGGTGCCGAACGGCTGGACGCCGTCGTCCCGCTGCGCCTCATCGAGTTGTACTGACCGAGCTTCGAAGGAGCATCAGATGACCTCCGCAATCACCGCCGACGTCCCCACGGCAGAGCTGCCGGGCGGCGTGAGCATGCCGCTCGTCGGCTTCGGCACTCACCCGCTTCGCGGTGAGGATGCCGCCGCCGCCGTCGCCACCGCGATCGATGTGGGATTCCGCAGCGTCGACACCGCTACGCGCTATCGCAATCAGGACGCCGTGGGCGACGGCATCCGCCGCTCCGGCATCGCGCGCTCCGAGCTGTTCCTCACTTCCAAGCTGCCGCCCGACTGCGTTGGCCTGGAGCGTCAGACGCTGGAGGAGAGTCTCGCGCTGTTCGGCACGGACCACCTCGATCTCTGGCTGATCCACTGGCCCCCTGGGGGCAGCGCCGGCGTCGGAACCTGGAAGCGGATGCTGGCGCTGCGCGACGAGGGCATGGTGCGCGCGATCGGCGTGAGCAACTACTCGCTGAAGCTCCTCGACGAGCTCGAGCGCGAGACCGGCGAATACCCTGCGGTGAACCAGGTGCAGTGGAGCCCCGTCCACTACAGCGAACGGCTCGCAGCCGGGTGCGCGCACCGCGCGATCACGCTCGGGGCCCACAGCCCGTTCCGGAGTGCTCGCCTCGATGACCCTGTTCTGGTCGAGATCGCAGCCCGCCACCGCGCCTCGACGCGCCAGGTCATCGTCAAGTGGAACGTGCAGCACGGCGTGGCGATCGTGCCGAAGTCCGCACATCGAGAGCGCATGGCCGAGAACCTGGACATCGGCTTCGACCTGTCACCCGAGGAGATCACGGCGATCGACGACCTGAGCGAACTCGAATGATGGACACGGGCACCATTTCTAGATATTCTATATAATCTGAGAATCTCTCATCATCCCACAACGATGTCGGACATGACGAAGCCCGATCTCTGAGCTTCTGTTTACCGCCGTCGCCCATCCACCCCAGCGGAGAGTGAGCACGACAATGAAGAGCACCAGCATCCGATGGTCAGCGGTCGCCGCGATCGCAGCATCCGCCCTCGCCGTGAGCGCTTGCGCCGGCACGGCCCCCGAAGCATCCGATGGTGAAGGCATCAGCGGCACGATCAGCCTGATGTCCTACACCAGCATCTGGCAGGAAGCGTATCAGGAAGCCGTACTCGACCCGTTCCTCGAGGAGAACCCCGGAGTCACGGTCAACTACCTCTCCAAGCGCACCTCGGCCGAGATGCTCAGCGCCCTGCAGGCTGAGAAGGACCGGCCCGCCACCGATGTGGCCATCATGGACAGCACGGTCTCGGCCTCGGCGAACGCGCAGGGGCTGTTCCAGAAGTTCGACGAGTCGGAAGTGCCGAATCTCGCGAACGTCAAGGACGAGTTCCTGGACCCCGAAGGCTACGGCCCCTATGTCATGCTCGATGCGATCGCGCTGCTGTATGACACCGAACGCATCGACACCGCCCCGGACAGCTGGACCGAGCTGTGGAATTCGGACTACAAGGGTCAGCTCAACATCACCGCTCCCCCGGCCCTCGGCGGCGTCGCCCTGACGGCAATCACCTCCGAGATGAAGGGAGAGGACTATACCGAATCCATCGACAAGGCGGTCGCCGAGCTGCAGGAGCTCGCGCCGAGCGTGCAGACCTGGGCGCCGAACCCCGACGAGTACCAGAACATCATCAGCGGCCAGACGATCATGGGCATGGGTCCGAGTGCCCGCGCGCAGTACTACACCGACCAGGTCGACGGGAAGCTGGGCATCGTGTTCCCGGAGGAGGGGACGACCTACCAGATCAACACGATCAACCTCGTGGAGGGCGCACCGAACTCCGAGGCCGCCAAGGCGCTGATCGACTACGCGCTCACGCCCGAGGCGCAGGCAGCTTTCGCCGAGCGGTTGTTCTACGCGCCGGCCGTCGATGTCGACCTGCCGGCCGACGTCGCCGATCGGGTCGTCCCCACCGACGGCTCGCTGAAGATCATCGACCTCGACAACGACTTCCTCCAGACGGCCCGCGACGAGTGGACCGACATCTGGAAGCGGGAGATCATCGGTGGATGAGCTCCCGGGGCGCCCGTCCTCTCGCGCCGCGGCACCCTCCCCTCACACACAGCACCAGAAAGGCACAGTAATGACGAACAAGAAGAACAGGGCCGCCCGCGCGGTCGTGGCCACGAGCGCCGTCGCTGCGCTGATGACCCTGGCCGCCTGCTCCGGCGGGGGCAGCACCGGCGCGGACGGCGACGGCGGACTCTCCGGCACCGTCAATGTCATCGGCTACTCGGGAATCTGGCAGGAGCGCTACACCGAGGCCGTCATCCAGCCGTTCCAGGAGGCGAACCCCGGCGTGACGATCAACTACGTCGCGAAGCGCTCCTCCGCCGAGATGCTCAGCGCACTGCAGAGCCAGCAGTCCAACCCCGGCACCGATGTCGCACTCATGGACCAGTCCGTCGCCAAGAGCGGAAACGACCAGGGCCTGTTCGCAGAACTCACTGAGGACGAGATCCCGAACCTCGCGAACGTGAAGGACGAGTTCCTCGACCCTGACGGCTTCGGCCCGGTCGTTCACCTCGACGGCATCGGCATCCTCTATGACACGACCGTGTTCGACGAGGCGCCGACCAGCTGGGAGGAGCTGTGGAACGACGACTGGAAGGGCAAAGTCAACCTGATGGCGCCGCCCTCGCTGCTCGGCCTCGCTGTGACCGCAGTGGCGTCCACGCTCGAAGGGGAGGACTACACGCAGAGCGTCGACGAGGGCGTCGCGAAACTCAAGGAGCTGGCTCCGAACGTGCAGACCTTCGCCCCGAACCCCGATGAGTGGCAGAGCATCATCACGGGTCAGACGGTCATCGGCGTCGGCCAGAACGCCCGCGGACAGTACTACGCCGACGAGAGCGACGGAAAGCTCGGCATCGCGTTCCCCGAGGAGGGTACGATCTACCAGCTGAACACCGTCAACCTCGTCGAGAACGCTCCGAACGAGGCGGCCGCACAGGCATTCGTCGACTACACGCTGTCGGAGGAAGCCCAGCTCGCCTTCGCCGAAGCGCTCTACTACGCACCGTCGGTCGATGTCGACATCCCGGCCGAGACGGCGGAGCGCATCGTCGCCACCGACGGCTCGATCGAGATCCTGCCGCTTGAGACCGAGTTCCTCGCGTCCGTCCGTGACTCGTGGACCGAGATCTGGAAGAAGGACATCATCTCGCAGTAGTCGAGACGACAACCGCCGCGTGCGCCGGGTCGGACCGCTCCGACCCGGCGCACGCTCATGTGCAGAACCGGAGGATCACATCGTCACGCCCCCGCGCAGCGCGGCCGCCATCGGCATCGCGCTGGCCGCACTGAATCTGCGGACGGCTGTCGCCTCGCTCTCGCCCATCATCGACTTCGTCGTCCGCGACGTGCCGCTGTCGACGGCCGCCATCATCGTGCTCGGGATGCTGCCGCCGCTGTGCTTCGCGGCCGGCGCCCTGATCACCCCGGCGATCGCCAACGCCGTCGGGGTCGATCGGGCCGCGGTCGCATCCCTCGGCGCTCTCGCGCTAGGACTCGCCGTGCGCGGACTGGCCCCCGACGACTCCTGGCTGATCATCGGGAGCACCACGGCTTTCCTCTGCATCGGCGTGCTCAACGTGCTTCTGCCCCCGCTGGTGAAGAAGCACTTCTCGGATCGGATCGGACCGATCACGTCGCTGTACACGACGCTGATGGCGGTGGGAACGTTCCTCCCGCCGCTGACGGTGGTGCCTCTGGCGCACGTATGGGGATGGCGCGCGGCGCTGCTCGTCTGGTGCGCGCTCGCCGTGGCTGCCCTGGTCCCCTGGATCCTCGTCGCCCGCGGCGCGTCGGACGAGGCGGGGGCTCATCCCCGCAGTCCCGTCTTCTCCCCTGCCCTCGCGCGATCACCGATCACGTGGGGGGTGACGGCGCTGTGCGCGACCGCCGGGTTCATCGCGTACGCGATCTTCGCCTGGTATCCGCTCCTGCTCGCCGACACCACGGCACTCGATGCCGGGTCGATCGGAATGGCACTGGCAGTCTACGCGGCGATGGGCGCGCCGGCCAGCTTCGTCCTGCCGGCCATCGTCGCACGGTACCGCGCCGTCGGCAGCTGCGTTCTCGGGGGCGGCGCGATGTTCGCCATCGCGTTCTGCGGGATGCTGATCGCCCCGCAGGACGGCATCTGGATATGGGCGGTGCTGGGAGGAGCCGGGCAGCTGATGTTCCCGCTGTCGTTGGTGCTCATCAATTTGCGCACGCGCACGATGCGCGGATCGGTCGCCCTGAGCACCGTCGTCCAGAGCGCCGGCTACCTGGTCGCGGCGACCGGCCCGCTCGTCCTGGGGCTGCTGCATGCGGCGACCGGAGGGTGGAACGCCGCACTGCTCATGCTCGTCGTCGTCGCCCTGATCGGCACCGGGCTGGGGCTGCTCGCTGCCCGCAGCAGCTGGCTCGAAGACTCCGTGAAGCTCTGAGCGGCCGCACGGCGCATCGCCGACGCGCAGCCCAGGCGCCGTTCAGCGCGGCGGTCGGCGAAGCTGCTCGATGACGACCGAGTGGTCCTCGTCACCACGGCCGTCCTCGACGACTGCGGCGAACAGGTCCGCCAGGACGTCGGTGATCGGCACAGCGGCACCGAGTTCGCCGGCGAGACTTGCGACGTAACGGAGGTCCTTCAGCTGATTGACCGCGCTACCGCTGGGCGTGTACTGATGGCTCAGCAAGCGCTCGCGCTTCGCAGCGAGCAGGGCACTGGAGGCGAGTCCGCCGGCGAAGATGTTGCACAGCGCCGAGCGGTCGATGTCGGCGCGCTCTGCAAGCGCGAGCGCCTCGGCGAGTGCGCCGAGGGTCCCGGCGACGACGACCTGATTGCAGAGCTTTGCGACGCTGCCCGCGCCCGGATCGCCGAATCGCTGCACGACCGAGCCGATCGTGTTCAGGATCGGCTCGATGGCGCGCCAGTCCGGCAGTCGTGCACCCACCATGATGCTCATCGTCCCGGCCAGAGCCCCGGCCTCCCCGCCACTCATCGCGGCATCCGCGACGGCGATCGAGAATGGGGCGAGTTCGCTCTCGAGGTCGCGGATCCGCGACGGCGACGTCGTGCTCATCACGATGACGCGCTCAACGCCTTCTCGATGCCAGCGCGCCCAGACTTCCGGTCCCGTGACCGCGCGGAACTGATCCACGTCCGGCAGCACGGAAAGCACCGTTGCGGCTGCCGCGTCACCCGGCGTCGCCACTATTCGCACCCCGGAGCGCGGGATCGACTTGCCGCGGGGATCGGTGCGGTTCCACACGATCGGCTGCGATCCCGCCTCTGCCAGATTGCGGGTGATGCCGATCCCCATCGGCCCCAGGCCGAGCACAGCGACGTTCACGGGCCCCCTCCCTCCGCCGCATCCGATGCGGCTCCTTCCGCCATTGTGTCGCGCGCCGCGTGCCCGCGGGTGCGTCGGTTCAATCCGATATGGCGTCATGCAGATCGCCGATGACCCGAATTCCCCGTAGCACGCACCGTCGCCATAGCGTTGACGACGAACGCGGATATCAGCGCCGCATCGGCATCGCAGCCGACACGACCTTGCGGGAGGACAGATGACGATCAGCGAATATGGGAAGGCCCTCGTCACCGGAGCGTCGACGGGCATCGGCGCGAAGCTCGTCGAGCGTCTCACCGCAGAGGGCGTCGAAGTGCATGCGATCGCTCGCGATGCCGAAAGACTCGAGCAGCTGGCCGAGCGGACGGGGGCGATCCCGCACGCGCTCGACCTGGGCGACACCGCGCAGCTCGAGGAGCTCATCCCCTCCCTGGAGATCGACATCCTCGCCAACATCGCCGGCGTCTCCCGGATGGGCAACATCCTCGACTCCTCGCGCGACGATCTCGACGCCCTCGTCGACATCAACCTCACGGCCGTTCTCCACCTCGTGCGTCTGGCGCTGCCCGGCATGGTCGAGCGTAACAGCGGGCACATCGTCAACATCAGCTCGATCGCCGCACACTACAACTTCTTCGGCCACACCGCGTACCACGCGACCAAGGCTGCGATCCATCAGCTTTCGCGGCAGATCCGCAACGATACGCTCGGCAAGCGCATCCGGGTCACCGAGGTCTCACCCGGCCGCGTCGAGACAGAGATCTTCGGCCGCAACCTCGGTGGCACGCCAGAGGCGATCGCCGCGGCGCACAAGGAGTACTTCGAGGGTTACGAGTCGCTGACGACGCAGGACGTCACCGATGCGATCATGTTCGCTCTGAGGATGCCGCGCCACGTCAATGTGGGCCTGCTCGAGCTGATGCCGACCTTCCAGGTTCCGGGCGGACTGACCTTCGACCGCCAGTGACCCACCCATCAACCATCGCTTCCAATGTCGAAGAGGACGTCATGAACACCACGAAGATCGCCGACCGCGTCGAACGGATCCAGGAGTCAGCGAGCGGAGCGGCCGCACAGCGCGTCCGCGACCTGCGCGCCCAGGGCGTGCCCGTGCTCAGCCTCACTGTCGGTGAGCCGGACTTCGACACCCCCGAGAACATCAAGCGCGCAGCCGAACAGGCGCTGCGCGAAGGCGACACCAAGTACACGCCGGTCAACGGGACGCCGGAACTGCAGCGCGCGATCCTCGCACGGGTCGCACGGCGCACCGGTGTGGAGTACTCCGCCGACGAGCTGGCGGTCGGCGGCGGCGGCAAGCAGGTCATCTTCCTGGCGTTCATGGCCACCGTCGAGGACGGCGACGAGGTGATCATCCCCGCTCCCTACTGGGTCTCGTACCCCGACATGGTGCTGGCCAACGGCGGCGAACCGGTGATCGTCCCCACGTCCGAGCAGGACGGGTTCCTGCTCACCCCCGATGCCCTGCGGACCGCGATCACCGATCGCACCGTGTGGCTCGTGCTCAACACACCCAGCAACCCCACCGGAGCGGTGTACGGCCACGACGACCTCGCCGCCCTCGCGGATGTGCTGCGGGAACACCCCCATGTGAACGTGCTGACCGACGAGATCTACGACGAACTGCACTACGGCCAGGGGCAAGTCGCGAGCCTGATCGAGGTGGCGCCTGATCTGCGCGACCGCGTCGTCACGGTGAACGGCGTCTCGAAGACGTACGCCATGACCGGCTGGCGCATCGGCTGGGGCACCGGCCCCCGGGAGATCATCGGCGCGGCGAACAAGCTGCAGTCGCAGATCTCCTCGTGTACGGCGTCGGTGAGTCAGGCCGCCGCTGTCGAGGCGCTCACCGGCGACCAGTCCTTCGTCGCCGAATCCGTCGAGGTCTATCGGCGTCGCCGCGACCTCGCTGTCGAGGGTTTCAACAGCATCCCCGGCCTGAGCTGCACTTCCCCGGACGGAGCGTTCTACGTCTACGTGAACTGCGCCGGCGTGATGGGGCGCACCGCTCCGAACGGAACGAAGATCGACTCGGATGAGGCTCTGACGCTCCACCTGCTCGACCGCGCGAAGGTCGCGGTGGTGCACGGCGCCGCCTACGGCCTCTCGCCGTACTTCCGGATCTCGTTCGCGACGAGCGAGGAGATCATCCAGGACGCAATCGACAGCATCCGCGCCGCAATCGCAGAGCTGGTCTGAGGGGATGGCCATGACCGCACACGATGACCGACCGGTCGCCCTGGTCACCGGAGCCACTGGCGGGATCGGCGGGGAGATCGCGCGCCGGCTGGCCACCGACCACCGGGTCCTCGCCGTCGGACGCAATGCCGGAACGCTGTCACGGATCTCCCAGGTACCCGGGATCGAGGGCGTTTCGCTCGATCTGCTGGATCTGCCGTCGATGGAGGCGTATATCTCGATACTGCCCCGGCTGGACGTGATCGTGCACTCTGCCGCCGTCAGCGATCGATTCCGGGTGGAGGAGGCCGATGCCGCCGAGTGGCGCCGACAGCTGGACATCAACGTCGTGGTGCCGGCCGAGGTCACCCGGTATGCGCTGCCGCAGCTGCGGGCGGCGCAGGGCAAGGTCGTGTTCATCAATTCCGGCGCTGGACTGCGGTCCTACCCATCGCACACGCTGTACTCCGCGACGAAGTTCGCGCTGAAGGCGCTGGCCGACGGGCTTCGCGGGGAGGAACGCGAGAACGGCGTGAGCATCGCGACCGTCCACCCTGGTCCCACCGACACACCGATGCTTGCCGGGGATCTGCGCAAGGCGGATCGCGAGTACGAGTCGGAGAAGTACATCCGGCCAGAGTCGGTGGCCGCCACGGTGCGCCTCATCGTAGATGCCACGCCCGATGCGCAGGTCACCGACATCGTCATCAGACCGCGCGTGGAGTAGAGCGCGTGAGCAGGACGAATCCGCCGCCCCACGGAAGTCCCGCCGGCTACGACGCCGGATGCCGCTCGAAGGGCGGGTGTGCTCATGATGCCGCCAGCGCGCTTCTGACCTGCGTCGAGGCGGCTCAGCGGCGCCGCGGCGACTTCATGCTCGCGCGGCTTCCCGCCGACGTGCCGCTGCCCCGGCATGAAGCACCCGACGCGACGACCGGCTCCGGGCGCGATGCCTCGGAGGTCCATGGCACCTCGTGGGGATACCGCCGCGGCTGCCGCTCCCCGTACGCGTGTCCCAACTGGCGAACGGGTTCTCCGACCTGTGCCGATGCGCGTGCGCAGTACGTCCGAAGCTGGTCCCAACGGCGCCGGAACGCCCCTGATGCGCAGAGCATGCACGGCACGTCCGCCATGTACCTGCTCGGCTGCCGCGATCCGCAACTGTGCCCGGGAGATGAGCAGGGTCGGACGTGCACGCAGGCTCGTCGCGAGTACCGCCTGCAACTGCGCAGCACAAAAGGCAAGATGCCGAAGCAGGAGCACGTCGACGCGGGGTTCGCGAAGCGGCGGATCGAGGCCTGGCTCGCCGACGGCTGCTCCATACGCGAGATCGCCCGCCGCACGGGGTGCGGGCGATCGACCATCGCGGCTATCGCCCGGCCGGAGAATTCCGGCCGGACGCGCATCTCACCGCAGACACTGCGCCGGATCTGCGCCGCGGCCGCACCGGATGGTCATGAGTCGCTCTCACTCGTCTCGGAGCCGCCCCTGTACCCGCGGTGATCCGGGTTGGGCGCGAGCGTCCAGCCGTCGCCGTCCGCGACGACGAGGTTCTTCATGCCGCCGGCCTCGGCGATCACGCCGTAGTCCTGTCCGGCGTCCGCGGCGTAGCAGAACAGCGTCACGAACGGCTCGTCGCCGACGTTCACGCTGCGGTGGATCCAGTGACCAGGAACGTTGACGGCCTTGCCGGGGGTGAGCTCGATCGCGGCCGACTGGCCGTCGAGCGTCTCGAGCAGCATGACGCCGTGCCCGCTCAGGCAGTGGTACAGCTCGGCGCGGTCGCTGATCGCGTGGATGTGCCCGCGGGTCACCGCGAACTCCTCGCCGTAGCGACCGGGCAGCAGCGTGCTCGTGCCGACGATGAGGGCGCCTGGACCCTCCTGGTAGCGGTGGTCGTCGACCCAGTAGATCAGCTCGTCGCCGCCGCGCGCGGCGACGGCGGCCTGCCAGGCGGCGTCGTCGCGGTACACGCCGGCCATGTCGCCGAGGAACTTCTCGTAGCGCCGGCTGCGCCCCTCGATGCCGCCGTTCGGCGAGATCTCCAGGACGACCGGGGTGTCGACGGCTTTGGGGGTGCTCACGATTGCCTCCTCGTAACTTGTAATTACAGGTATACTCCGAAACACCTCGAAACCCGAAACCGGACAGGGATGGATCTGTGATCATCGCGCACGACCTGGGCACGACCGGCAACAAGGCGTCCCTGCATCACGACGACGGCCGCCCCGTGGCATCCGTCACCGTGCCGTATCCGGCCCGCTTCGCGGCCGGCGGCTTCGCCGAGCAGAACCCGCAGGACTGGTGGGATGCCGTCGTCACCGCCACCCGCGATCTGCTCGCGCGCACTGAGACCGCCGCCTCCGACGTGGCCGGGCTCGTCGTGAGCGGCCAGATGATGGGCGCGGTGCTGCTCGATGCCGACGGAGCGCCCACCCGTCCGGCGATCATCTGGGCCGACACCCGCGCCGCTGCGCAGGTGCGCGAGCTCGAGGCGGCGCTCGGCTCCGAGCACGCCTACCGCCTGCTCGGACACCGCCTGAACCCCACCTACTCGCTCGCGAAGATCATGTGGGTGCGCGACAACGAGCCCGACATCTGGGCGCGGGTGCGCCGCGTCTGCGTCGCGAAGGACTTCATCGTGCTGCGCCTCACCGGTCGTCTCGCGACCGACCGTTCGGATGCCTCGGGCACGAACGCCTACGATCAGCAGGCCGGCACCTGGTCGGACGAGGTGCTCGGCGCCGCGCGGCTCGACCCGGCACTGTTCCCCGAGATCCTCGACTCCACCGCGATCGCCGGCACGCTCACCGCGTCCGCCGCCGAGGCGCTCGGCCTCACCACAGACGTGCGCGTCGTGATGGGCGGCGGCGACGGCCCGATGGCCGCCGTCGGTTCGGGCATCGTCGCCCCCGAGGACGGCGCGTACGTGTGCCTCGGCACCAGCTCTTGGATCTCGTTCGCGGCGGATGCTCCGCTCCCCGACCCGCAGCTACGGACCTTCACCTTCGACAACGTCGTACCCGGATCGTTCGTGCCCACGGCGACGATGCAGGCCGGCGGAGCATCCGTGCAGTGGATCGCCGAGGCGCTCTCCCCCGACCCGTCGCGCCCCGAGACCGGGCGGCTCACGGCCGAGGCGGCGGACGGCATCGACACCGAAGACCTCTACTTCCTGCCGTACCTGCTCGGCGAGCGCTCCCCCATCTGGGACCCGGATGCTCGCGGCGCGTTCGTCGGCCTCGGCAGGCACCACACCCGCGCGCACCTCGTGCGCGCCGTGCTCGAGGGCACCGCGTTCAACCTGCTCAGCTGCATCCGGGCGTTCCGCGAGTCGGGCGCGGTGATCGACCGCATCGACGCGGTCGGCGGCGGCGCGCAGAGCGACGCCTATCTGTCGGTGCTCGCCGACGTCTGGGGCGTGCCGGTGCGCAGGCGCACGGTCGTCGAAGAGGCCAACAGTCTGGGGGCGGCCGTCACGGCCGCCGTCGGCCTCGACCTCGCCGAGTTCTCGGCTGCCCGCGCGCTCAGCGAGGTGACCGCCGAGTTCACTCCGGATGCCGCCCGCCACGCGGTCTACGCCGAGCGGCACGCCCGCTTCACCGACGCCTACGAGGCGCTCAAGCCCTGGTTCGCCGGTGCCCCGCGCGCGCAGGAGGGCACCCGCTGATGGCCGTGATCCTCGTCACCAGCCGCTCCTTCTCGGACGGCGACCTCGACCTCGTGGCGCGTGCCGCCGACGCCGGGCATGAGATCGTGCGCGGCCCCGCCCACCACGACCTCGACGAGCTGCGCCCCCTGCTGCAGCGCGCCGACGCGTGGATCGCCGGCACCGGCCCGGTCACCGACGCGCACCTCGCCGCGGCGCCGTCGCTGACGATCGTGGCCCGCTACGGCGTCGGCTACGAAGCCGTCGACCTCGAAGCAGCGGTCGCCCGCGGCATCCTCGTGACGAACACCCCCGGCGCGAACGCCGATGCCGTCGCCGACCACGCCGTGGGCCTCATGCTCGCGGCGCTGCGCACCATCCCCGACGGCGACCGCCGGGTGCGGGCGGGCGACTGGAGCGTGCGCCGCGGGCGCGAGCTCGGCGCGGCGACCGTCGGCGTCGTCGGGTTCGGCCGCATCGGGCAGGGCGTCGCGCGCCGCCTCAGCGGCTTCGGCTGCCGCATCCTCGCGTCCGACCCATTCCTCCCCGAGGAGCGGATGCGGGATGCCGGCGCCGAACCCACCGACCTCGACGAGCTGTTCCGCACCGCCGACGTGATCACGCTGCACGCCCCCGGCGGGCAGCGGCTGGTCGACGCGGCACGGGTCGCGAGCATCCGTCCCGGCACCGTGCTGGTGAACACCGCCCGCCCCGACCTCGTCGACGAGGCGGCGATCGCCGGCGCGCTGCGCGACGGCATCCTCACCGCCTTCGCCGCCGACACCCTCGACGGCGACACGGCGGCGAGCGCGAGCCCCCTGCTCGCCGACGACCTCGCCGACCGGGTGATCGTCACCCCGCATCTGGCCGCGCAGACCACGCAGGCCGTCGACAACATGGGCCGCCTGTCGCTCGACGACGTCATCGCCGTGCTGCGCGGCGAGGCGCCCACCCACCCCGTAAGGAGCAGCGCATGACCCGCCCCGATGACTACATGGGCTTCGTCGGTGTCACCACCGGCTCGTCGTCGATCATGAAGGTGTTCCCGCTGTGGGCCGACATCCTCGGCCTGCCCACGCGCACCCTCGTCGGCCACGACCTGCCGATGGATGCCGACCCGTCGGTGTACCGCGCGATGGTCGAGCAGATCCGCGATGACGAGCAGCACCGCGGCGCACTGGTCACGACCCACAAGATGAACGTGTTCGCCGCGGCATCCGACCTGTTCGACGAGCTCGACCCGTTCGCGGTGTCGTGCAGCGAGATCTCGAGCATCTCGAAACGCGGCGACCGGCTCATCGGCCGCGCGAAGGACCCGATCACGGTCGACCTGGCGCTGAACGACTTCCTGCCCGCCGGCCACTTCGCGCGCACCGGCGCTGAGGTCGTCATCCTCGGCGCCGGCGGCTCGGGCACGGCGCTCAGCTGGGCGCTCGCGGAGCGCGCCGACGCACCCGCGCGGGTGACGGTCACCGCCCGTTCGCAGGACAAGCTCGACCACCTGCGCGAGGTGCACCGCCAGCACGGCACCGCCGAGGATCTCATCCGCTACGTGGTCACCGAGACCCCCGAGGATGCCGATGCCCTGGTCGCCGCGGCCCCCGCCGGCTCGGTGATCGCCAACGCCACCGGCCTCGGCAAGGACCGCCCCGGTTCGCCGCTGACGGACGCCGTGGAGTACCCCGAGCACGCCTGGGTGTGGGAGTTCAACTACCGCGGGTCGCTGGAGTTCATGCATCAGGCGCTGGCGCAGCGCGAGGTGCGCTCGCTGCAGGTCGTCGACGGCTGGCGGTACTTCATCCACGGCTGGTCGCAGGTCGTCGCCGACGTGTTCGAACTCGACCTGACGCCCGAGATCGTCGAGCGGCTCGCGACCGCCGCGGAGTCGGTGCGCTGATGTCGTCCGCCGGGGTGGTGCGCACGGTGCTCGGCGACGTCGATCCGGCGTCGCTGGGGCGGGTGAACTACCACGAGCACCTGTTCCAGGTCTCGCCCCTCCTCCCCGGCGACGAACTCGACGACGAGGGCGCGTCTGGCGCCGAGGCCGCGCTGCTGAAGGCGAGCGGCTTCGAGGCCATGGTCGATGCGACCCCCTTCGGGCTCGGCCGGAATCCGGAGGCGCTGGCGCGGATCTCGGCATCCACCGGGCTGGCCATCGTCGCGACCACGGGCCGGCACCGCGAGGCCCACTACGCCGCCGACCACCCCACCCGGGACTGGTCGGTGGATCGGCTCGCGGAGCTGTTCACGGCCGACGTGGCGGTCGGCATGCCGGCATCCGATTCCGCGCCGAAGGGATCTCGGGCGACCGGGCCCGCCAGCGAGCCGGTGCGGGCCGGGATGCTGAAGGGCGGCGCCGACTACTGGCGGATCAGCCCGTTCGAGCGGACGACGCTCGAGGCGCTGGCCGCCGCGCACCGCGCCACCGGCGCCCCGATCATGGTGCACCTGGAGTTCTGCACGGCCGCACACGAGGTGCTCGACCTGCTGGCATCCGCGGGTGTCGCCGCCGACCGCGTCGTGCTCGCGCACGCCGACCGCGACCCGGATGCCGGACTGCACCTGTCGCTCACCGAGCGCGGCGCCTACCTGGGTTACGACGGCTTCGCCCGTCCGCGCACCCGGTCGGATGCCGAACTGCTCGCGCTGACGGCATCCGTGGTCTCCGGCGGCGGAGCCGACCGCATCGTGCTCGGCGGCGACGTCGCCCGCCGCACCCGCTACATCGCCTACGGCGGCATGCCCGGCCTCGCCTATCTCGGCGAGCGGTACGTGCCGCGGCTGCGCACCCTGGTCGGCGACGACGCCGTCGAGCGGATGCTGACCGCCAACCCCGCCCGCCTGCTGACGCTTTCCGCCTGAAGGAGCATCATGACCGAACCCACCATCCTGCACGCGACCTTCACCGCCCGTCCGGGTGAGGGCGACCGGGTCGCCGCGCTGCTGCGAGACTTCGCGGATGCCGTGCGCGCCGAACCGGGCAACGTGGTGTTCGACGCAACCCAGCTGGTGGAGGATCCCGAGCGCTTCTTCGTCTACGAGGAGTACGTCGACGAGGCGGCCTTCCAGGCGCACCTCGCCAACCCCGCCGGCGGCCCCTTCAACGCCGCCCTGCAGGAGCTCATCGTCGAGCCGCACTCGCAGCTGACGTTCCTGCGCCGGATCTGAGGCTTGCGGCGCTGCGCGCGCCCCGCGCAGCATCCGGCACCCGATCTGCTGACCTGTGCCCGATCTGCTGACCTCTCGGGCCGATTCGTCCGTAGATCGGGACGACCTCAGCAGATCGTGCGCACCTCGGCGTGGGCGGGCCCGAACGGGAAAGGGCCCCTCGCCCGAAGGCGAGGGGCCCGATCCGCGGATCAGATCAGCGGGTCACTCGTAGAGGACGTCGGCGATCTTCGGGTCGTCGATGTTGGTCGCGTCGTACCAGTACGAACCGGTGTCGTAGAACTCGTCGATCGACTCGCCGTTGGCTGCCGCCACGGCCGACTCGACGGTGCGGGCGCCGATGCCGATCGGGTCCTGGGTGATCGCGCCGGCCATGGTGCCGTCCTTGATCGCCGCGATCTGGGCTGCGCCCGAGTCGAAGCCGATGATGGTCAGCTTGCCCTTCTCGAGGCCGAGCTCCTTGACGGCGTTCACGACGCCGATGGCCGAGCCCTCGTTGGTGCCGTAGATGCCCTTGAGGTTCGGGTGCGCAGCGATCATCGTCTTGGCGATGTCGGCCGACTTCAGGTGGTCGCCGTCACCGTACTGGATGTCGACGATCTTGATGTTCGGGAAGTCTGCCTCGATCTTCTCGACGAAGCCGTCACGACGCTCGACACCGGTCGAGTTGATCTGCGAGTGGCCGACGATCGCGACCTCGCCCTCGCCGCCGATCAGCTCTGCCATGTGCTCAGCGGCCAGCGCGCCGGCGACCTTGCTGTCGGTCGCAGCCAGACTCAGGCCCACGTCGCCGTTGCATGGGGCGTCGAAGTAGACGACCGGGATGTCCTTGGCCTTGGCCTGCTCGAGCGGGGCGACGCACGCCTCGGGGTCGAGCGCGGCGTAGCCGATGGCATCCGGGTTGCTGTTGATCGCGGTGGTGAGCATGTCGAGCTGCTGCGCGATCTCGGTCTCGGCCGCGGGACCCTCGAAGGTCACGCGAACGCCGAGCTCTTCGGCCTTCTGCTCGGCGCCGGTCTTGACGGCCTGCCAGAACTGGTGCTGGAAGCCCTTCGAGACCAGGGCGATGTACATCTCGCCGTCGCCTGCCGGTGCACCGCCCTCGGGTGCCTCTTCGACAACCTCGCCGCCGGCACAGCCGGCCATGACGAGTGCGGACGCTGCGAGCAGCGCTGCGAATGCAGACGTCTTCTTGCTGAATCGCATGGAAACTCCATTGTTCTGTGGACGCCGGCCGGGGCCGGCTGTGTGGACTTCTGGTGCTGTGCCGGGGTGCGGATCGCTCCGCGGGGGTGCGGATCTCTCCGCGGGTTCGGCCAGGGGCCGATCGGGGTGGCGGCAGGCACGGGTTCGCCGCCACCTCGAATCATTAGGTGCGCTGGCGGTTGCGCAGCGAGTCGAAGAACACGGCCAGCAGCACGACGACGCCGACGACGACGTTCTGCCACTCCGACTGGATCGACATGATCCGCAGGCCGTTCACCAGCACGCTCATGATGAGCGCACCGATCACGGTGCCGATGATCGAGCCGCGTCCGCCCAGCAGCGAGGTGCCGCCGATGATGACGGCGGCGATCGCCTGCAGCTCGTAGCCCATGCCGATCTGCGGCTGAGCCGAGTCGAGGCGCGAGGCGATCACGACGCCCGCGACGCCGATGAAGGCGCCCGCGAACATGTAGACGAAGATCGTCCAGCGGCGGGTGTTGACACCCGAGAGGCGGGTGGCCTCCTCGTTCGAGCCGATCGCGAAGGTGTAGCGGCCCAGCAGGGTCTTCGACAGCACGATGGCCGAGATGATCGCCAGCACGATGGTGATCAGCACGGCGTTCGGGATGCCGGGGATCATCACGCCGAGGGCGATCTTCTTGAAGTCGGGAGCCGAGGTCGAGAAGTAGATCGGGCGCACGCCCGAGATGACCAGGGCGAGACCGCCGGCGATCATCATCATCGCGAGGGTCGCGATGAACGGGGGCAGGCGCAGGAAGGTGATGTTCACGCCGTTGATGAGGCCCATCAGCACACCGGTGCCGATGCCGCCGAGCACGCCGACCCAGATCGGCAGGCCCCAGTTGGTGATGAACACACCGGTCATCACCGCACACAGGGCCATACCGGTTCCGAGCGACAGGTCGATGCCGCCGGTGATGATGACGAACGTGGTGCCGAGGGCGAGGATCGCGATCACGGCGGTCGACAGCAGCACGGTGGTCATGTTGCTAACGGTGAAGAACGCGGGGCTGGCGATCGAGAAGAAGATCACCAGCACCACGAGGGTGCCGAATGCCAGCGACTGCTGCAGCTGGCGCTTGAGCAGGCCCTTGACGTCGCGAGCGTCGGTGTTCTCGCTGACGGCCTGCTGGACGACGGTCGTCGTCGATCCGGAGTGGGATGGGTTGCTCATCGGTCTTCCTCCCCGTGGGCTGCGAGCTGCATGATCTTCTCCTGGCTGGCTTCCTCGTTGCGGAGGGTGCCGGTGATCCGTCCGTTCGCGAACACGGCGATGCGGTTCGCGACGCGCAGGATCTCCGGCAGCTCCGACGAGATGACGATGATGGACTTGCCGGATGCCGCGAGCTGCTGCATCAGGCGGTAGATCTCCTCCTTGGCCCCGACGTCGATGCCACGGGTGGGCTCGTCGAAGATGAGGATGTCGCAGTCGCGCATCAGCCACCGGGCGATGACGACCTTCTGCTGGTTCCCCCCGGACAGCAGCTTGACGATCTGGTTGACCGAGGGGGTCTTCACGCGCAGCTGCTGCACGTAGTCCTTGGTCTGGTTCTTCGCCTTGCGGTCGCCCATCCAGCCGAGCGCGTTGGCGTAGTTGCTCAGCGACGCCAGCACGGTGTTGAACGTGACGTCCTGCTCGAGCATGAGGCCGAGCAGCTTGCGGTCCTCGGACAGGTAGCCGATGCCGCGGCGCACGGCATCCTCGGGATGCCGGATGCGGGCGCGCTGCCCGGCGACGGTGATGGTGCCGCTGTCGCGGTGGTCGGCGCCGATGATCGCGCGGGCGGTCTCGGTGCGGCCGGCGCCCATCAGCCCGGCGAAGCCGAGGATCTCACCGCGGTGCAGCTGGAACGAGACGTCCTTCAGCAGCGACCTGGTCGACAGGTCCTGCACGTCGAGCACGATCGGGTCGCCGAGGTGCTCGCGCGCCTCGGGGCGCGCACCCTCGTCGATGACCCGACCGACCATCATCTCGATGATCTTCGGGATGCTGACCTCGCTCTTCTCGAGCGAGCCGATGTACTGGCCGTCTCGCAGCACCGAGACGCGGTCGGCCAGGCGCTTGAGCTCGTCCATGCGGTGCGAGATGTAGACGATGCCGGTGCCGCCGGCCTTCAGCTGCTCGATGAGGCGGAACAGCGTCTCGACCTCGGTGTCGGTGAGGGCCGAGGTCGGCTCGTCCATGATGAGCACCTTGGCGTTGAACGACAGCGCCTTGGCGATCTCGACCATCTGCTGCTCGGCGACGGTGAGGTCGCCGACGAGCGAGCGCGGGTCGAGGTCGATGCCCAGGCGGCGCAGCAGGTCGCGGGTCTCGCGGTTCAGCTTGCGCTCGGAGAGGAAGGGACCGACCTTGGGCTCGCGGCCGACGAAGATGTTCTGCGCGACCGTGAGGTCGGGCATCATGTTCAGCTCCTGGTGGATGATCGTGATCCCGAGCTGCTGCGCCTGCAGCGGGCTGGTCAGCTCGACCTGCTCGCCTTCGAAGGTGATGGTGCCCTCGTCGCGCGTGTAGATGCCCGAGAGGATCTTCATCAGCGTCGACTTGCCGGCGCCGTTCTCCCCCACCAGCACCAGCACCTCGCCGGCGCGCACCTCGAGGTGCACGTCCTTGAGCGCCTGCACGCCGGGAAAGCCCTTGCTGATTCCCTCGACTTTGAGGATCGGATCGCTCATGCCCACCTGCTCCCTCGGAGGTCGTTGTCGATTCGCTTGGAATCCATTTCAAACATCGGGTCAATTGTGCGCTTCATCATCGCATCGCGCAAGTTGTATCTAAATGTATCTAACGATGATCGGCATCGCCAGACCTGTAATAACATCTTCATCACAACCCGGTCGGCACGCGTGCGGCGGCTGTCCATGAGGCCGTTTCAGTGCAGCCGGATCGAGTCCACCGCGATGAGCTTGTCGCGGATGAAGCGGTTGGCGTGGGCACCGAGCTCTTCGTTGTCGGTCCACAGGTTGCGCCAGATGCCCAGCATCCGGCTGAGGTCCTCGGCGACGACCGCCGACGAGAACGACTCGAACACCACCGGGCCGTCGTAGCCGATGCGCCCGAGCGCCTTGAAGAAGTTGTCGAAGTCGACCGTGCCCGTGCCGAGGTAGCCGCGGTGGCTCTCGCCGATGTGCACGTAGCGCAGCTGCGGGGCGGCATCCAGCACCGGAGCCGCCATATCCGACTCCTCGATGTTCATGTGGTACGTGTCCAGGTGGATGCCGAGGTTGGGCCGGTCGACCTCGGCGAGGTACGCGATGGCCTGCCGCGCCGTGTTGAGCACGTTGGTCTCGTAGCGGTTGACGACCTCGAGCGAGACGCTGACGCCACGGGATGCCGCATGGTCGGCGACCCGTGCGATCACCGCGCGGCTGCTCTCCAGGCCCTGCGGGGTGACCGGCATCATGTACTTGCGCATGGCGGAGTAGATGACGCCGCAGAAGTGCGTGCCGCCCATGTCGGCGAGCACGTCGACGGCGCGGATCAGCAGCGCCTCGCCTGCGGCGACGGCCTCGGGGTCCTCGCTGGTGACGTCGGTGGCATCCGACAGCCCGAGCGAGGCGCTCACGGCGAGGCCGTGCTCGGCGAGCGCCGCCTTCGCGGCATCCACATCGAAGGAGAACGGATCCATCAGCGGGAACTCGATCAGGTCGAATCCGGCCTGCGCGGTCTTCTCGACGGCCAGGCGGATGCCGTCGGCGTCGAAGGTGCCGGTCCAGACCAGGCCATGGCATCCGATGTTCATGTGATCTCCTCTTCGAGTCGGGGTTCTCGTGTGGGGTGGGTTCGTGTGGGTCGCGGACGGTGTCAGGCGGACGGATGCCCGACCACGCCCTTGCGCAGCAGAGCGTTGCCGTACTTGCGGGTCTCGCCGGTGCGCACCATCAGGTATGCGCCCTTGGCGACGTCGTAGTAGGCGAACCGCTCCACGAAGCGGGTCGTCTCGGGGTTCGTGCCCGCGGCATCCATCAGCTCGTGCTGCACGTCGAGCACCACGGCATCCGCCGACTCCATCAGGTCCATGCCCGGTGCGTCATCCAGCGGCAGCACCGAGCGGATCGCGGCGACCACCTCGGGGGTCGTGGTGCCGGGCAGGTCGATGACCCGCTCGCCCAGCGCCCAGGCCGGGAAGTGCGCGTCGGCGACGACCACCGAGTCGGAGTGTCCCATCCGGTCGAGGTGCAGCAGCAGCTCGCCCGTGAGCAGGGGGTTGATTCCCTCAAGCATCCGGTTCCTCTCGTCCTTCCGTCTATATGTCACAAAGTGCCGGTATCAGCGGCGGATTTCGAGACTTTGCGCCATATAGACGCGTTCTTTGGGGGGTCAGGGGGTGGGGATCAGGCGGGCCTCGGCCAGCTCGGCCCACAGCCCGGCGGGGATCTCGAGCGCGGCGTACTCCGCATTCTGCGTCAGCTGCGCGGGGCGGCTGCCGCCGACCACGACCGAGCGCACCAGGGCCGACTGCAGCGGGAACTGGATCGCCGCCGCCGGCAGCGGCACGTCGTGGTTGCGGCAGATCGCGGCGATCCGCACCAGGCGATCCCACAGCTCATCGGGCAGCTGACCGTACTCGTAGCGTCCGTCGCGCTTCGGCTCGCTCTGCGCGAGCAGTCCGGAATTGAAGACGGATGCCGCGACGATCCCGGTGGCGTTCTCAGCGCATGCAGGCAGCACCTCGGTGGCCGCGGGCTGCTCGAGCAGCGTGTAGCGCCCGGCGACCATGATGAGGTCGAGGTCCGCCTCGCGGACCGCCCGGGTCAGGGCATCCGACACCATCGAGCCGATGCCGATCGCCTTCACGACGCCCTCGGCGCGCACCTTCTCGAGCGCCGGGAAGGCCGAGGCGAGCGCGAGGTCGAGGTCGTGCCGCTCGGGGTCGTGCAGGTACAGCAGGTCGATGCGGTCGAGCCCGAGCCGCTCCTGCGACTCGGCGATGCTCGCACGGATGCCCTGCTCGGTGAAGTCCCACTCGCGGCGCAGGTCGTCGGGCACGTGGAAGTCGTTGTCGGTGTCCAGGCCGCTCGGCCGGCGCTCGGGGTTCGGGCGCAGCAGGCGCCCGGCCTTGGTCGACACGACGAACTCGTCGCGCGGCTTGGTCTGCAGGAAGGCACCGAGGCGCTTCTCGCTCAGCCCGAGCCCGTAGTGCGGCGCGGTGTCGTAATAGCGGATGCCGGCATCCCACGCCGCCTCGAGCACGGCCCAGGCCTCGTCATCGCTCAGCGCGCGGAAGAGGTTGCCCACGTTGGCGGCGCCGTAGCCGAGGGCCGGGATGGCCAGGCCGGCAGCGGCCGCGGCAGGCTCAGTCGATGACATGCTGGCCCGTCCAGGTGTACTTCGCGATGCTGTCGGCCTTCATCTCCATGCTCGTGCCCGGCGCGGTGGGCGCCATGTACGAACCGCCCTGGATGTCGGTCGGCACCACGAAGTGCTCGTGCAGGTGATCGACGAACTCGATCATCCGACCCTCGCGGGTGCCGGTGACGGCGACGAAGTCGAACATCGACAGGTGCTGCACCGCCTCGCACAGCCCGACGCCGCCCGCGTGCGGGCAGACCGGCACGCCGAACTTCGCGGCCAGCAGCAGGTTGGCGATGTTCTCGTTGACGCCGGCGACGCGCACCGAGTCGATCTGCATGACCTTGATGGCATCCGCCTGCAGCAGCTGCTTGAAGATCACCCGGTTCTGCGCGTGCTCGCCGGTGGCAACGCGGATCGGGGCGACGCCACGGGCGATCTCGGCGTGGCCGAGCACGTCATCCGGGCTGGTGGGCTCCTCGATCCAGGCGGGGTTGAACTCGGCAAGCGCGTTCACCCACTCGATCGCCTCCGACACCTCCCAGCGCTGGTTGGCGTCGATCGCGATCGGGAAGTCGGGGCCGCACACCTCGCGGGCCTTGCGGAAGCGGCGGATGTCGTCCTCGAGGTCGGCGCCCACCTTGAGCTTGATCTGCGTGAACCCGTCGGCCATCGCCTCGCGGGCCAGGCGCTCGAGCTTCTCGTCCGAGTAGCCCAGCCAGCCGGGGCTGGTGGTGTAGGCCGGGTAGCCGGTGGCCAGCAGCTCGGCCTCGCGCTCCTCGCGCCCGGGCACAGCCGCGCGCAGGATCTCCAGGGCCTCCTCGCGGGTGAGGGCGTTGGTCAGGTAGCGGAAGTCGACGAGGTCGACGATCTCTTCGGGGGTCATCCGGCTCAGCAGCTGCCAGAGCGGCATCCCTGCGCGCTTGGCCTTGATGTCCCACAGCGCGTTGATCGCGGCGCCGATCGCCATGTGCATGACGCCCTTCTCGGGGCCGAGCCAGCGCAGCTGCGAGTCGCCGATGACGTCGCGGAACGTGCCGCCCATGTCATCCAGCAGCGGCTCGAGCTCGCGACCGACGAGGTGGCCGGCGAGCGCGTCGATCGCGGCGACCTGCACATCGTTGCCGCGGCCGATGGTGAACACGAACGAGTGGCCGTCGATGCCGTCCTCGGCATCCGTGCGGACGATGACGTAGGCCGCCGAGTAGTCGGGGTCGGGGTTCATCGCGTCCGAGCCGTCGAGGCTCAGGGACGTGGGGAAGCGGATGTCGCTGGTCTCCAGCGCGACGATACGGCTCACGGCTCTCCTTCGGGTGCGTCAGCGAACATGACGCGGACACTTGGAGTGTAAACATCCGATGTCTATACTGTCAACGGCGGCCGCCGCGACGGCATCCGTCTCCCGCAGTGGTACAAAGCGGTAGAAGATGAGCAGAAGGAGAACCATGAAGTTCGCGCGACTCGGCGAGCCCGGAAGCGAGATCCCCGTCGTCATCGACGAGGGACGCACCTTCGATCTGCGGCCCGTGACATCCGATGTGAACGGTGATTTCCTCGCCGCTGATCCGGTGGCGCGCACGCAGGCGGCACTCGATGCGGGCGAGCTGCCCGAGGTGGCCGACGCCGACGCGCTGCGCATCGGCTCCCCCATCGCCCGGCCCAGCGCCGTCATCTGCATCGGCCAGAACTACGCGGCGCACGCCCGCGAGTCGGGCGCCGAGCCGCCCACGGTGCCGATCATGTTTCTGAAGACGCCCAACACCGTCGTCGGCCCCGATGACGCCGTGACCATCCCGCGCGGCAGCGAGAAGACCGACTGGGAGGTCGAGCTCGGCATCGTCATCGGCGCCCGCGCCGCCTACCTCGACTCGGTCGAGGAGGCCGCCGACCACATCGCCGGCTACGTCGTCGCGAACGACGTCTCCGAGCGCGCGTTCCAGATGGAGGTCTCGGGCGGGCAGTGGTCGAAGGGCAAGATCGCCTTCGGCTTCAACCCGACCGGGCCCTGGCTGGTTCCGGCCGCCGAGGTCGACGTGCAGAACCTCGGCCTGCGCAGCTGGGTCAACGGCGAGCCCCGCCAGGACTCGAACACGAACGACATGATCTTCGACGTGCGCACGATCGTGCACCACCTCTCGCAGTACGTCACGCTCGAGCCGGGCGACCTGATCCTCACCGGCACCCCGCAGGGCGTGGCCTTCGGGGGCAAGTTCCCGTACCTCAAGGCCGGAGACGTCGTCGAGATCGAGATCGACGGCCTGGGCCGTCAGCGTCAGGAGTTCATCGCATGGGAGGGCAAGAAGTGACCGAGCAGACGCAGGGCAGCCTCGAAGGCCTGGTGGCGATCGTCACCGGCGGAGCATCCGGAATCGGCGCGGCGATCGCCCGCCGCCTGCACGCCGAGGGCGCGCAGATCGCCGTCCTCGACCGCGACATCTCGGGGGCGGATGCCGAATTCGCGGCGTTCACGGCCGACGTGTCCGACCGCGCGTCGGTGGATGCCGCCGTCGCGGCGGCCGCCGAGCGGTTCGGTCGCATCGACATCGTCATCAACAACGCCGGCATCGGCGCGCAGGGCGACATCGCCGCGAACGACGACGACGAGTGGGCGCGCGTGCTCTCCATCAACGTCACCGGCATCGCCCGCGTCACCGCCGCCGCGCTGCCGTGGCTGCGCAAGTCGCCGTCGGCGGCGGTGTGCAACACGGCATCCATCGCCTCGACGACCGGCCTGCCGCAGCGCGCGCTGTACTCGGCGTCGAAGGGCGCCGTCTCGGCGCTGACCCGCGCGATGGCCGCCGATCACCTGCGCGAGGGCATCCGCGTCAACGCCGTCAACCCGGGCACCGCCGACACCCCGTGGGTGGGGCGCCTGCTCGATTCGGCCGCCGACCCCGAGGCCGAGCGCGCCGCACTGAACGCCCGTCAGCCGCACGGCCGCCTGGTCTCGCCCGACGAGGTCGCCGGTGCCGTGCTGTACCTGGTCAGCCCGCTGTCGGGTTCGACCACCGGCACCTTCATCGAGGTCGACGGAGGCATGGCGCAGCTGCGTCTCCGCTCCGAGTGACCCGGCCCTCCGTCGTTCCGGTCGCAATTTCTCCCGCCTGGGTGCCGATCTGCTCCTTCCGGTCGCAAAAACTCCCGCTCGTGCACCGCGCGAGCGGGAGTTTTTGCGACCGGAGCGGCCCGGCACGGCTTGGAAAACCGCAGCGGCCGGCTCACCGAAGATGGAATGGTGGGCGGATGCCACGCCCGCGCCCCCTGCCGCCCGAGCTCGGCCGCCGGTTCACCGTGAAGGATGCTGCTGCCGCGGGCGTCAACCGCGGACGCCTGCACCGATCGGACCTCGACCGTCCGTTTCATGGCGTGCGCACGCTGGCCCGTGAGGATCACCCCGACGCGCCGGATACCTTCGCGAAGCAGCGCATCGAGCGCAGGATGCGGGCGCTGGACTATGCCCCGCGGCTCGGACGACAGCATGTCTACAGTCACGAGACGGCCATCGCCCTGTTCGGCGGGCCACTCCCCCTGGTGCGAGAGGATGGTGGACCGGTCGACGGTGGGACTCTCCCCGTGCATGTCAGCACTCTCGGCAAAGGCCCTCTGGTACGCACCGCAGGAGTCGTCGGCCACCGAATCGCCGCCGATACGCCGTGTTTGCAAACGGGCACGGTCACGGCGGTGCACCCGAGCATCGCGTGGGCGCAGCTGGGGTCACTCGACCTGCTCGACATCGTGGCGATCGGCGATTACCTCTGCCGCGTGCGCCGGCCGGGAGTCGGACGCACGCACGTCGGCCGAATGCCGTGGACCACCATCGACGGGCTGCGGGCCGTGCTGGCGGGCGGCAGGCGCGTCGGCATCGGGCGGCTGAGAGAGGCGGCCGAGCTGATCCGCGAGGACTCCTGGTCACCACGTGAATCGATGCTGAGATGCCGGATCGTGCTGGCCGGCCTGCCCGAACCCCTGCTGAACCCCGACGTGTTCGACCAGCACGGGCGGTTCCTGGGGTGTGTCGACATGGCCTATCCGCATCTGAAAATCGCCATCGAATACCAGGGCAGGCTTCACCACGCGAGCTACGCGACGGACGTCGAGCGGATCGCGGCCCTGCGCGCCGCAGGGTGGACGGTGATCGAGGTCGCAGACGCGCTGTACAGCCGTCCGGCTGAGCTCATCGCACGGATCCGGGATGCGCTGCGCGTCTAGCATCCGCCTGGCATCCACCTGGTATCCGCCCTCGCACCCTGCCGTTCCGGTCGCAATTTCTCCCGCATCCACTCCGCCCCCTGCCGTTCCGGTCGCAAAATCTCCCGCTCGCCTGTGGCGGGAGCGGGAGATTTTGCGACCGGAACGTGGTGCGCTCGATGCCCCACCGCCGGTGGCAGCGAAGGGCTCGTCAGCGGATGCCGTAGAAGGCGAGGGGGTTCGACCAGAACAGCGCGTCGGCGTCGAGACCGCGGGATGCCGCCCAGCCGGCCACCGTGCGGAACCAGCGCTGCCTGCTGCCGACGACGTACGCACCGCGGTCGCCGCGGCCCGCGTCGATTGACGAGACCGGCCAGTCGCTGCCCCACATCAGGCGTTCCGGCCCGAACGCGTCGAGGGCGGCATCCAGGAACGGCGCGACCTGAGCATCCGTCCACACCCCGCCGGTCTCGGCGGGCAGACCCGACAGCTTGCAGTGCACCTGCGGGCCGGCGGCGAGCTCGCGCAGGTCTCCCAGCCACTCCGGGCTCGGCTCGAGCGGAGCATCCGCCGTCCCGATGAGCGGCTTGCCGAGGTGGTCGAGCACGATCGGCAGATCGGGCACGGCCGCGGCGAGTGCCGTGACGTCGGGGATCTGGTGCGCACGGACGCAGGCGTCGAACGTCCACCCGCGGGATGCCACCTGCCGGGCACCGCGCAGGAAGTCGGTTGTGCGGGCGAAGCCGTCGGGCTCTCCCTGCAGAAGGTGCCGGATGCCGACCACCCGCTCGTGCTCGGCGAGCGCCGCGAGCTGCGCATCCGTCTCGGCTCCGCGGTCGAGCCGCGCACCCGCGACGATCGCGACCACTCCGGCCTCGAGGGCGATCGAGTCGACCCAGCGCACCTCGTCGAGGTGGTGCCGCTCGACGGTCTCGGCCTGCACGAAGATCGCCGCCTCCTCGTCGACGCCGGTCAGCTGCTCGTCGGCGAGCTCGACCGCCGCGTGCACCGCGTCGAGCGGACCCTCCAGCCACGTGTAGTCGAGAACCGCAGGATCCCACAGGTGCAGATGAGAATCGAGAACGCGCATGCGTCCATCGTCACACAGGTCGCGCCAGACATCGGATCAATATGGAAGGATGTGGCCATGGCTGTCACGGATGAGGCGATCGAGAAGATCAAGGCGATGATCGTCAGCGGCGAGCTGGGGCCGGGAGACCGGCTTCCGCCCGAGAAGGAGCTCGCCGAGCGCCTGGGCCTGTCGCGCAACTCGATGCGCGAAGCCGTCAAGGCGCTCGAGGTCATCCGGGTGCTCGACGTGCGCCGCGGCGACGGCACCTACGTCACCAGCCTCGAGCCGAACCTGCTGCTCGAGGCGATCAGCTTCGTCGTCGACATGCACGACGACGACTCGCTGCTCGAGCTGTTCGCGGTGCGGCGGATGCTGGAATCGCAGGCCACCGGACTCGCCGCGGGCAACGCCACCGTCGAGCAGTCCAAGTCGCTGCTGGAAGAGATCGGGTCGATCGATCCGGGCAGCGTCAGCATCGACGATCTCGTCGAGCACGACATCCGTTTCCACCGCGCGGTCGCGAGCCTCGCGGGCAACGCCTACCTCACCAGCCTGCTCGACGGGCTGAGCAGTCAGACGCTGCGTGCGCGGGTCTGGCGCGGACTCACCGAGCAGGGCGCCGTCGAGCGCACCCTCTCAGAGCACCTCGCCATCGCCGAGGCGATCGCGCAGCACGACTCCGCCCTGGCGACGTCCCTGTCGACCGCGCACGTCGCCGGCGTCGAGCGGTGGCTGCGCCAGGCCGCCACCGCCTGACGCCGGCAGCAACCAGCCTCAGAAGTCGGCACCACGCCAAAGATCAGGCCCCGATACGCACCATCGCGGCGTCGAACTCCGCGGCCGACGAGTCGCTGACCTCGTGGAACAGCAGCGCGTCGAGTACGTCCGGCGCGGCGGTGAAGTAAGGCACCCCGGCCTCGCGCAGCCCGACGATGTCCTCCGGCGTGCGCAGGCTCGCGGCCAGCACGTTCGTGTCGCTGTCGGCGCAGACGGCCTGCATCCGGGCGATGAGCCCCGAGCCGTCGAGGCCGGCATCCCGCATCCGTCCCAGATACGGGGCGATGTACTGCACGCCGATGCTCGCGCACGCGAGCGCCTGCGCGACGGAGTAGACGGCGGTGACGAGCACGGTCGCGCCGTCACGCACCAGCAGGGATGCCGCGGCGAAACCCTGAGCGGTCGCCGGCACCTTCACCGCGACGCGGTCGCCGAGCGCGCGGATGCCCTCGGCATTGCGCAGGAACGCGGCGGCGTCGCCGCCCCAGGTCTGGAAGAACACCTCGCGCGCGCCCTGATCGACCCAGCGCTCGTAGAGCGCGGGGATCTCGGATGCCGTGCGGCCGCCGCGCTCGAGGATGGTGGGGTTCGTGGTGACCCCGTGCACGACGCCGGCTTCGAGCAGTCGCCCGACCCGCTCGACGTCAGCACTGTCCGCATAGAGCCGGGGCGCTGTCATCAGATCTCCTCTTCGCGCGCCAACCTGTCGTTACAAGTTGGGATGCGGCTAATGTAATGACAGCATCCGTCGAAGTCAAAGACGATCGGGAGAATATGACCAGCGACACCCCCAGCCGCTCCGGCGTCGTGATCGTGGGCAGCGTCACGGCGGACGTGACCACTTTCTCGCAGCGCCTGCCCGCGCGCGGAGAGACCATCCTCGGCGACCAGTTCACCCTGCTGCTGGGCGGCAAGGGCGCCAACCAGGCCGTCTCGGCAGGACTCGCCGGTGCCCGCACGAGCTTCGTCGGCTGCGTGGGCGACGACCTGTTCCACGACCTGATCGTCGACGGGCTCTCCGGCGCCGGCGTCGACCTGACCCACTTGCGCACGGTTCCCGGCCCGACGGGCATCGCGCACATCCGCGTCGACGCATCGGCGCAGAACGACATCGTCATGGTGCCGCTGGCCAACGCGCACCTGAGCACCGAGCAGATCGATGCGGCCCTCGCCGCCCTGGCCCCGACGACCTCGGTGCTGCTCACCCAGCTCGAGACCCCGGCGGCGCTCACGCTGCACATCACCACCCGGGCCCGCGAGCACGGCATGACCGTCGTGCTCGACCCCGCACCCGCCGCCCCGCTGGATGCCGACGTGTGGCGCAACATCGACATCGTCACGCCGAACGAGACCGAGGCGTCGCTGCTCAGCGGCATCGAGGTGACGGATGCGGCATCCGCCGAGCGCGCCGGACGCTGGTTCCTCGAGCAGGGCGTGGGCGCGGCCGTGATCACGATGGCCGAGAAGGGGTCGTGCGTCGTGACCGCCGAGGGGACGACGTTCATCGAGCCGATCCCCGTCCAGCCTGTGGACACCACCGCCGCCGGCGACGCCTACGCCGGGTACCTGGGCGCGGCCCTCGCCGAGGGCTGGTCGCTGGCCGACGCGACCCGGCTGGCCAGCGCGGCCGGCGCGATCGCCGTGACCCGCCAGGGCGCCTCGCCGAGCCTGCCTCGGCGCGACGAGGTCGACGCGCTGCTGGCACTGCACGCCTGATCCGGCGGCATCCGAACCTGACACCGCCTGACACCGCCTGACACCGCCTGGAATCCGAGGGAGGACCCCATGCGCAAGACATCCACCACCATCAACCCCGCGCTCTCGCGCGTGATCAGCGAGACCGGGCACACCGACCTGATCGTCGTGACCGACGCGGGCCTGCCGATCCCCCCGGATGCCGAGCGCATCGACCTCGCGTACCGTCCGGGCGCCCCCGCGTTCCTCGACGTGCTCGACACCGTGCTCGCCGAGCTGGTCGTCGAGGGGGCGACGGTCTCGGCCGAGGTCGCCGAGGTCAGCCCGCACGTGCTCGAGGCTCTGCGTGAGCGGCTGCCAGGCATCGAGATCGAGCTCGTGCCGCACGTCGAGTTCAAGAAGCGCACTCGCCAGGCGCGCGCGTTCGTGCGATCGGGTGAGTTCACCCCGTACGCGAACGTGATCCTGCACGCCGGCGTCGCATACTGATGAGCACCATGATCGGGGGCATCGACCGGCGCTCCGCGGCGCCGATGTACGACCAGCTGCGTCAGCTGATCGTCGACAGCATCGAGCAGGACGGGCTGCAGCCGGGCGATCCGCTGCCCGGCGAGCACCGGCTGTGCGAGCAGTACGGCGTCTCGCGCACGGTCGTGCGCCAGGCGCTCGCCCAGCTCGAGCACGAGGGTCTCGTCGAGCGAGTGAAGGGCAAGGGCACCTTCGTGGCGCGCCCTCGCACGAGCGAGTCGCTCGTGCACACCCTGGTCGGACTGTTCGAAGAGGTCGAGCGCCGCGGCGGCCACGTCCGCAGTGAAATCCTGCGGCACGAGACGGTGCCGGCGGATGCCGAAGTCGCCGACGCCCTCGAGCTCGCCGAAGGCGATCCGGTCGTGGTGATCACCCGGCTGCGTCACGTCGACGGGGACGCCTGGTCGCTGTCGACGACCTGGATGCCGCAGGCGGTGGGTGCCGTCACATTCGGCGCGGATCTGCGGGAGACGTCGCTGTACCGGCTGCTCGCCGAGCACGGCATCGCAGCGACGCACGGAGTGCGCTCGGCCGAGGCGACCGTGGCCACGCACGAGCAGGCGGGACTGCTCGGGGTCAGCGCGGGGTCCGCGCTTCTGCGGCTGCGGAGCGTGAGCCGCGAGGAGTCCGGGCGGCCGATCGAGTTCTTCGTCGCGTACCACCGCGGCGACCGCTCGCGGTTCGAGTTCCAGCTCGGCCCCGACAGCTCGCAGGGCTCGCTGGTCCGCATCCCCTGATCCCGCGAACCGCGGCCCGCGGACTGCGGCCACTACGCTCGATGATCATGAGCGAATGGGTCAGTTCCGCCATCCGCGTGCTCGAGGCGGATGCCAACCGCTCGGCTGACACGCACCTGCACCTCTTCCCGCTGCCGGTGGAGTGGGGCATCGATCTGTACCTCAAGGACGAGTCGGTGCATCCGACCGGCTCGCTCAAGCACCGCCTCGCGCGGTCGCTGATCCTGTACGGCCTGGTCAACGGACTCATCGACGAGGGCACCACGCTCGTCGAATCGTCCAGCGGGTCGACCGCCGTGTCGGAGGCCTACTTCGCCCGGATGCTGGGCCTGACCTTCATCACGGTCGTGCCCCGCTCGACCAGCCAGGAGAAGATCGACCTCATCGAGTTCTACGGCGGCAGCTGTCACCTGGTCGACCACGCCTCGCAGATCTCCTCCGAGGCGCGCAGGCTCGCCGCGGGGTGCGGCGGCCACTACCTCGACCAGTTCACCTTCGCCGAGCGCGCCACCGACTGGCGCGGCAACAACAACATCGCCGAGAGCGTCTTCAGCCAGCTCGCGCAGGAACGGCATCCGATCCCCCGCTGGATCGTCGTCGGCGCCGGCACCGGCGGCACCAGCGCGACCTTCGGTCGCTATGTGCGGTACCGCCGCCACGCGACGCAGGTCGCCGTCGTCGACCCCGAGGGGTCGGCGTTCCACGCCGCCTGGAAGGGCGATGCGGATGCCGTCGGCGAACCGTCTCGCATCGAGGGCATCGGCCGGCCCCGGGTGGAGCCGTCGTTCGTGCCCAGCGTGATCGACGAGATGATCCAGGTGCCGGATGCCGCATCCGTCGCGGCGATCCGGCTGCTGCGCGACCGCACCCTGCACTGGGCCGGCGGGTCGACCGGCACGAACCTGTTCGGCGCGTTCGAGCTGATCGCCCGGATGCGCGAGGCCGGCGAGACCGGCAGCGTCGTCACCCTGATCTGCGACGGCGGTGCACGGTACGCCGAGACGTACTACTCCGACGAGTGGGTGGCCGCGCAGGGGTGGGACACGACGGCGCACTGTGAGCGGATGGAGCGGTTCCTGGCCGGCGGCGCCTGGTCCTGACTCGGCCCGGATCTGCGGAGTGACCGCGACGGCACGCCGGTCAGCGGGCTACGCTGTGCGCATGACCACGCTCATCCTCACCGTCGCGGGAGCGGACCGCCCCGGACTCGTCTCGGCCGTGGCCGACATCGTCGACGCCCACGGCGGCAACTGGGAGAACAGCCGGCTCGCCGAGCTCGCGGGCACGTTCGCCGGCGTGATCCAGATCACCCTCGCCGCCGACCGCGTCGAAGAGCTGCGGCGCGCGCTGCACGAACTCGACGGACTGCTCGCGGTGACCGTGAGCGCCGGCGCCGAGCCTGGCGCGACGGCCGTGGCAGGTGGGGCGGGCGGGACCGCCGCCTCGCCGCGCCGCGTCGCGGTGACCGTGCTGGGCGACGACCGCCCCGGCATCGTCCGCGAGATCGCCGGCGTGCTGAGCGCGCATGCGCTGAGCATCGAGAGCATGACGACCGAGACCCGGGATGCCGCGATGGCCGGCGGCCGGCTCTTCGAGTCGGCTGTGACCGCGACCGTGCCGGAGTCGGCCGACCTGGCCGCCCTGCGCGAGGATATCGAGCGGCTCACGCACGACCTGCAGGTCGACATCGCCTTGGCCTGAGACGCGCTCGACCTCGCGCCGCTGCCGCAGGTGCCTGTGTGCGCGCTCTGCCGCGCGTGTGCCCGTCTGCGCTTGTGCCAAAGTGGTGGAAGCGCTCCCCAGCAGCCACGCACGATCGACGACGACGACACCGAGGAAGCCGATGGACCACGAACGCGACGCGCGCGTCATCTCCGCACTGACCGCCGAGCTCCCCGAGGGGACGGTGATCACGAACCCCGACTCGCTGCAGGCGTACCGGCGTGATCGCGCGGAGGATCCCGCAGCGGGCACGCCGCTGGCGGTCATCCGTGCCGGTTCGACCGAGGACGTGCAGGCGGCCGTGCGCATCGCCGCCCGCGAGGGCGTCGGCATCGTGCCGCGCGGGGCGGGCTCGGGGCTGTCCGGCGGGGCCACCGCCGTCGACGGCGCGATCGTCATCTCGCTGGAGCGGATGCGCGCCATCACGATCGACCCGGCGGTGCAGATGGCGACCGTGCAGCCGGGAGCGTTCAACGCCGAGGTCAAGGCGGCCGCCGCCGAGCACGGCCTCTGGTATCCGCCGGACCCGTCGTCGCAGGAGTTCTGCTCGATCGGCGGCAACATCGCCACGAACGCCGGCGGACTGTGCTGCGTCAAGTACGGAGTCACGACCGACTACGTGCTCGGGCTCACCGTGGTGCTCGCCGACGGAAAGGCCGTCACCCTCGGCGGACCGCGACTGAAGGATGTCGCCGGGCTGTCGCTGACCAAGCTGTTCGTCGGCAGCGAAGGCACTCTCGGCATCGTCACCGAGGCTGTGCTGCGGCTGGTCCCCGCCCGGCTCACCCCGACGACCCTCGTGGCCGTGTTCCCCACGGTCGACGGCGCCATCCGCGCGGTCGTCGACATCAAGGCGGCCATGCGGCCGTCGATGCTCGAGTTCATGGATCGCGTCACCATCAACGCCGTGGAGGACCTGCTGCGCATGGACCTCGATCGCACGGCGGCGGCGATGCTGATCGTGCAGTCCGACGAGCCGACCGAGGTCGCGACCGCGCAGATCGCGGCCATCGAGTCGGCCTGCGAGGCGCACGGCGCCACCGAGGTCTACGCGACCACCGACCCCGACGAGAGCGAGGCGCTCATCGAAGCACGCCGGCAGGCGATCCCCGCCGTCGAGAGGCGAGGCGCGCTGCTGCTCGAGGACGTCGGCGTGCCGCTGCCGCGCCTGGGCGATCTCATCGAGGGGATGCGCGGGATCGCCGAGCGACGAGGCGTCGAGATCGCCGTCGTCGCGCACGCCGGCGACGGCAACACGCATCCGCTGATCGTGCTCGACTCGACGGATGTCGACCAGCGCGAGCGCGCCGCCGTCGCGTTCGGCGAGGTCATGGACCTGGCGATCGGGCTGGGCGGCACGATCACGGGAGAGCACGGCGTCGGCCGCCTCAAGCAGCCGTGGCTCGCCGACTATCTCGGCGACGACGTGCTCGAACTGAACCTGCGCATCAAGAACGCCCTCGATCCCCAGGGCATCCTCAACCCCGGCGCCCTCCTCCCCACCCCCTGACCCCCCCCGCAAGTTCCCCCGCCCACTTCCGCCGAAACCCCTCACCAGCGCCGAGACCCCTCATGATTCACGCGAATCATGAGGGGTCTGGACAATCAGGAGGGGTTTCGGCGGAGGATGAGTCGGCGGAGGAGTGAGTCGGCGGAGGGAGTCAGTCGGTCAGGCCGACGGCATCCGGCTGCAGCCTGCGCAGCCAGTATTCGGTCTGCGCGACGTGACCGGCGGCGGCCGCGGACGCGGCGACCGGGTCGCGCGACTGCAGGCCGCGCAGGATCGCGCGGTGCCCGGCATCCGAGAGCGCCTTGATCTCGGCGGCGCTGTCGGTGCTGAAGATGCGGTACGCCCGCGAGCGGGCGCGGAACACGGCGAGCATGCTGGCCAGCGCCGAGTTGCCTGCAACCTCGGCGATGCGCATGTGGAAGTGATGGTCGAGCCGCGACTGCTCGTCGTCGTCGACGGTCGCCTCGAGCTCGGTGAGCAGCTCGTCGAGCTCGGAGAGCACACCCTCATCGACGCGGGCGGCCGCCAGCGACGACGCGTGCGCCTCCAGCGCGCGCCTCAGCTCGTACAGCTCGAGGATCGCGTCCAGCGGCAGCAGCCCGACCGTCAGCGACAGGCTGCCGATGAGGTCGGCGGCGTTCAGGTCGCTCACGTAACTGCCCGAGCCGTGCCGGGTCTCGAGCACGCCGAGGGCGGCGAGCATCCGGATCGCCTCGCGCAGCGAGCCGCGGGACACCCCGAGCTGCTCGCACAGCTCACCCTCACTGGGCAGCCGATCGCCCGGGCGCAGCGTGCCGTCGGCGATCAGCGACCGCATCCCGTGCAGCGCCGTGTCGAGTGCGCTCATCCCATTCCTCCTTGAACCGCCTCCGAGTCTGGCGGATGCGGCATCCGTCACAAATTCGTAGGACGACTTTCTCCATTATTGCGCTCACGGGTCGCATAATTGCCAACAGTGTGACAGAGTTGTGCAACAACTTACGCAAGACCCCTGTGAGGAAGCATGACCACGGCGACGACGCCAGCGCCGATCCGGCTGAAGTCCCACGAGCGCGCCCGCGACGCCTGGCCGCTCGACCGGAACATCGTCCATCTCAACCACGGCTCCTTCGGAGCGGTGCCCACCGCCGTCGTGGCGCACCAGGACGAGCTGCGACGCCGCGCCGATCTGACGCCGGTCGGCTGGTTCCCGCGCATCGCCGACCACCTGCGTGAGGCGCGCGAGCGCACCGCGCCGTTCGTGGGCGCCCACGCTGACGACAGCGTCTTCGTCCCCAACGCCTCGGCCGCCGCGACCGTGGTCTACAACGCCCTCCGCCTCGAAGCCGGCGACGAGATCCTCGTCACCGACCACGGCTACGGCGCGGTCACGATGGGCGCGCAGCGCCTCGCCCGGCGCTTCGGCGCCGGCGTGCGGGCGGTGGAGCTGCCGCTGCTCGCCCCCGACGACGAGGTCGTGCAGCGCTTCGCCGACGCGCTCACCCCACGCACCCGGCTGATCGTCATCGACCAGATCACCTCCCCCACCGCCCGGATGCTGCCCACCCGGCGCATCGCCGACCTCGCCGCCGAGCGCGGCGTGCGCACTCTCGTCGACGGCGCGCACGGCCCGGGCCTTGTCCGCGATGCCGCGGCGGTCGCGGGCGGCGACTGGTGGTTCGGCAACCTGCACAAGTGGCCCTGCGCGCCGCGCGGCTCGGCACTGCTGGTGACGACGGCATCCGATCGTGACGAGCTGTGGCCGCTCATCGACTCGTGGGGCGCGCCGGAGTCGTTCCCGTTCCGGTTCGACACGCAGGGCACCATCGACGCGACCACCTACCTCTCCACGCCCGCGGCCATCGACTTCATCGAGGACGAGTACGGCTGGGATGCCGCGCGCACCACGATGGCCGAGCTGGCGGATGCCGGCGCCGAGATCATCGCCGAGGCGCTGCGCCCGTTCAGCACCGAGGACCCGCTGACCCCGCTCCCCTCACCCGTGCCGTCGATGCGCCTGGTGCGCCTGCCCGACGGAATGGGCGCGACCCGCGAAGAGGCCGACGCGCTGCGCATGGACCTGTTCGACCAGACCGGCGTCGAGACCGCGTTCACGAGCTTCCGCGGCATCGGCTACTTCCGCCTGTCGGTGCACCTGTACACCGAGGCATCCGATTTCCACGCCTTCGCCGAGCGGTGCGTCCCGCAGATCCTGCAGCGCTCCGGCATCCGCATCCCGACGGCGACGACCGTCGCCTGACCGCAACACCCCACCCCTCATCACCCACCCAACCCCACACCCAGAGAGGCACATCGTGAAGCACAAGCTCCTCATGACAGCCGCGGGGATCGGCACGGTCGCCGTCCTCGCACTCACCGGATGCTCGTCCGGCGCCGGCCCGGCCGCCGACGGCAAGGTCACCCTGCAGATGGTCGAGAGCCTCACCAACCCGGCTCGCACCGACCTGATCCGCGGCCTGCTCGACGACTTCGAGAAGCAGAATCCCGACATCAAGGTCAACCTCGTCTCGCCGCCCACCGAGCAGGCCGACCAGAAGATCCAGCAGATGCTGCAGTCCGGCAAGGGCGTCGACGTGCTCGAGGTGCGCGACATCACCGTCGGGCCGTTCTCGAACAACGGCTGGCTGTACGACCTGACCGGCGACCTCGAGAAGTGGGACGGCTGGGACGCGCTGACCGAGAATGCCCAGTCGGCGTCGGTCGCCGAGGACGGCAAGACGTACTTCCTGCCCTACGGCTTCTACGGCCTGTCGCTCTTCTACCGCAAGGACCTCGTCGAGCAGGCCGGCTTCGACGGCCCGCCGCACAGCTGGAAGGATCTGCTCGAGCAGGCCTCGGCCATCCAGGACCCGTCGAAGAACATCTACGGCTACGCCTTCCGCGGCGGGCAGAACGCCAACAGCAACGTCGTCGCCGCGATCGAGGCGTACACGATCGACGACTTGAACGTCGACGACGCGTTCCTGCTCACCAACGGCGACACCATGTTCTCGGCCCCCGAGGCGCAGGATGCCGTCGACGACTACTTCGCGCTGTTCGAGCAGGCCTCGCCGCCCTCGGCCGTGTCATGGGGCTACCCCGAGATGGTCGCCGGATTCACGAACGGCTCGACCGCGTTCCTGCTGCAGGACCCCGAGGTCATCGCCACCGTGCAGGACTCGTCGCTCAAGCCCGAGCAGTGGGACACCGCGCCGCTGCTGGTCGGCCCGAGCGGCAAGGCCGCGCAGCCCCTGGCCGTGGCCGGCTGGGGTGTCGCCGAGAACAGCGAGAACACCGAGGCGGCCGTCAAGCTCGTCGAGTTCCTCGCCTCGGAGGGTCCTGCCACCGAGTTCGCGCAGGCGAACAGCCTGGTACCGATCGTCGCATCCGCCGCGGATGACGACTTCTACTCGACCGGTCCGTGGACGAGCTACGTCACCATGACCGAGAACCCCGACACCTACGTCAACGTGCGCCAGCCGCGCGGGGTGAGCTGGTGGACGGAGTGGATCCAGAAGTCCGACCAGGACGTGCAGAAGGTGCTGCTCGGTGACATGACCACCGAAGAGCTGCTGAAGTCGTGGGACGAGTTCTGGACGGAGAAGTACGCAGCGGAGAAGGGCTGACCCGTGTCGCTTCGCATCCGCGAGGGTGGCTCCGCCGGCATCGCCGGCGGGGCCGCCCCCTCGCGCCGCCGCGCCTTCCGCGCCCGGCACGGTCTCACCCTGCTGGCGTTCATGGCGCCGGCGATCGTCTTCGTCTGCTGGTTCACCTACGCGCCGATGCTGCAGGGCGCCCGCATGGCCTTCCACGACTGGAACCTGTGGGACCTGACCTCGACGCCGTTCGTCGGGCTCGACAACTTCGTCGCCGTCTTCCAGGACCCGTCGTTCCCCACCGTGGCGTGGAACTCCGTGCTGTGGGTGGTCGCCTCGCTCGTACCCCAGCTGGTGATCGGCTTTCTCATCGCCCTCGCCCTGCGCAAGCGGTTCCGCTTTCGCGGGCTCTACCAGGCGCTGGTGTTCTTCCCCTGGGCGGTCTCGGGCTTCCTGATCGGGATGCTGTTCCGCTGGATGTTCAATGCCGAGTTCGGCGTGGTCAACGACCTGCTCCTGAAGGCCGGCCTCATCGAGGCCCCGCTGCCGTGGCTGGCCGATCCGAAGCTGGCCATGTTCGCGGTGATCGCCGCGAACGTCTGGTACGGCGTGACCTTCTTCGCGATCATGATCCTCGCCGCTCTGCAGTCGGTGCCAGACGACGTGCTCGAGGCGGCCAGCATCGACGGCGCAGGCAAGGCGCGTCAGCTGTTCTCGCTCATCATCCCGTACATCTCGATGACGCTGTTCCTCACCGTGCTGCTGCGCGTGATCTGGATCTTCAACTTCCCCGACATCATCTGGGCGATGACCGGCGGCGGCCCCGCCAACCAGACCCACATCGTGACCACCTGGATGATCAACTACACCCAGCAGGGCAACTATGGCATCGCCAGCGCGATCGGCCTGATCGTCGTGGCGTTCCTGTTCGTGTTCTGCGCGTTCTACCTGATGGCGATGCGGAGGGCTCAGCGATGACCACCATGACAGGCCCCGCGGCCGCCCGCTCGTCGATCACCGAGACCCGTCGCATGACCGTGCCGAATCCAGCATCCGCTCCCCGCGGACCGCGCAAGGTGACCGTCGGCGGGGTCGTCCGCGTCGTCGGACTCGGCCTGTGGCTGATCATCACGCTGTTCCCGCTGTACTGGATCGCGCTGACCTCGTTCAAGTCGCCGGGGACGATCAACACCTATCCGATCGAGTACTGGCCCAGCGAACCGTCGCTGCAGAACTACATCAGCCTGTTCGAGAAGAGCTCGTTCGGCGTGTTCCTGGCCAACTCGGCGATCGTGGCCGTCACCGCCGGTGCGGTGGCGACGGTGATCGCGCTGCTCAGCGCGTACGTGCTGGCGCGGTTCGAGTTCCGCGGCAAGGGCGCGGTGCTCATCGCCTTTCTGCTCACGCAGATGATCCCGGCGTTCATCGCGTTGGGGCCGCTGTACTCGATGATGAGCGATCTCGGCCTGGTCGACACCAAGCCCGGCCTGATCCTGGTGTACATCGCGATCTGCATCCCGTTCTCGACGGTGATGCTGCGCGGTTTCTTCGAGAACGTCCCCGACGCGCTCGAAGAGGCGGCCATGATCGACGGATGCTCGCGCCTGGGCGCCCTGTTCCGGGTGCTGGTGCCGGTGATGACGCCGGGCATCATCGCCGCGTTCATCTTCAACTTCGTCAACTGCTGGAACGAGCTGTTCCTGTCGGTGGTGCTGATGAACACCGATGCGAACCGCACGGTGCCCTCGGCGCTGAACGGCTTCATCTCGACGTTCAACATCGACTGGGGCTCGATGAGCGCCGCGGCGGTGCTGACGATCCTGCCGACCATGGCGATGTTCGCGCTCGCCAGCCGCTGGATCGTCGCCGGCCTCACCTCCGGCGCCGTGAAGGAGTGACCCCGCCTCTTAGGCGCATCCGTCCCCCACTCCCGTCTATATGTCACAAAGTGCCGCTATTCCCTGCGAATAGCGGCACTTCGTGACATATAGACGGTCGGGGCGGGCGCCCGCGCGCGCGGGGATGGGGTCAGACGAGGCGGGCGCGCGGGGAGACCGAGTAGGTGTCCTCGGGGTCGTCGTTGACGACGCCGGCGAGAGCCGTGTCGATCGCGGCCATGGTGTCTGCGTCCAGCACGACCCCGGATGCCTTGACCGTCTCGGCGAGCTGTTCGGGGCGCGAGGCTCCGACGAGCGCCGCGGCGACGTTCTTGTTCTGCAGCACCCACGCGATCGCGAGCTGCGGCATCGACAGGCCGGCTTCCGCCGCGATGGGCTTGAGCTTCTGCACCGCCTCGAGGATGTCATCCCGCAGCAGGCTCTCGATGAAGTGCGCGCCCGAGTGCGGGTCGGTGGCGCGCGACCCGTCGGGCACCGGCTGACCGGGCAGGTACTTGCCGCTGAGCACGCCCTGCGCCATCGGCGACCAGACGATCTGCGAGATGCCCAGGCTCTCGGAGGTCGGCACGACCTTGCCCTCGATCACGCGGTGCAGCATCGAGTACTGCGGCTGGTTGGAGATCAGCTGGAACCCCAGCTGCCGCGACAGCGCGTGGCCCTCGCGCAGCTGCTCGGCGGTCCACTCCGAGACGCCGATGTACAGCGCCTTGCCCGCACGCACGATGTCGGCGAACGCCTGCATCGTCTCTTCGAGCGGGGTCTCGTGGTCGTAGCGGTGCGCCTGGTACAGGTCGACGTAGTCGGTGCCGAGTCGCTGCAGCGACCCGTCGATCGACTCCATGATGTGCTTGCGGCTGAGTCCGGTGTCGTTGGGGCCCTTCGGGCCGGTCGGGAAGTACACCTTCGTGAAGATCTCGAGACCCGCGCGGCGCTGACCGGCGAGCGCCTTGCCGAGCACGACCTCGGCGGCGGTGTTGGCGTAGGTGTCGGCTGTGTCGAACGTGGTGATGCCGGCATCCAGTGCCGCGTGCACCGTCGCGATCGCGGCGGTGTCATCCACCTGCGAAGCGTGCGTCACCCAGTTGCCGTAGGTGATCTCCGAGACCTTGAGTCCGCTGTTTCCGAGATAGCGATAGTTGACCATCCTGCAACGCTATCGCCCCGGCGGCTTATCAGACGGGTGCGGTCTCGCGCAGGTCGGCGCGGGTGAGCGGTTCGGTCGGGGCGGCGGCGCCGGCCGCCGCGGCCGAGGCGGATGCGGCAGAGGCGGATGCCGCGGCATCCGGGGCCGTGACGATAGACGCGCGGTCGCGGAACCCGTCCGCGGTGACCCGGTCGAGCTCGACCTGCTTGCGGATCGCAGCCGTGCGCTCGTAGAGCGAGGGCTCGCCCCAGCTGGTGAGCACCTTCACGATCACGGGCAGCAGCTCGATCATGAAGAACAGCGCGGCGATCAGCCAGTGCGCCCAGAAGATCGCGGGCTCCTTCTCACCGAGCCGGTTCAGGCCGGTGATCTGGCTGAGCAGCCCGACAGCGCCTGCGTTGCCCTGGGCGACCGAGTCGGCGCGGGCGTTGTACACGGCGAGCGCGTCCTGGTAGCTCTGCTGCGCGGCTGGCAGCTGGTCCTTCGCCTGCTGGCGGTTGGTCGCCTCGGAGGCCGAGGTGTTCTCGCGCGACGCGGCGTCGGCGGCGGCAAGGTCGTCGTTGGCCGTGCGCAGCTGCCCGGCCAGGGCGTCGTAGGTCTGCTGCGCCTGGGCGAGCTGCGCCTTCGCGGCATCCGAGCTGGAGCCCTCGCCGTTCACGCCGGTGCATCCGGGCACCTCGCCTGCGCCCTCACCGGTCAGCTCGCACTGATACAGCGCGCGGGCCGCGTCGATGACCTTCTGCTGCTCGGCCATCTTCGCGGTGACGTCGTCGACGGTGGCCTGCGCGGCATCCGTGGTGGCCGACCCCGACTCGGTGCCGGCGACGACACCGGTGGCGGCCTGGTTCTCGAGTGCGGCGACGCGGGCGGATGCCGCATCCAGGGCCTTCTTCTCGGGTCCGTCCTCGAGCGCGCCCTGGTCGGACTGCGCCTGGACGATGTTCGTGGATGCCACTTCGCGGGCGATGTCGTTGTGGAACACCTGCAGCACGAGCGGCTCGGCGACCAGGAAGCCGATCAGCGCGGCCATCGCCACACGGGGAAGGGCGAGCGCGAGCAGCTTGCCCACGCTGCGCGTCGACGTCATGGTCGAGGTGAGGAAGCGGTCGAGGTTGAAGATGATGGCCGCCCACACGATCGCGAGCGGCACGGCGACCCAGATCGCGACCTGCACGCCCGTGGTGAGGGCGAAGAGCATCGAGATGGCCGACACGAGCGCGGTGCCGAGCAGCACGAAGAACATCTGCACGAAGCGGGGCGTCTCGCCGGGCACCCGGTCGAGGATCGGTCCGTCGGCGCCGCCGAGGATCGCGAGCGTGCGCAGTCGCGAGCCCGGGGTGCGCTCGCGCTTCTGCCGCGGCGCCCTGGCCGCGCGCGCAGGGCGCTGCCGGGGCGGCTCCCTGTCCGCGCCGCCACCAGCGCCCCCGTCCGCGCTGCCGCCACCAGCGCCGCCGTCATCCACGGCATCCGTCTCGGACGCCTCTGCACCGGCCGGCTCGTACTGCCGCAGGAAGTCGAGGTCGTCGTCGGCGACCCCGCCGTCGGGGGCGTCGGACTCGAACGAGATCCGCCCCTGGGAATCCATCCGTCCAGGGCGATGCGCGGAATAGGAGGACATCCCCCCAGGTTAGGAAACGCCGCCTGAGCGACTCCCGGATGCCCCCGGGGAGCGAACCGTGGAGATCAGGGATGCGCGCGGCGCCCGCCGGGTGTCAGGCTGGGGCCATGAAGACGCTGCTGCTCGCCCGTCATGCCAAGTCCGACTGGGGCATCCACGGCCTCTCAGACCACGACCGGCCGCTCAACGGCCGCGGACGGCGCGACGCACCGATGATGGCACAGCGGCTCGCGAATGAAGGACTGCGGCTCGGCCGGATCGTCTCGAGCACCGCCGTGCGCGCCCGCAGCACCGCCGACGAGTACGCGGCAGCGCACGGCATCCCCGTCGTCGAGGAGGCGGCCCTGTACGCGGCATCCGCCCGGACCATCCTCGAGGTCGCCTCGGCGATCCCGGATGACATCGACGTCGCGATGCTCGTCGGGCACAACCCCGGGATGCACGATGCGGTCGCCGAGCTCACGGGCGCGTTCGTGGAGTTCCCGACCTGCGCGATCGCGGAGTGCGCGGTCGACGTCGGCTCATGGGCGGAGCTGATCGAGGGATCGGGACGGATGCTGCGACTGCGGATGCCGCGCGACGGCGAATGACGGCCGGCCGGCCGGCATTCGTCGCGGCCGGCGTCGATCGCCGCGTCGCGGCCGGCGTCGATCGCCGCGTCGCGGCCGACGTGGTCAGGCGGACAGCATCCGACGGATCGCGGTCTCGGCCGAGCCGAGGGCGACCTCTGCGGGGAAGTGCCCCGCGGCCGCGAGGGTGCCCAGCCCGTGCACCAGCCCCCACACCGGCGTCGCGTCGTCGTCGCTCAGACCGGCCGCCACGACAGCACCGGCGAGCCTCTGCTCCAGCTCGGCGATGAGCGGGGCCATCGCCTCGCTGGGTGAACCAGGCACGCAGACGGTCGGGTCGTAGATCACGTCGAAGGCGTTGCTGCGCTCGAGCGCGAAGCGGATGTAGGCCTGCCCCGCCGCCACGAGGGCCGCGGTCGGGTCGTCGGCGCGCTCGAGCGCGGTGCGCACGTCGGCGACCAGCTGCGCCATGCTGCGCTCGGCCAGCGTCTTGAGCAGCCCGCGCCTGTCGGCGAAGTGGTGGTACGGCGCGTTGTGGCTGACGTCCGCGGCGCGCGCGACCTCGCGCAGGCTGATCTCGGCAGCCGGCTTCGTGGCGAGCAGCTGCATCGCGGCAGCCTCCAGCGCCTGTGCCAGATCGCCGTGGTGGTACCCCGAACGAGAACTTGACATGCGCAACATTGTCTCCTATCTTGACACTGTCCACCACGTTGACACTGTCAAGATCGGAGAACGCCCATGCCTTCCACCCCGTCTTCCGCCCTCGTCATCGACGGCCACCCCGACTCCCGTTCCCTGACCGCCGAGCTCGCGCGCCGCTATGCCGCCGCCCACGGAGATGCGCAGGTGCTCGCCCTGCGCGATCTCGAGTTCGATCCGCACCTGCGCTACGGCTACCGCGAGCGGATGACCCTCGAGCCCGACCTCGTCGACGCCCGCGCCGCGCTGCACGCGGCCGAGAACGTCGTCGTGGCGACCCCGCTGTGGTGGGGATCGGTGCCCGCCGTGCTGAAGGGCTTCTTCGACCGCGCGCTGCTGCCCCAGCAGGAGTACCGCTACAGCGCGGCCGGGCTGCCGGTCGGCCTGATCCCGGCGACGCGGGGCCGGCTGCTGCTGCTCGCCGACACCCCGTGGTTCTTCGCCCCGATCACGGGCCTGCCCGCCCAGACCCAGGTCGCGCGGAACACGATGCGGCTGTGCGGCATCCGCTCGGTGCGCACCCACCGGATGCTGGGCGTCAAGGACGCCGCCGAGGCGCGCATCGCGCGCTGGCTCGACCGCGCCGCGCAGCTGGGGGCCGCCGACGGCCCGCGCGACCGGCGGGATGCCCAGGCCCGCAGCGGCGCCGCACTCAGCGCCGCGACGATGATCGCGTGACCGTCGCCGAGCTGCGGGATGCCGCCCCGGCGGGGCTCAGGCCATCGCCGCGGCAGCGGCCTCGTCCTCGGTGGTCGCCACGAGCTGACCGCAGGCTCCGTCGATCTCCTTGCCGCGGGTGTCGCGCAGGGTCGTCGGGATGCCGGCGTCGTTGAGACGGCGCACGAACTCGTTCTGCACGTCGATGTCGGATGAGGTCCAGATCGATCCGGGCGTCGGGTTCAGCGGGATCGGGTTCACGTGCACCCAGCCGCGACCGCGCGCATTGAGCTTCTCCGCCAGCAGATCCGCACGCCACCCGTGGTCGTTCATGTCCTTGATCAGCGCATACTCGATCGAGACACGCCGGCCGGTCTTCTCGAAGTACTCGCGGGCAGCATCCAGTGCCTCATCGACCTTCCAGCGCGAGTTCACCGGGATCAGCTCGTCGCGCAGCTGGTCATCCGGGGCGTGCAGCGAGAGCGCGAAGGTGACCGGGATGTTCTCGTCGGCGAGCTTGCGGATCGCGGGCACCAGGCCGACCGTCGACACGGTGATGCCGCGGGCGCTCATGCCGAGGCCGTCGGGCCGCGGGGCGACCATGACGCGCACGGCATCCATGACCCGCTTGTAGTTGGCCAGCGGCTCGCCCATCCCCATGAAGACGATGTTCGAGACGCGCTCCATGGAGTGGTCGTCGCGGCGCTTGCCGCCCAGCTCACCGTTCGCGATTGCACGGTTGGCGCGCACGATCTGCTCGATGATCTCGGCGGTCGACATGTTGCGGGTGAGCCCGGCCTGGCCGGTGGCGCAGAACGGGCAGTTCATGCCGCAGCCGGCCTGGCTCGACACACACAGCGTGATGCGGCCCGGGTAGCGCATGAGCACCGACTCGACGAGCGCGCCGTCGTGCAGGCGCCACAGGAACTTGATCGTATCGCCGCGGTCGGTCTCGAGCCGGCGCACCTCGGTCATCAGCGGCGGCAGCATGCCCGTGACGAGCTCGTCGCGCTGGGCGGCCGGCAGGTCGGTCATCTGCTCGGGGTCGGAGGTGTAGTGCGTGAAGTAGTGGGTGGCCAGCTGCTTGGCGCGGAAGCCGGGCAGCCCGAGCTCCTTGACCTTCTCGACGCGCTCGGCGGGGGTCAGATCGGCCAGGTGCACGGGCGGCTTGCCGCGCTTGGGGCTGGCGAACTGCAGCAGCGGCCGGCCTTCGGCATCCTTCTTCTGCGTCCACCCCTCGGTCGCAGGGCGCACCTGGGTCGTCGCACGGGGCTTGGTCGTGCGGATGCGCGGGGTCTCGGTCATACCTCCCAGGGTACGGGCTCACGGGTGGGAGGACGCTGGGGCGCTGGGGCGCTGGGGCGGGATGCCGAGGAGGATGCCGCCGTGGAACCGCGCGGCACCAGCTCGGTGGGTAGCTCGACGACCGCATCCGCGACCGCCTCACCCTCGATCGCGCGGACGAGCGTGTGCACGGCCGCCGCGCCCATCTCGCGGATCGGCTGACGGATCGTGGTCAGCGGCGGATGCAGCCAGCGGGCTCCCCGCACATCGTCGAAGCCCACCACCCGGGCATCGTGCGGGATGGTGAGCCCCGCATCCGCGATCGCCCGGTAAGCGCCGGCCGCCATCTCGTCGTTGCACGCGAACAGGCCGATCGGCCCCTCGCCGGGCAGCTCGGCGAGGGCCCGCGCGCAGCGGCTTCGGGCGTGGGCGCCGCTCCACTCGGCATCCGTGCGCACGAGCGGCGCACCGGGCGCGAGCCGGTTCAGCGCATCGAGGAACCCGTCGATCCTGGCGCGCCCGTACCGGTACGCCGGGGCGCCGCCGATGAGGATGAACCGCCGCACGCCGCGATCGACGAGGTGCTCGGCGGCGGCCACGCCGCCCGCGCGGTCGGTGGTGCGGATGCTCGGCAGCTTCACGCGTACGTCGGATGGCGGGTCCAGCAGCACGACGGGGATGGCCGCCCGCTGCATCAGCGCCAGCTGCGCCGCGGTCGGCATCAGAAGCCCGAGGATCACCCCGGCGCTGCCGCGGGCGCGGATGCGGTGCGGCCAGTCGTCGTCGGGATCGGCCCGGTCGGTGGTGAGCACGAGGTCGTAGCGCAGATCAGCCGCCGTGGTGCGCGCCCCCGCGACCACCTCGTCGGTGTACGGGTCGTGGAAGTGCCCGAAGACGAGGTCGATCACGCGCGAGGTGCCTCCGCGCGGCCGGCCCCGGGTCTCGCCGGCGAAGGTGTAGCCGAGCTCACCGGCGGCCCGCATGATCCGGGTTCGGGTGTCGGCGCTCATCTCGCCGCGTCCGCGCAGGGCGCGCGAGGCCGTGGACACGCTGACCCCCGCCTCGGCGGCGACGCGGGCGAGCGTCACTCGCGAGGTGGGAGACATGGGTTCATTTTTGCGCAATTCAGGCGACAACCGCCAGGACTCGTGGCAGTGTTGCCCGCGATCCGCACCCACCTTTCGACGGCGAAGGACCCGTTCAATGACGACCCGACTGCGAGTGGCCATCATCGGCACCGGCTTCATGGGCCGCATGCACGCCCACGCGTGGCGGACGGCGCCCCGCTTCTTCGATCTCTCCCCCGCCCCCGAAGCAGCCCTGCTCGTCGGCAGTGACGCCGCCCGCACGGATGCCGCAGCCGCCGCGTTCGGCATCCCCGAGGCGTCCGATGACTGGCGGGCCGCGATCGCGCGGGACGACATCGACATCGTCGACATCTGCACACCGGGGCACACGCACGCCGAGATCGCCCTCGCCGCGCTCAGCGCCGGCAAGCACGTGCTGTGCGAGAAACCCCTCGCCAACGACGTCGCCGACGCCGATCGGATGGCGGCGGCCGCCGAGGACGCGGCCTCGCGCGGGATCGTCAGCATGTGCGGGTTCAGCTACCGCCGCACGCCCGCCCTGTCACTGGCCAAGAGGCTCATCGACGACGGCCGTGTCGGCGAGATCCGCCACGTGCGCGCCCAGTACCTGCAGGACTGGCTGACCAACCCCGACGCCCCGTTCACCTGGCGACTCGACCGAGACCGGGCCGGCTCCGGGGCACTCGGCGACATCGGCGCACACAGCATCGACACCGCGCAGTGGCTCGCCGGCTCGGCGATCACCGGGGTCTCGGCGACCCTGCGCACCTTCGTCGCATCCCGCCCGCGCCTCGACGAACGTGTGGGACTGGGCGGTCACGGCGCTCCCGGCGCTCCGCACGAGCGGGTCACGGTCGACGACGCGGCCGCCTTCACCGCCACCTTCGAGAACGGCGCCCTCGGCGTCTTCGAGGCCACGCGCATGGCGGCCGGTCACCGCAACGCGAACCGCATCGAGATCAACGGTGACCGCGGCTCGATCGCCTTCGACTTCTCGTTCATGAACGAGCTGCAGTTCCACGACGCGCAGCTTCCCGCCGGCGAGCAGGGGTTCCGCCGCATCGACGCGACCGAGCCCGAGCATCCGTACGCCGGCGCCTGGTGGCCCGCCGGGCACGGCCTGGGCTACGAGCACCTGTTCACCCACCAGTCCGTCGACTTCGTCCGCGCGATCGCCGGCGGCACCGCCCCGCAGCCCGGCTTCGCCGACGCCGCCCGGGTGCAGCGCGTGCTGGCCGCCGTCGAGGCGAGCGCGGCCGACGAGAGCCGGTACACCGCAGTGGAAGGAGCGCGCTCATGACCGCACGCAAGGCGCTGGTCGTCCGCGGAGGCTGGGACGGGCACAGGCCGGTCGAGGCGACCGACATGTTCCTGCCGTTCCTGCGCGAGAACGGCTTCGATGTGCAGGTGGAGGACTCGAACGAGATCTACGCCGACGAATCGGTGATGGAACAGGTCGATCTGATCGTGCAGTCCGTGACGATGTCGAGCATCTCCGCCGAGGCACTGAAGGGACTTCGCCGTGCCGTCGAGCGCGGTACCGGCATGGCCGGGTGGCACGGCGGCATCGCCGACTCGTACCGCAACAGCTCCGACTACCTGCAGCTGATCGGCGGGCAGTTCGCGACGCATCCGTCGAAGCATCCGGATTCCTGCGCGGGCGACGAGTCCGACAACTTCCTCTGCTACACCGTCGACCTCACCGACCTCGGCCGCGAGCACGAGATCATGGCGGGCCTCGAGGACTTCACGCTGCGCACCGAGCAGTACTGGGTGCTCACCGACGACCTGAACGACGTGCTGGCCACCACCACCCATCCCGTGCAGCCGTACCACCCGTGGCACCGGCCGATCGTGTCGCCCACGGTGTGGACGCGGCAGTGGGGCGCGGGGCGCATATTCGTGGCGACGCCGGGGCACAGCCTCGTCGTGCTGCGCGATATCAACGTACGCACGATCATCGAGAGAGGAATGCTGTGGGCCAGCCGCACGGTATCGGAATAGTCGGACTCGGAGTCATCTCCGCGCAGTACCTGGAGACGCTCGGATCGCATCCCGGAGTGCGGATCGCCGCGACGGCGGATCTCGATCTCGCCCGCGCCGGCGCCGTCGCCGATCGGTTCGACGGATGCCGGGCGCTGACGGTCGATCAGCTCGTCGCCGACCCGGCCGTGCAGACCGTGCTGAACCTCACGATCCCCGCCGCCCACGAGGAGGTGGCGCTGGCCGCGCTGGCTCAGGGCAAGAACGTGTTCGGCGAGAAACCCCTCGCCCCCGCCGTGCCCGCGGCGCGCGGCATCCTCGAGGCCGCCGGCTCCGCGTGGGTGGGCTGCGCCCCCGACACCGTGCTCGGCACCGGCATCCAGACGGCCCGCGCCGTGGTCGACGCCGGGGGCATCGGGCGACCCGTCGCCGCGGTGGCCACGTGGGTGTCATCCGGCCACGAGTCATGGCATCCGAACCCCGACTTCTACTACCGCGAGGGCGGCGGACCGCTGCTCGACATGGGGCCCTACTACCTCACCTCGCTGTTCCACCTGCTCGGGCCGGTCGCCCGGGTCTCGGGCGCCTCGTCGCGCCTGCGGTCGGTGCGCACCATCGGATCGGGCCCCCGGGCGGGCGAGCAGATCCCAGTCGAGGTCGACACGCACGTGACCGGGGTGCTCGAGCACGTCGGCGGGGCCGTCTCGACCGTCACCTTCAGCTTCGACGCCGCAGCGACGCAGGCCGCGCCGATCGAGGTGCACGGCGAGACCGGCACGCTGTCGCTCCCGGATCCGAACCATTTCGCCGGCGAGGTGCGCCTGCGCCGGCCGGGTGAGAACCACTGGACTCCGGTCGAGACCAGCGCGGGCTACGAGAACGGCGGCCGCGGCATCGGGCTGCTCGACTTCGTCTCGGGCAGCGGCGCCCGCTCCCACGGCGCGATCGCCCTGCATGTGCTGGAGATCATGACCTCGCTGCTGGAGTCGTCGCGCACCGGACGGCGGATCGCACTGTCGACGAGCGCCGAGCGGCCCCCGCTGGTTCCGCTGACCGCCGAGCGCGCGTGGCGGGGCGCATGAGGGTGCCCCCTGCCACCCACCCGTCACCCAGGTTGTAATGACAGGTGGCGCTTGGGAGAATGGAGCCCGCCCCCTCTGGAAGGATCCTCCATGACCGATCGCCTCGCCCCCGCCCGCGCCGCCGGCGTCCTCGCCGTGCTGCGCGCCCCGTCCGCCGAGTCGGCGCTGGAGGCGGCGGATGCGATCATCCGCGGCGGCATCCCCGGCATCGAGGTCACCTACTCGACACCCGATGCCCCCGCCGTGATCAGCGAGCTCATCGCCCGGCACGGCGACGCGGCTCACATCGGTGCGGGCACGGTGACCACGGCCGAGCAGGCGCAGGCGGCGGCCGACGCGGGCGCGGCGTTCCTCGTCAGCCCCGGCACGCTGCCGGACCTCACCCGCGCCATGCTCGACACCGGCAAGGTGGTCATGACCGGCGCCCTCACCCCGACCGAGGTGATGGTCGCACTCGACCTCGGCGTCGACGTGGTGAAGATCTTCCCGGCATCCCTGGGCGGCCCGTCGTACCTGGGTGCGCTGCGTGGTCCGTTCCCGGATGCTCCCCTGATGCCCACCGGCGGCGTCAAGCCCGAGAACGTGGCCGACTGGTTCGCAGCCGGGGCGGTCGCCGTCGGCGCGGGCGGAGACCTGGCGAACTCGGCATCCATCAAGGCCGGCGACTGGGCCGACCTCGAGGCCCGGGCCGCGCGGTTCGCTGCGGCGCTGGCGGTCGTGCGCGCGTGACCGACTTCGCCCCGTGGGCGTGGGCGCTGCTCGGGGTGGCGGCCGTGATCGCGGGGCTCGGCAAGACCGCCGTGCCCGGGGCATCCACCGTGTCGGTGGTGATCCTCGCGTCGATCCTGCCTGCCCGCACCTCGACCGCGGCGATGCTGCTGCTGTTCATCGTCGGCGACGCGTTCGCACTGATCGCCTATCGCCGGCACGCGCACTGGCCGACGCTGCTGCGCCTCGCCCCCGCCGTGATCGCGGGGCTGCTGGCCGGCTTCGCGTTCCTCGCGCTCGGCGACGATGACATCGTGCGCCGCACGATCGGCGTGATCCTGCTCGTGATGATCGCGATCACCCTGTGGCGTCGGCGCCGGTCGAGCGAGCCGGCGTCGGGCCTGCTGCCCGCGGCGGGGTACGGGACGCTCGCGGGGTTCACGACGATGGTCGCGAACGCCGGCGGCCCCGTGATGTCGATGTACTTCCTCGCCACCCGCACCCCGGTGCAGGTCTTCCTAGGCACGGCGGCGTGGTTCTTCGCGATCGTGAACCTCATGAAGGTTCCGATGCTCGCCGGACTCGGCCTGATCACCCCCGAGGTGCTGCTGATGGATCTGATCCTCGCACCGCTCGTGGTGGTTGGTGCGCTGACGGGGATGCGGGTCGCAAAGCGGATGCCGCAGCAGCTGTTCGACCGACTGGTGATCGTGCTCACGATCGCCGGGGCCGTCTACCTGCTGTTCTGACTCGTGGCCCTTCGAGAGCCTCAGGGACCCGTCCCCACGCCCCACTCCACGCATCGCTTCGCGCTGCACGGAGCCTCCGGGGCGCGTGGCCCCTGCTCAGATCGGACGCTCTGTAGAACCCAGGCGATCAGTCGAGGAAGATGTCGGGGAACAGCCGGTCGTCGGGGGTGCCTGGCACGGCGGCGTACTTCGAGAAGTCGGTCACGCCGTCAGCCTCGAGCACGTCCTCGACGATCAGCGTCTGACCGGTGTACGACGCGGCCGGCTTCGTGATCACCGCGTACGCGGCATCCGCGTAGATGTCGGGGGTGCGGCTCGCGGCCATCACCTTGTCGCCGCCGAGCAGGTTCTGCACGGCCGCGGTCGCGATGGTCGTGCGCGGCCACAGCGTGTTCGCCGCGACTCCGGCATCCGCGAACTCCGCCGCCAGCCCGAGCGTGGCCATGGTCATCCCGTACTTCGCGAGCGTGTATCCGGTGTGCGCGCCGAGCCACTTCGGTGACAGGTTCAGCGGCGGCGAGAGCGACAGGATGTGCGGGTTCGCCGCCTCGCGCAGCACCGGGATCGCGGCGCGCGAGAGCATGAACGTGCCGCGCACGTTGACGTCCTGCATCAGGTCGTACTTCTTCGCGTCGAGGTCGGTCGAGCGAGACAGGTCGATGACACTCGCGTTGTTGATGACGACGTCGATGCCGCCGAACTCGCCCTGCGCCTTGAGCACGGCCTCGGTGATGTCGTCGTCGCTGCGCACATCGCCGACGATCGGCAGCGCCTGCCCGCCCGCCTCACGGATCGCCTCGGCCGCGCTGTGCACGGTGCCCTCGAGCTTGGGATGCGGGCTGTCGGTCTTGGCCAGCAGCACGATGTTCGCGCCGTCGGAGGCGGCGCGCAGCGCGATGGCGAGGCCGATGCCGCGGCTGCCGCCCGACATCAGGATGGTCTTTCCTGCGAGGGACATGGGTTCTCCTTCGAGTCGGGGTCGCTTCGGGTACTGAGGCCGGGTCACTTCGGGGCCATGCGGATGGCGCCGTCGAGGCGGATGGTCTCGCCGTTGAGGTAGCCGTTGGCGACGATGTGCTCCACGAGCGCGGCATACTCCTCCGGCCGGCCGAGCCGCGACGGGTACGGCACCTGCTCGCCGAGCGAGTCCTGCGCAGCCTGCGGCAGACCTGCGAGCATCGGGGTCTCCATGATCCCCGGCGCGATGGTGCACACCCGGATGCCGTAACGCGCGAGCTCCCGTGCGATGGGCAGGGTCATGGCGTGCACGCCGCCCTTGGATGCCGAGTAGGCGGGCTGGCCGATCTGGCCGTCGAACGCGGCCACGCTGGCGGTGCTGATGATGACGCCGCGGTCGCCGCTGCCGCCGCGCTCGTCGGCCATCGGCTCGTTCTGCGCCATGACGGCCGCAGCCTGCGAGGTGACGTTGAAGGTGCCGACGAGGTTGATGCGGATGATCCGCTCGAACGCGCCGAGGTCGGCGGGGGTGCCGTCGCGATCGAGCACCTTCGCGGGCGGGGCGATGCCGGCGCAGTTGACGACGACGCGCAGCGGCGCGATGGATTCAGCGGATGCCACGGCTGCGGCCACCTCGTCAGCACTGGTCACGTCGGCCGCGGCGAAGATACCGCCGAGTTCCGCGGCGATCTCCTCGCCGGCCGAATTCGGCAGGTCGACGATGGTGACCTGCGCGCCGGCGGCGGCGAGGCGCCGGGCGGTGGCGAGGCCGAGCCCGCTGGCGCCGCCCGTGACGAGGGCACCCTGTCCCGTGATCTGCATGTGTTCTCCTTCGAACGACGCGCTGCGACGAAAATGCGACTGAGTCTCAGCATACGTGGTTCTGAGTGCCCCACCTGGCGAGGGGGTGACGGAGGGTGGATGCTGAGGGCATGGAACTGCGTCGCAAACGAGCCTACGACAACGCCTCGGACGACGACGGGTTCCGCGTTCTCATCGACCGGCTGTGGCCGCGTGGCGTCTCGAAGGAGCGGGCGGCGATCGATCTGTGGGCCAAGGACATCGCGCCGACCGCCGAGCTGCGCCGCGAATGGCACGCCACCCCGGACGCCTTCGAGGCGCACGCGAAGAGCTACCGCGCGCAGCTCTCGGGCGAGAGCGCCGACGCGTTGCGCGACCTCGTCGACGAGCTGCGCGGCCGTCCCGTGGTCACGCTGGTCTACGCGCTGCACGACACCGAGCACAACCACGCCGTCGTACTCGAGGAGGTCCTGCGCCCGCTGGTGAGGTGAGGCGACACGAGGTGAGGTGAGCCTCGCGCGGTGACGTTACGGATATCCCGAACGGTCTCGACGGCTGCCCCCACTGATTCCACAGGCGAGGCTCCGTAGCGTCGTTTGCATGCAGAACGGTGCGGAGGGTCTGAACGCGGTCGCGCAGTGGGCGGTGGAGCTGATGGAGTGGCTCGGCGCCCCGGGAGCGGGTCTCGCGATCGCTCTGGAGAACCTGTTCCCGCCTCTGCCGAGCGAGATCGTGCTGCCCCTCGCGGGCTTCACCGCGAGCCGCGGGACGTTCGGCCTGTTCGAGGTGCTGCTGTGGACCACGCTCGGCTCGGTCATCGGCGCACTCGCCCTGTACGGGCTGGGCGCATGGCTGGGACGGGCGCGCCTGCGGCGCATCGTCGAGCGGATGCCGTTGATGAACGTCGAGGACGTCGACCGCGCCGAGGCGTGGTTCGCGCGGCACGGGTCGAAGGCGGTGTTCTTCGGCCGGATGATCCCGCTGTTCCGCAGCCTGATCTCGATCCCCGCCGGCATCGAGCGGATGCCGCTGCTGCGCTTCCTGCTGCTGACGACCGCGGGCAGCGCACTGTGGAACACCGTGTTCGTGCTGGCGGGCTTCTTCCTCGGCGAGAACTGGAGCGGGGTCGAGCAGTACGCCGACGTGCTGCAGCTGGCCGTGATCGTCACCTGCGTCGCCGCGGTGGTGCTGTTCGTCGTGCTGCGCGTGCGCCGCATCGTGCGCGAGCGGAGGGCGCCCACCAAGACGCTCTCCGCAGAGCGTCTGAGCGACGAGCGCGTGAGCGACAACGTCTGAACCCGACCGCGAGCGGCTGGCGTTCTACCGCGACCTGTGGAACGCCACCTCCGGATCGCGGGCGGCGCCGGGCCCGGATAGGCTGGGTCGCGGAGTGTCGGGAAGCCTGGTCGACGAAGTCCTGTTCGACGACCCGAAGGCACCTCATGTCCCGCTTCCCGCGCCTGTCCCGCGTCCGTGACATCTTCCCCTCGTCCTCCCGCGCGGAATCGCTGCGCATCGCCGAGATCCTCCGCAAGGAGACCGTCGGCGGCATCCTGCTCGTCGCCCTCGCCGCGGTGGCCATCATCTGGGCGAACTCGCCGTGGGCGGATTCGTACTTCGCGCTGCGCGACCTCGAGGTCGGCTATGAGCCGTGGCACCTGCGCCTGAGCCTCGGCGCCTGGGCGGCCGACGGCCTGCTCGCGATCTTCTTCTTCCTGGTCGGCCTCGAGCTCAAGCGCGAGTTCGTCGCCGGCGACCTGCGTCGCTTCAGCACGGCTGTCATCCCCATCGTGGCCGCGGTCGGTGGTGTGATCGTCCCGGCGCTCATCTACCTCGCGGTCGCCGCCGGAACGCCCGGGGCCGCGCGCGGCTGGGCGATCCCCACCGCGACCGACATCGCGTTCGCCGTCGCGGTGCTCGCCCTGATCGGCTCGCACCTGCCGAGTGCGCTGCGGATCTTCCTGCTGACCCTGGCGGTGGTCGACGACCTCATCGCGATCGCCATCATCGCGATCTTCTACACCGAGTCGATCGACGTACTCCCGCTGGTCGCATCGCTGGCGGTGATCGCCGTCTACGGGCTCATCGCCCAGCGGTTCCGCGAGTTCTTCGGGCTGCATTCCTCCGCCGCCTGGGTCATCCTGCTGCCGATCGGCGGCGTCGCCTGGGCCTTCCTGCACGCCTCCGGCATCCACGCGACGATCGCCGGCGTGCTTCTCGGGTTCACCATCCCGGTGCTGCATCGCCGAGCCGCCCGCGGCGCGGATGCCGGTCCCGGCCTCGCCGAGCTGTTCGAGCACCGGTTCCGGCCGCTCTCGGCGGGCTTCGCCGTGCCGGTCTTCGCGTTCTTCTCGGCCGGGGTGGCGGTCGGTGGCGGCGAGGGCTTCGCGTCGGCGTTCGGCGATCCGGTCGTGCTCGGCATCGTGCTCGCCCTCGTCGTCGGCAAGCCGATCGGCATCACACTCGCCACCTGGATCATCACGCGCGTGCGGCGCATCGACCTCGACCCGAGCCTGCGCTGGATCGACATCACCGGCGTCGGGCTGCTCGCCGGCATCGGGTTCACCGTCTCGCTGCTGGTCGCCGAGCTCAGTTTCGCGGCGGGCAGCGCGCAGCACGATCATGCGAAGGTCGCCGTGCTCACGGCATCCGTCCTCGCGGCCGTGGTCGCGTCGATCCTGCTCGGATCGCGCAACCGCCGGTACCGCCGGGCTGCGCGGGCGCCGCAGGCGCCGCCGGATGCGGAGGGCTGATCAGCTCGGCCCGAGGATGAAGTTCCAGGTGCCGAGGGCGACGGCCTCGGCGAGCGCGACCACCGGGATGAGCGCCGCGAGCACCAGCAGCGCGGTGTCGCCGCGGTCCCAGCGCGAGGGGCGCGCCCAGGTGCGCCTGCCCGTGCCCCCGAAGCCGCGGGCCTCCATGGCGGTCGCCAGTGACGAGGCGCGCCGGATCGCCAGCACGAACAGCGCGAACGCCATCCCGAGCCCCCGGCGGATGCGCCCCTGATCGGCGACGCCGCGGGCGCGCCGCGCCAGGGCGAGGGCGCGCCAGTCGTCGGCGAGCAGCCCGAGCAGCCGCATCCCGGTCAGTGCGCCGATCACGAACCGCGCGGGCAGGTGCGCCCGCTGGGCGAGATCGTCGGCGAGGTCGGTGGGGTCGACGGTGGCGAAGAGGGCGACGGCGGGCAGGCCGATGGCCAGCACGCGCACGGCCGTCGCGGCGGCCAGCGACAGCGAGCCGTCGCTGACGCGCATGAGCAGCCACTCGAAGTGCACGGTGCCGCTCTGCGCGCCGTACAGGGCGATCGTCACGGCGCTGAGCGGCGCCGCGATCCACAGCGGCGCGGTGCGCAGCCAGAACTCGCGCGCGGTCAGTCCGCACAGCAGCAGGATCGGGATCTCGAGCAGCAGCGCGACGGATGCCGAGAGCACGTCGATCGAGAGGATCAGCGGCAGGCTGATCAGCAGCGCCGCGGCGAGCCGGGCCAGCGGGCTGCGGGTCGCGATCGGCCCACTGCGCACGATGCGTGCGTCGGCGGCCAGGGCGGTCACGGTGCCACCTCCGGGGTGCGGGCGTGCGGGATGCCGAAGGCGAGGGTGCGCGCGTGCAGGGCGCGCAGCACCTCGGCATCGTGCGTGACGGCGACGACGGCGGTGCCGGTGTCGCGCAGGCGGGCGATGAGGGCCACGAGCTCGGCCCAGGTGCGGGCGTCCTGCCCGAAGGTGGGCTCGTCGAGCACCAGCATCCGGGGTCTGGTGGCGAGCGCCGCGGCGACCGTCAGCCGACGCTTCTCGCCGCCCGAGAGCGTGTAGGGGTTCGCCTGCGCGAGACGGTCGAGCCGCAGCCGGTGCAGCAGCTCGTCGACTCGCTCGGCGATCTCGCCCTCGCCGAGCCCCAGCGCGCGCGGCCCGATCTCGAGCTCGTCGCGCACGGTGCGGGCGAGCAGCTGGTGCTCGGGGCTCTGCAGCACGGTGCCGATGCGGGTCAGCAGTGCGCGCGACGACCAGGCGTGCGGGTCGTGCGCGGCGCTCGCGTCGCGGCGGCGCCGACGCGCGACGGCGGCGCTGGACGCGAGAGCGTCGGATGCGATGACCAGGCCGCCCTCGGCGGGGATGAGCCCCGCGAGGGTGAGGCTGAGGGTCGACTTGCCGGCGCCGTTCGGCCCGACGATGCCGAGCACCTCCCCCGCGCGCACCTGCAGGTCGAACGGTCCGGCGACGCGGGTGCCCGGGGTGCGCGAGACGATCAGGCCGTCGGTGCGGACCAGCGTCTCTCCCGGCGCCCGGGCCGGTGGCGGCGGGACGGCGGGCGGATGCTCGGGCACCCACACCCCGGATGCCGCGAGCTCGGCACCGCGCGCATGCAGCACCTGTTCGGGAGTGCCGTCGGCGAGCACGACCGTGCTGTCGCCCTCGGCGCCCAGCACGATGACGCGCTGGACGAGCGGCAGCCATACGTCGATGCGGTGCTCGATCACGACCAGGGTCGCGCCGGTGGCATCCAGTGCCCGCCCGACGGCGTCGCGCACCTCGGCGACGCCGTCGGGATCGAGGTTCGCGGTGGGCTCGTCGAGCAGAATCGCCCCTGGCCGCATGGCCAGCACGCCCGCGAGCGCGAGCCGCTGCTTCTGCCCGCCCGACAGCGCCGAGGTCGGCCGGTCGAGCGCGACGTCGAGGCCCACGGCATCCAGTGCCTGTCCTACCCGCTGCCAGATCTCCTCGCGCGGGACGCCGAGATTCTCGCAGCCGAAGGCGACGTCGTCGCCGACGCGCGCCAGCATCGTCTGGGTGTCGGGGTCCTGCAGCACCATGCCGACCCGGCCCCGCACCGACGAGGCCGGAAGGCCGTCGACGAGCAGCGCCCCGGCTTCCTCACCCTCGTCGGCGCCGCCGAGCACGCCGCCGAAACCCTGCAGCAGGGTGGACTTGCCCGAGCCGGATGCTCCCAGCAGCAGCACCCGCTCTCCGGGCTCGATGCGCAGCGAGACCTCACGCAGTGCCCAGCGCAGCCGGGTCGCGTAGCGCCAGCCCCAGCCGCGCGCCTCGAGCGCGGCCGCGACGGTGCTCACACCCGTGCGTTCGCCGTCCGACCGGCGGCGAACCGGCTCAGCGCGCCGGTGGCGGCGAGCCCCTTGACGAGCAGCCAGGCGCCGAGTCCGGCGATCACTGCGCCCGAGATGGTGGTGGAGGCGATGTACACCGAGGTGAACAGGGTGTCGGCGCCCGCGTACCAGAGGATGCGGTCGTTGATGCCGCAGGCCAGGCCCGCGGCGGCACCGGCGAGCACAGCCACCGGCAGGCGCCATACGCCGTACAGGAAGATCAGGAAGATCAGCTCGGCGCCCAGGCCCTGCACGAGGCCGGAGACGATGGTCAGCGGGCCCCAGACGTTGCCCACCAGCGCCGAGATGATCGCGGCGACCAGCTCGGTGTAGATCGCGGCCCCCGGCTTGCGGATGATCAGCCCGCCCAGCACGCCGGCGATCAGCCAGGGACCGGCCAGCAGTCCCTGCAGGCCGGGCAGCAGCGGCGAGAGCAGTGCGCTCGGCGCCTCGTAGCCGACGTTCCACAGCAGGAACAGCACGGCGCAGGCGACCGCGATGACGCTGGCGACGACGATGTCGACGACCCGCCAGCGCAGGTTGCGGCCTGCGGCCGCCGGGGTGGTGGTGGACGTGGATGCAGACGTGCTCATAGGAACTCCTCCCTGCGCCGGCATGACCCGGATCAGGTTCGACGGTCGAAGCGCGGTTCGCTTCCTCTCAGCCCGGCACGCCGGACTCCCGTGGTTATGCCCTCGATCTTAGCCGTCCGGATGGATGCCGGGGCGGCGTTGTGACGGCGCATGCACAGGGTGATTGGGTACCGTTGATCGGGTGACTGTCTCCCCCGACTCCACGCGCGACTCCACGCGCCCGCTCACGCGCCGTTCGCTGCGTGAGCGCACGCGTGCACGCAACGCGACGCCGCCTGCGGCCGAGGAGACACCGGAGAGCGGCGCGGACGCGGCAACGATTCGTGTCGCAGAGCCGGTTCCCGCCGTGACGGCATCCAGCGGGGATACTGACGCTGTGAATGTCATCGATCGGACTCCCGAGCCGGTTGAGCCGGACGAGCCGGAGCCCGAGTTCCTGCGCGAGCCCGCGACGGTGCCGGGCGGCGTGCCCGCGGTGGTGCCCGCGGTGGTGCCGGCGGCTGAGCCGGTCCCCGCGACGAACGCGATGCCCGACGCGGGGCCGGTGCGCGCGTGGGCCGATGACAAGCATCCGACGACCGCGCTGACGTGGTTGGACCCGCGGACCATCGGCTCGGATGCCGCCCCCGAGCCGCAGCCGGCACCCGACCTGTTCGCCGGTGCGCACCTGAGCCGGGGATGGCGACGACCGCGGGCACTCGTCCCGGCGGGGATCCTCACCGCCGTGGGCGTCGCGTACGTGGCATCCACGCTGCTGTGGCCGCTGAGTGAGGTCGCTCCGGTGGTCACCGCCGAGCAGATCGCGATCGAGCCGGCCCCGGCCGCTACGGCGACGTGGCCGGAGAACGGCAGCGCGGCCGTGTCCGTGCAGGGCATCGCCCCGCTGTCATCGACCCCGGAACGCGACGAGATCGCGAGCATCACGAAGGTCGCCTCGACGCTGATGGTGCTCGACGCCATGCCGCTGAAGGTGGGCGAGCAGGGGCCGAGCTTCGAGTTCACGCGGGAGGATTCGCGCGAGTACTGGCGCTACCGGTGGTCCGACCAGTCGGCGCTGGACGTGCCGGTGGGCGGCAGCCTGACGGAGTACCAGATGCTTCAGGGCGTGCTGCTCGGCTCGGCGAACAACTACATCGACCGGCTCGCGGAGGAGATCTGGGGCTCGGATCGTGCCTTCGCCGAGGCCGCCGCGACCTGGCTGAGCGACCACGGCATCGAGGGCGTCTCGCTCGTGAACCCGTCCGGTTTCGACCGCGACAACGTGGCCACTCCCGCCGGGGCCATCCGCCTCGCCGAGGTGGCGATGAAGAATCCGGTGTTCGCCGAGATCGTCGCCACCCGCTCGGCGGAGATCCCCGGCGTGGGGACGGTCACCAACACGAACAAGATGCTCGACGACGCGGGCGTGGTCGGCGTGAAGACCGGCACACTCTCGCACTGGAACCTGCTCACCGCGAAGGACGTCCCGGTCGGCGACACCACCGTGCGCGTATACGCCGCGGTGCTCGGGCAGGACAGCAACGACGACAGGCTCGCCGTGACCAGGCAGCTGCTCGCGGGCGTCGAGGCGTCGCTTGCCGAGCAGCCGGTGTCGGTGCCGAAGGGCACCGTGGTCGGCCAGGTCGCCACGGTGTGGGGAGACCGCGTCGAGGTCGTGACGGATGCCGACACCAAGGTCGTGCTGTGGAACGGCGCTTCGGCGACCGCTGTGACCGAGCTCGATCTCGGTGACCGCACCGCCGCCGGCGCCGAGGTGGGCACACTCACCGCGAAGGGCCCCGTCGACACCGCGCAGACGTCGGTCTCGCTCGCCGAGGAGATCTCCGCCCCGAGCCCCTGGTGGCGCCTGACGCACCCCCTCGAGCTCTTCGGCCTCGACAACGGCTGACCCCCGCCCTCCCGCCCCCCGCGAGAAACCACTTTCGGCGTGAGAAACGCGTCCACGCAGGGTTTCTCATGCGCGATGTGGTTTCTCACGGAGGTGGGGCCGCGGCGGGGGGCGGGGCGGGGCAGCGGGGCGGGAACGCGAGACGCCCGCCCCGGGAGGGGGCGGGCGTCTCGGGAGGGGGCGGGCGTCTCGGGTCGGCGGGTCAGGGGCGCTCGGGGTCGGATGCCGTGGACTCGGCCTCCCGCACGGCCTCGGCCAGCTGCACCACGTCCGGCGCCTCCATCACGTCCTGCAGCGCAGCGGCGTCGGATGCGGCATCCTCGGCCTCGCCGGTGACGATGACCGGGGTCGTGCCGGTGAGTGACTCCTCGGCGTCGATGTCGGTCGCGGCCTGCTCGAACTGCGACTGGTACAGCCGCCAGTAGGCGCCCTGCTTGGCGATCAGCTCGTCGTGGTCACCCTGCTCCACGATGTCGCCGTGCTCCATGACCAGGATCAGGTCGGCGTCGCGGATCGTCGAGAGCCGGTGCGCGATCACGAACGAGGTGCGCCCCTCGCGCAGCGCCGCCATGGCGTGCTGCAGCAGCAGCTCGGTGCGGGTGTCGACCGCACTCGTCGCCTCGTCGAGGATGAGGATCGACGGCTGCGACACGAACGCGCGGGCGATCGTGATCAGCTGCCGCTCACCGGCCGAGACGTTCGACGCGTCCTCGTCGAGCACCGTGTCGTACCCCTCGGGCAGCGAGTGCACGAAGCGGTCGACATAGGTCGCCTTCGCTGCGGCGATGATCTCGTCGTCGCTCGCGCTCTCCTGCCCGTAGCGGATGTTGTCGCGGATCGTGCCCGCGAACAGCCACGGGTCCTGCAGCACCATGCCGGTGCGCGAACGCAGATCCTCGCGGCTCACCTCGGCGATGTCCTGACCGTCGATCAGGATGCGGCCGGAGTTCAGCTCGTAGAACCGCATGATCAGGTTCACCAGCGTGGTCTTGCCCGCACCGGTCGGTCCCACGATCGCGACGGTCTGGCCCGGCTCCACCCGGAACGACAGATCCTTGATGAGCGGACGGTCCTCGCTGTACGAGAAGGCGACGTGCTCGAACTCGATCACTCCACCTGTGGGTCCCTGAGCCTGTCGAAGGGCGGGCGCCTCTTCGGCATCCGCGTCCTGCTCCTCGGCATCCAGGAAGTCGAACACCCGCTCGGCCGACGCGGTGCCGGACTGCACCACGGCGGCCATGCCGCCCAGCTCGCTGAGCGGCTGGCTGAACTGCTGCGAGTACTGGATGAACGCCTGCACGTCACCGAGGCGCAGGTTGCCGCCGGCGACCATGAGACCACCGAGCACGGCGATGCCGACGTAGGTGAGGTTTCCGATGAACATCATGGCGGGCATGATGATGCCCGACAGGAACTGCGCCTTGAAGCTCGCCTGGTACAGCTCCTCGTTCTCGATCTGGAACCGGTCGAGCGCGTCCTGCTCACGCCCGAAGACCTTCACGAGCGCGTGACCCGAGAACGCTTCCTCGACGCGGGCGTTCAGCCGGCCGACCTTGCGCCACTGGATGCCGAACGCCTTCTGCGAGCGCGGACCGATGACGCCGAAGATGACAGCCATGAGCGGCAGCGACACCAGCGCCACCAGGGCGAGCTGCCACGAGATCGAGAACATCATGGCGAGCACGCCCACCACCGTCAGCACCGAGGTCAGCGCGCCCGAGAGCGACTGCTGCATGGTCTGGGTGATGTTGTCGATGTCGTTGGTGACCCGCGAGATCAGCTCACCGCGCTGCACCTTGTCGAAGTACGCCAGCGGCAGCCGGTTGATCTTCGCCTCGACGTCCTCGCGCAGGCGCCACATGGTGCGCACCATGATGACGTTGATCACGTAGCCCTGGATCCAGCTGAGCACCGCCGAGACGACGTAGATCGCCAGTACGGCGATGATGATCCAGCGCAGCCTGTCGAAGTCGACCCCGGCGCCGACCTGGAAGCTCTCCATGGCTCCGACCATGTTGGCGAAGTCGTCCTGGCCTGCGGCGCGCAGCGCCTCGACGACCTCGGCCTTGCTCATCCCCTCGGGGAATCCGGGGAAGTCCCCGAAGCCGGTGCCGAGCACGTGCGAGACGAAGCCCTCGTAGACGACGTTGGTCGCCTCGCCGAGCACCTTCGGTGCGGCCACGGCCAGCACCACGCCGATCGCACCGAGGAACGACACCAGCACGAACCACACGGCCGAGGGCTTGAGCAGCCCGATCATGCGCTTGAAGCTCGGACCGAAGTGATCGGCCTTGCCGGGAGCAGGGCCGTCGAACATGCCGCCGCCCTCGAGTCGCGCCTTCTCGGCGAGCTCGTGCTCCTCCCTCTCTGCCTCGGTCATGTCCTCGACCTGGGGTCCGGCGGCCCTGGCGCGGGCTGCGGCCATGCGCTCACGGCGAGCGGCCTTGCGGTCCACGGTCTGCTGCGTCTCCCACTCGTTCGAGTTCTCCGGCGCGGTCATGCGTCCACCCCCAGCTGCGACTCGACGATCTCTCGGTAGGTGGCACTGCCGGCGAGCAGCTCGTCATGCGTGCCGACGCCGACCATGGTGCCGCCCTCGAGGACGACGATGCGGTCGGCATCCGTGATGGTCGAGACGCGCTGCGCGACGACGATCTTCGTGACGTCGGGAAGCTCGCGCCACAGCGCCTGGCGCAGCCGGGCGTCTGTGGTGAGGTCGAGCGCCGAGAACGAGTCGTCGAAGACCAGGATCCGCGGCTGGTGCACCAGAGCCCGCGCGATCGCGAGACGCTGACGCTGACCGCCCGACACGTTCGTGCCGCCCTGCGCGATCCGCGAGTTCAGCCCGTCGGGCATCTCCTCGACGAAGTCGCGGCCCTGGGCGATCTCGAGCGCCTTCCACAGCTCTTCGTCCGTCGCGTCCTCCCGGCCGTAGCGCAGGTTCGACGCCACGGTGCCGGTGAACAGGAACGGACGCTGCGGCACCAGGCCGATGCTCGCCCAGAGCGCCTCGACGTCGGCCTCGCGCACATCCGTGCCGCCGACTCTCACCGCCCCGCCCGTCACATCGAACAGGCGCGGGATCAGCGAGACCAGCGTGGTCTTGCCCGCGCCGGTCGAGCCGACGATGGCGACGGTCTCACCCTGCTCGGCACGGAAGGTGATGCCCGAGAGCACCGGCGACTCGGCGCCAGGGTAGGTGAACTCGACGTCGTCGAACGCGACGGTGCCGGGGTTCGGGAACTCGGTGACCCCGTTCTCGGGGCGGGTCATCGACGACTCGGCGTCGAGCACTTCGCCGACGCGCTCGGCCGACACTGCGGCGCGCGGGATCATCATCGCCATGAAGCTCGACATGATCACGCCCATCATGATCTGGCCGATGTACTGCATGAACGCGAACAGGGTGCCGACCTCGACCGTGCCCTGGTTCACCTCGATGCCGCCGAACCAGATGACCGCCACGACGGTGACGTTCAGGATCAGCATGAACAGCGGGAACAGCAGCACGAACAGCGAGCCGACGTTGCGGCCGACGATCATGATGTCGGTGTTCGCCCCGCGGAACCGCTCCTCCTCGATGCGCTCGCGCACGAAGGCGCGCACCACGCGCACACCGGTGAGCTGCTCGCGCATGATGCGGTTCACCGAGTCGAGCTTGCCCTGGTAGCTGCGGAACAGCGGCACCATGCGGCCGATGATGATCCCGGCGGCGATGAGCAGCGCGGGCACCGAGACGGCGATCAGCCAGCTCAGTCCGACGTTGGTCTGCACTGCCATGATGATGCCGCCGATCGCGAGCAGCGGCGCGGTGACGAACATGGTCGCGCCCATCATCGCCAGCATCTGCACCTGCTGCACGTCATTCGTGTTGCGGGTGATGAGCGAGCCGGCGCCGAACTGCGACACCTCGCGCTCGGAGAATCCGCTGACGCGGGAGAACACGTCGGCGCGGATGTCGCGCCCCACCTGCATGGCGGCGCGGGCGGCGAAGAAGGTGGCGACGATGGATGCGATGATCTGTCCCAGCGAGATCATCAGCATGAACGAGCCGTGCGACCAGATGTAGTCGATGTCGGCCTTGGCGACGCCCTGGTCGATGATGTCGGCGTTCAGGCGTGGCAGGTAGAGCGAGGCCATGGCGCTGGCGAACTGGAACACCAGCACGCCGGCCAGCAGCCATCGATATTTGGACAGATAACGGAAGAGGATCTTTCCCAGCACAGGCGGACTTCCTTGGGATGGGGGAATCGGACCGGATGCGGCCAGATGACAGACTGCCACGCTCCACCGACATTCGGATCCCCCTCAGGGATGACCTTCGCTGACAGCGAAAACCGCCCTCGGGCCTGCGCTTTCGCGCCCACGCCCCGATCAGGATCCCACCGCGCCCCGGAAGGCCCGGCGAGCAGGCTCAGATCAGCGCACCGAGTCGATTAGCGCCTGCAGACCGGCGACGTGCGCGGCCGGCTGCCGGTCGCGCGCGTACGCGAGGGCGCCGGCGCGCGGAGCATCCAGCAGCGACCGGTCCGCCTCCACGCGCAGGATGAGCTCGGCCAGGCCCGCGGCGTCCGGTGTCGGCGTGCCGATCGCGGCATCCCCGAACTCGGTCGCCAGCACCGGGTCGCTGACGATCACCGGCCGTCCGTGCGCGAACGCCTCCAGCGCCACCATCGGCTGGTTGTCGAACCCGAGCGAGGTGATCAGCGCGGCATCCGCGGCATCCATCAGCTCTCCCACCCGCTCACCGGCCACCGCGCCGTGGAAGGTGACGCCGGGCACCGGGCGGTGCGCGCCGCCCGCGACGTCGAGATGCACGCGGTCGGGGCCGATCCGGTCGACGACGATCCGCATGGCGTCGAGGGCGACCTCGAGCCGCTTCTCGGGGGCGAACCGCGCCACCCACAGCAGCTGCACCGCCCCGCCCACGGACGGGTCGGTCGCGCGCAGTGGCTGCGCCACGTTCGAGAACGCCTCGACGCGGCCGGCTCCGGCCGCGCGCAGCGCCTCGGCCTGATGCCGCGACGGCGAGAGCACGATCCCCGAGCGCTGGGCGACCCGCAGGGTCATGGTGCGCAGGGCGTTGTTGAGCGGGTGGCTGCCGGTGAAGCGGTCGCCCTCGCGGATGCCGGTCAGGGAGCGGTGCACGCCCGTGACGACGGGGGCGAACGCGGCGAGCGCGAGCGGCGCCCGCCAGAAGAAGGTGTGCACGGTGTGCAGCGTGGGCACGTTCAGGCGCCGGCCGACCTCGAGGGCGGCCGCGGCGAGCGCGAACTCGGAGTGCACGATGATCGCCCCGACCCGGTGCCGGCGGATGGTCGCGGCGACCAGCGGCTCCAGGTCGTGCGCGCGACCCAGCAGGGGCAGATCGAGCACGGGGATGGTGCCCCGCCGGGGCGGGGCGACGGTGACGATCGGATGCCGTTCGGCATCCGCATCCGTCGCACTGGTCGCCAGCACGTCGGCGTCGGGGGCGAGCACCACGACCCGCACGCCCTCGCCGGCCAGCGCCTCGGCTTGACGCAGGAATGCGGTCTGGGCGCCGCCCAGGTACCTCAGCGAGTAGTCGCACACCAAGAGCACGGCGGGCGCGGCGGCATCCTCTTCTCGCATGCCTGCGAGTCTATGCGGGCCGCCCGTGCGCACCCTGCGACCGGCGCCCGGGCGGGCGCCCGGACCGGTCCCCGATCCCGCACGTCAGAACAGCGGCACCTCGGGCACGAACGCGCGGGCCGGGGCGCCGGCGTCGCCGGGCAGCTCGGCGATCGTGGCGGGGTTCCACTTCGGCTGGCGGTCCTTGTCGATCAGCTGGGCGCGGATGCCCTCGACCATGTCGGGATGCGTGCCGAACCACATGACGCGGCGGTACTCGCCCTCCAGCGCCTCGCGCACGCTGCGCATCTCGCGCGCCTCGCGCACCGCGTCGAGGGTGACGGCCAGTCCGGTGGGGGCCAGCTCTTCGAGCACGGCCAGCGTCGCGGCGGCATCCGGAGCCTCGGATGCTCGCAGCCGATCGGCGATCTCGCCGACGGTCGACGCAGAGAAGACCTCGTCGACCCACGTACGCGCCTCGAGCAGCGGCGATGGGTCGGCGGTCTCGTCGAACAGCAGCACGAGCTCGTTCGGGGTGCCGGGGTCGGCCCGCCAGGCCAGCGCCTCGCGCAACCCGTCGAGCCGGTCGGAGGGCACGAAGTGGTCGGCGAATCCGAGGTGCACGGCATCCGCTCCGGTCATGGTCCGCCCGGTCAGGCCGAGGTACTCCCCCAGCCGCCCGGGTGCACGGCCCAGCAGCCAGGTGCCGCCGACGTCGGGCGTGAAGCCGATGCGGGTCTCGGGCATGGCGAGCTTGGAGCGCTCGGTGACGATGCGCACCGAGGCGTGCCCTGCCAGGCCGATGCCACCGCCCATCGTGATCCCGTCGGCGAAGGCCACCACGGGCTTCGGGTACTCGGCGATGAGCGCGTTCATCGCGTACTCGGCCCGGAAGAACTCGGCGATGTCGCCGGGATGCCCGGTCACGAGCTGCTCGTACAGCGCCCTGACGTCGCCGCCCGCGCACAGTCCGCGCTCCCCCTTGCCGTCGATGAGGATCGTCTGGATGTCGCTGTCGTCGACCCAGGCCTTGAGCGCAGCGGTGATCTGCGTGATCATGTCGAGATCGAGGGCGTTGATCGCCCGCGGACGGTTCAGCGTGATGCGTCCGAGCGAGTTCTCGGCGCGGACGAGGACGGTGGCAGCTTCGGCATCGGTCACGTCCGCCAGGCTACTCCGCTTCGCGTTTCGCCCCGATTCGGGCCCCGGGATGACTCTTTCCGGCAGGTGAAGCCGGGATTTCAGGCATTTTCCGGGAAGATGGGATGAATTGCCCCGAACAGGAGAGGTCGCCATGCCCGAAGGACAGGTGCTCGAGTTCAGCCGGGTGACGAAGCGTTTCGGAGCCGTCACCGCGGTTGCCGACCTCTCCGTGCGCGTCCGCCCGGGCGTCGTCACGGGATTCCTGGGCCCGAATGGCGCCGGCAAGACCACGTCCCTGCGGATGCTGCTCGGTCAGATCCGCCCCAGCTCGGGCTCCGTGACGATCGGCGGATCGACCTACGCCGAGCTGCGCAACCCGCTGCGCACCGTGGGCGCCGTGCTGGAGGAGTCGCCCTACCGTCCGCGCCGCACCGCGAACCGCCAGCTGCTGATCTCGGCGAAGGCCAACTCGATCCCGGCATCCCGCGTCGATGAGGTGCTGCACCAGGTCGGCCTGCAGGACGACGCCGACACCCGCCTGGGCAGCTATTCGCTGGGTATGCGGCAGCGGCTGGCCGTGGCGACCGCTCTGCTCGGAGACCCCGGCGTCCTCGTGCTCGACGAGCCCGCGAACGGCCTCGACCCCGAGGGCATCCGGTGGATGCGCCTGCTCATGCGCCGCCTCGCCGATGAGGGGCGCACCGTGCTGGTCTCGTCGCACGTGCTCAGCGAGATCGAGCAGGTCGCCGACGACGTCGTGGTGCTGTCGAAGGGCCGCGCGGTGTACTCCGGCGCCATGGAGGAGCTGGCCGACCCGTCCGGCGGGGCGGTCATCGTCGATGCCGAGAACCGCGCGCGCCTGATCACGGTGCTCTCGGGTGCGAAGCTCTCCTTCGACGTGCTGCGCTCGGGTGTCACGGTGCGCGACTCGGATGCCGCGACCGTCGGCGCGATCGCCGCCGAGGCGGGCGTCGCCCTCACCCTTCTGCAGCAGCGCGGCCCCAGCCTCGAGGACGTCTTCCTCGACCTCGTGTACGGCCGCCGCTCGGACAGCCCGCGCCTCGACGAGGTCGCGAACCCGGTCGCGCACGCGCCCGTGAGCAGTGAGCAGGGCACCGCGGCCGACGCCGCGCTGGTCGCCGGTGGCGTCGCCACCGCGGGTGCCGCGGCCGTCGTCGCCGACGGCGGGATGGGCGCCGCGGCCGGCGCCGGGTACGGTGCGGGTTCGACGGATGGATCGGATGCCGCGGCAGCTGGTGATTCGGATGCCGAGGCGGATGCGGGTGCCGAGGAGGATGCTGCCGGCGGCGCGGGTGCTGTCGCCGCGGCGGATGCCGGGGATGCGGATGCCGGTCAGGACGAGGATGCTGCGCGCGATGAGCGCGCTGCGCCCGACACCGGCGACACGGAGGCACCCGGCGACGCGGGCGACGCAAGCGACGAGGATGCCGTGAGCACCCCGACGGCCGACGGTGACGCCGAGGTTCCCGAGACGCAGGCCGCCGACGGTGCCAAAGAGTCAGAAGACGCCGACGGTGACGCGACGGAGCAGCCGGACGGCAGCACGGAACAGACCGCAGACGTCGCAGACGGCGCCGCCGAAGGCCAGAGCGACGAGCACCCTCAGCCTGAGCAGTCCGGCGAGGGCGAGCAGTCGACCGCGAGCGATGAGCCCGCCGACGGCGGGGATGCGTCCGAACACGCGAACACCGCGGACGAGGACGCTGCCGACGAGAACTCCTCGGAGTCGAACCGCGACGGCGAGAACCACTCCGACGAGAACCACGCGGTCGACGCGCGTCGGGACGACCAGGCCGAGGACGCCGAGTCCGCAGACGACGCCAATGACGGAGACGCAGACGGTCCCGGCGAGGACGCCGCGGAGAGCGCGGATGCCGAGCCCGACGGCGGATCCGCCACCGACGACCAGGCCGGCAGCGTGGACAAGCCTGCGGCATCCGGGACCTTCTGGACCACCCGCCGCGCCCGCTACCGTGACGACGCCGCCTCGGACAGCACGGGCGAGAACGACGACGACGACGCCGACGACGACGCCGACGACGACGCCGACCCGATCGCGGCGCTGTGGGCACCGCGCGCGGCCGGCGCAGCATCCGACGACACTGCGGCATCCGACTCCGAGCAGGGAGACGACGCAGCATCCGGCGCCGACCACGGTGACGAGGGCGAGTCGGCCCAGTCCGGCGGGATCCTGCCCCTCGCAACGGAGGCCGTCTCGCTGCCGTCGATCACGGAGCCGCCGACGTTCACCGAGCTGATCACCGGCATCCCGGCATCCGCGTCTCCCCTGCAGGGCGACGCACCGGCGACCGAGGCGATCCCGGTGTTCGCGCCGCAGCCCTCGAACGAGGGCGACGACGACTCCACGGTCGACGACGCCGAGGACGACCCGCGTCTCGCCGCGATGCGCACCTCGCTGTCGAGCGCGGCCAGCCGCTTCTTCGACGGCCCGGCGCCCGACTACCCCTACGGCTCCGCGCCCGCCGAGGACGCCCAGAACGATGACACTGCGCAGACGGACGAGGATGACTCAGAGCGTTCGGGCGACAACGGCGACAACGAGCACGCCCAGCGGGACGGCGACCAGCACCACTGACGAACGGCCGCTCTCCGGCTGATCAGGCCGGGCGGGGCCTGATGACCGGGCGCTGACGCGGCTTCTGTACCGGCACCGGCGCGGTCGAAGCGATCTCGGCGACATCGGCCGGCTTGTCGCTGACCTCCAGGCGCAGCGCCTGGGTCAGAGCGAGCCCGTGCCGGGTGGTGAGGATCAGCCGCTGGAACTGCTCATCGCCCTCGAGGTCGATCACGACGCTCGGGCGGCGCTTGCGGATGAGGACGAAGTCGGTCGTGCCCGCACCCTTCCAGGTGCCGCCCGCGAGGATGCCGGGGATGTACGTTCCCGGACCCGGAACGCCGCGCAGCCAGGTCCACGCATCGTCGGTGAGCTGCACTTTGGTGATGTGCTCGCGGGCGATCCGCAGGTTCTCGCGGTGGAAGGTCGACGCGCGCTCGATCGGCGACAGGACGATCTCGAGTCTCGTCTGATCCAGCAGGAGCGTCACCATGGGTTACAGTCTGCCAGCGCACTCCCGCAAGATCACTGCGACTTGCTCACAACGCGACAACGATCGGGTGAAGCGCACCCGATCGTTCCGTCAGGCGGTGGCGGATGCCGCGGCGGCGGCCGCCGCGGGCAGCGCGGCCTCGATCGCCGAAAGCTCGGCGTCGCCGTGCGCGGCGGTGAGGAACCACGCCTCGAACACGCTCGGAGGCAGCGCCACGCCCTGCTCGCGCATGGCGTGGAAGAACGGCGCGTACCGGAACGACTCCTGCGCCTGGGCCTGCGCGTAGTCGCGCGGATCCTCGGCCGAGAAGACCAGGCCGAACAGGTTGCCGGCGCGCGGCACGGCGTGCACGACACCGGCATCCGTCAGTGCGGCATCCAGCGCGTCCGCGAGGCGGGCGGCCGATGCGTCGACCCGGGCGTACACCTCGGGGGTCGCGAGGCGCAGCGTGGCAAGCCCTGCCGCGACCGAGAGCGGGTTCCCCGAGAGGGTGCCGGCCTGGTACACCGGGCCGACCGGGGCGAGCAGATCCATGACCTCGGCGCGACCGCCGAGTGCGGCGAGCGGCATCCCGCCACCGACGACCTTGCCGAAGGTGATGATGTCGGGCAGGTACTCCTCGCCCGCGGCCTGCTGCAGGCCCCAGTATCCGGCCGGGTGCACGCGGAAGCCGGTGAGCACCTCGTCGAGGATCATCAGGGCGCCGTGGGCGTGCGCGGTGTCGGCGATGAGCCGGTTGAAGCCGGGCTGCGGGGCGACCACGCCCATGTTCGCGGCGGCGGCCTCGACGATCACCGCGGCGATGCGGTCGCCGTGCTCGGCGAAGACCGCTGCGAGGGCGTCGGGGTCGTTGTAGTCGATGACCAGCGTCTGCGCGGCGATCGGCGCGGGCACTCCCGCCGAGCCGGGCAGGGCGAGGGTGGCCACGCCGGATCCGGCCGCGGCCAGCAGCCCGTCGGAGTGGCCGTGGTAGTGGCCGGCAAACTTCACCAGCAGGTCGCGGCCGGTGGCGCCGCGTGCGAGACGGATCGCGGTCATCGTGGCCTCGGTGCCGGTGGACACCAGCCGCACGCGGTCGACGGGGCGGACGTCGCCGTGCCGGACGCGGTCGGCGATCAGCTGTGCGAGTTCGACCTCGCCCTCTGTGGGCGCGCCGAACGACAGGCCGCGGACGGCGGCATCCTGCACCGCCTGCACCGCCTCGGGGTGCGCGTGCCCGAGCAGGGCGGGACCCCACGACGCGACCAGGTCGATGTAGTCGCGTCCGGCGGCGTCGGTCACGATGGCGCCGGATGCGGATGCCAGGAAGCGCGGCGTCCCGCCGACCGAGCCGTACGCGCGCACCGGCGAGTTCACGCCGCCGGGGATCACCGCGCGGGCGGTGTCGAACAGGTCGTCATTGCGATCGGTCATGTGTCTTCCTCTGGTGACGCATCCGTCTATATGTCACGAAGTGCTGAAATCCGGGGCGAATAGCGGCACTTTGTGACAAATAGACGGGGTGGGGAGGCGGGGTGCGGGGGGGGACGCGGGGTCAGGGGGTGCGGAGCCAGCGGGCGGCCTCGACGGCCCAGTAGGTCAGCAGGGCATCCGCACCGGCACGGCGGATCGACATCAGCGACTCGAGCACGGCGGCGCGGCGATCGATCCACCCGTTCGCTGCGGCGGCCTCGACCATCGCGTACTCGCCCGACACCTGGTACGCCCAGACCGGCACGTCCACGGCGTCGCGCACCTCGCGCAGCACATCGAGGAACGCCATCGCGGGCTTGACCATCACGATGTCGGCGCCCTCGTCGACGTCGAACAGCGCCTCGCGGACGCCCTCGCGACGGTTGCCCGGGTCCATCTGGTACGTGCGGCGGTCGCCCTGCAGCTGCGAGTCGACGGCCTCGCGGAACGGGCCGTAGAAGGCGCTGGCGTACTTGGCCGAGTAGGCGAGCAGCAGGGTGTCGGTGAAGCCCTCGGTGTCGAGCGCCTCGCGGATCGCGGCGACCTGACCGTCCATCATGCCGCTCAGCCCGAGCAGCTGCGAGCCGGCGCGCGCCTGCGCGACCGCCATGGACCGGTAGCGATCGAGGGTGGCGTCGTTGTCGACCGCGCCGGAAGGCGCGAGCACCCCGCAGTGACCGTGGTCGGTGAACTCGTCCAGGCACAGGTCTGTCTGCACGACGAGTGCGTCGCCGACCTCTGCGGCCAGCGCCGCAGTCGCGACGTTGAGGATGCCCTCGGGATCATCCGCGGCCGAGCCCTCGGCATCCCGCACCTCGGGCACTCCGAACAGCATCACGCCGCCCACGCCCGCCTCGGCGGCATCCACAGCGGCAGCGCGCAGCGAGTCGAGCGAGTGCTGCACGACCCCGGGCATCGAGCCGATCGCCGCCGGCTCGGTGAGCCCCTCGCGGACGAACATCGGCAGCACCAGCTGCCGCGCCTCGAGCGAGGTCTCGCGCAGGAGGTTGCGCACCGGCGCCGACTGGCGCAACCGGCGCAGGCGGGTGGTCGGGTAGCCGCTCACGGTGCGAACTCGTCGGCCGCGTGCGGAAGGGTGAAGTGCGACACGGTCTCGATGAGCGCGTCGACGGTCTGCCGGTCGGCGACCGCCGAGATCGGGAGCCCGACCTTGCGGGCATCCTGGGCGGTGCGGGGGCCGATGGCCGCGAGCAGCGTCGTGTCGGGGATCTCGGGGAACTGCTCGCGCACCTGCCCGGCGACGGATCCGCTGGTGATGAGGATGACGTTGATGCGGCCGTTCTCGACGTCGCGGCGGATGCGGTCGGTGACCGGCACCCCCACGGTGCGGTAGGCGACGATGCTGTCGACATCGTGGCCCGCCTCGGTCAGCGACTTCGAGAGCACCGGCTTGGCGATCTCGCTGCGCAGGCTGAGGATGCGGCGCGGCTCGGGCTCGAGGGCGATCATCTGCTCGGCCATCCCGGCCGCCGAGTTGTCGAGCTCGGGAACGAGTGCGACCTCGTAGCCGACTGCGGCCAGCGCGGCGGCGGTGGTCTCGCCGACCGCGGCGATGCGGGTCGTCCTGGGCACCTCGACGCGATGCGCGAACAGCACGTCGACGGTGGTCGCACTCGTGACCGTCAGCCAGTCGTAGTGTCCCTGCTGCAGGCGCTCGAGCGCGGCATCCAGCGCCACCTGGTCGGTGGTCGGTGCGAAGTTGATCAGCGGCGCGACCACGGGCACGGCGCCCTGCGCTCGCAGACTCGCGGCGACACCGTCGCCCCAGGGCCCGCCACGGGGCACCAGCACGCGCCAGCCGGCCAGCGGCCGTGCCGTTTTCGTTTCGGAAGCAGTCATCAGATCACTCTCGCGGGAGAAGGTCGGCCGCCCCCTGTTCGAGCAGCCGATGGGCCGCAGACATGCCGATGTCACGGATCGCATGCATCGGGTCTGCACCATCGGCAGTAATCGCTCCGTTGCCACTGCCGTTCCGACGAATATACCCCCCGTTCAGGGACTCGGTGACGTCGAGTCCGATCCGGCGGTCTCCGCCGGGCTCGTACACGACCGCGCGGATGCGGATGCTGTCGCCTGTCACGGCCGCGTGCGCGGCCATCGGCGCCTGGCATCCGGCCTCGAGCCCGGCGAGGATCGCGCGCTCGACGGTCACGGCGATACGGGTGTCCTCGTCATCCAGCTCGGCGAGCGCGGCCAGCAGCTCGGCGGGCGCATCGGTCGTCGTCTCGACGGCGAGCGAGCCCTGACCCGGGGCGGTCGGCCACTCGGCAAGGCCGAGCGGCTCGCGCAGCAGCGACGACTCCGGGCCGAGACGGGACAGGCCGGCGGCGGCCAGGATGACGGCATCCAGTTCACCCGACTCGACGCGCGCCAGGCGCGAGTCGACGTTGCCGCGGATGTCGACGACCTCGGCGTGCGGTGCGCGGCGGCGCACCTGCGCGATGCGACGAGGGGCACCCGTGCCGACCCGGCTTCCGGGGCGCAGCGCGTGCAGCGGGGTGCCTTCACGGGTGATGACGACGTCGCGCGGGTCCTCACGGACGGGCGTGGCCGCGATGACCAGCTCGGCGGGCACGGCGGTGGGCAGGTCCTTCAGCGAGTGGACGAGGATGTCGCACTCGCCGGCGATGAGCGCCTCGCGCAGCCGGTTCGCGAAGATCCCGGTGCCGCCGATCTCGGACAGCGACGCGCGGTTGGTGTCGCCCTCGGACACGATCGGCACGAGATCTACGGGGCGTCCGGCGATCTTCGACAGCGCGTCGGCGACGTGACCTGACTGCGCCTGGGCGAGCGCGCTGCGCCGGGTGCCGAGGCGGATGGGGGTGTTCACTGCAACACGTCTGCGATCTCGTCGAAGCGCAGGCGGCGCCCGGTGTAGAAGGGCACCTCCTCCTTCACGAACCGGCGGGCCTCGGTGTAGCGCAGGTCGCGCATGAGGTCGACGAGCTCGGTGGGGTCGTCCGCCTCGAGCGGCAGCAGCCACTCGTAGTCGCCGAGCGCGAACGCGGCGACGGTGTTGGCGATGACACCGGTGAAGGCTGCGCCCTTGCGTCCGTGGTCGGCGAGCATCTTGCGGCGCTCGGCCTCGTCGATCAGGTACCACTCGGGGGTGCGCACGAACGGGTACAGGCAGAGCCAGCCCTTCGGCTCGATGCCGCGCAGGAAGCCCGGAACGTGCTGGCGGTTGAACTCGGCGTCGCGGTGCACGCCCATGACGTTCCACACCGGCAGCAGCGAGCGCAGCAGGTCGGTGCGGCGCAGCCGGCGCAGAGCGCGCTGCAGCTCTTCGGCGGTGTCGCCGTGCAGCCAGACCATCAGGTCGGCCTCGGCCTTCAGCCCGCTGACGTCGTAGAAGCCGCGCACCGAGACGCCGGAGTCCTCGATGTAGCCGACGATCGTCTCGAGCTCGGTCGCGTCGGTCTCGGACACGGGTGAGTCGGGGTTTCGGCGCCAGACGGCCCACAGGGTGAACCCGGTGGGCGAAGGCTCTGACCCGGAGGGGGCGGATGCGGACTCAGTGTGCTCGCGTACTTCCGACATGCTTCCAGTCTGCCCCCTCTGCGAGGGCATGGCGAACCGAGGCCGGTTCACCCGTGCGCGTCCGCGCGAGAGGGCGCGTCAGCGTCAGCGCGAGAGGGCGCGTGCGATCACCCAGACCGCGCCGCCGACGACTGCGGCGACGCCGACCACCGCCGCGGCCGCACCCGCCGGGTTGCGGTGCGCGAAGGTGCGGGCGCGCAGGATGCCGCGCTGCGAGGCCTTCTCGATGCGCCGGGGGAAGTTGCCCTTGATCTCGATGGCGGCCAGCGCGGCCTTCAGCTCGGCGCGCGCGGACTCCACCGGATCGACGATGCCCGGGGGCACCGCCGTGCGCGGCAGAGGCCCGGCGGGCACCACCGTCGACGGCACGCGGGGGTCAGAGTTCGTCATTGCCGGCCTCCTTCACGAGACGCACGTCGGTGGCGATGGCCTGCCCGGGGTTCTCGCGCCTGACCACCTTGCGGAAGCGCATCACTCCGAGCAGGGCGAAGATGATGACGGCGACGATCAGGAAGCCGAACACGGCGAGCGCCGCGAGCCACGCCGGCCACCACGACGCGAGGCCGATGATGGCGAAGGCCAGCAGCACGGGGATCGCCCAGAACAGCAGGAACAGCACGACGACGAACCACAGGCTGCCGATGCCGGCATCCTTCGCGGTGCGCGAGATCCACGCCTTCGCCGAGTCGATCTCGGCGGTGACGAGGTTGCGCACCAGTTCGGGTAGGTCACCGAGCAGCGTCAGCAGGCTGTCATCGGCGCGGTCGCGGTATCCGCGTGCCATGTCACTCCGCCTCTGAGCTCGTCTTCTTCGCCGCGGACTTGCCGGTGGTGCTCGCCGACCCGGACGTGCTCGACGTCCCGGTCGTGCTCGACGATCCCGACGAACCGGACGAGCCCGAAGAGCCGGCCGACTTCGGCGTGCTGCGCGACGCGGTGGTGCGCTTGGCCTCGGCCGCGGCATCCTTCGCCGCGTCGGCGACGTCTTCGCCGGCGTCCTTCGCCGCGCCGACCGCGGAGTGCAGCTTCTGCTCAGGAGTGCCCGGGTTGGCGGCCGCCTTGACGACCTTCACCGCTCCCGTCCAGATCGCGCCGGGCACTGCCGCGACCTGGGCCTTCGCGAAATCCTGGACACGCGTGACCCTGTCCTGGACGGGATCGAGGTTCCACACCTTGAGCCACTGCGTCTTGATCTGCTCGTAGCGCTCGCGACCTGCGCGACTGCCGAGCACGTATCCGACGCCGAGTCCGACGACGAGTCCGATCTTCCCCTTCATGGGAGCCTCCTGACATTTGTTGCGGCATCTGCGCCGGAGGTCGAACCGCTCACCCCCGCACGATCGGTTCCAGGGTAGTCGCATATTCCCGATTCGGCATCTACCCTTGCGCAGCGCGACGAGAAGATGTAGCGAGGGGGTCTCAGTGCGGCCGCGGTCAGCCCCAGAGCAGCGAGCTGCGCAGGCGGTCGGCCTCGGCCACGGCATCCGGCACGACCTGGGCCAGCCCCGTACCCGCCAGCCACGCACCCACCACCGCGACGCCTGGGGTCGCCGTGACGGCGGCCCGTGCGGCCGCCCTGCGCTCGGTCTCGCCGATCAGCGAGGTCGGCTGGGACTGCACGAACCGTCCGCGGTGCGCGGCGACGAGCTGGCCGGGGGTCAGGTCGACCCCGAGCAGAGCGGATGCCTCGGACAGCGCGAGCCGCGCGGCGGCGTCGTCGTCCAGCGAGGCGGTCGCGGCCGGCTCGCCCTGGGTGCCGAACGAGACGCGCACGATGTGGCGCTCTCCGGCGGCCCGGCGCACCCAGCCCCACTTGGCCGTGGAGTGGGTGAGCGCCTTCGCGGTGCGGCTGCCGGGGACTGTCAGCACGCCGCTGCCGCGGGGGGCCGCGTCGAGTGCGGGGGCGTCGAGCAGCAGCGTGATGATCTCGATCTCGGGCGCCTCGCCGGGTGGGGTGAGACCGGCGACGTGCGCATCGAGCAGGGCCCGTGCGTCCGGCTCCGGCGTCGCCACGACGACCCCGGCCGCGGTGAGCCGATCGACCGTCGGCTCGACTCGTGCTGTCGACTCGGCGGATGCGGCGGGTGCCGCGGCGTCGGCATCCGGCGCCTCTGCCGTCTCAACCGGCGTCTCGACCGGTTCTACCGTCTCGAAGACGACGGCCCAGCCGTCGCCGTCGCGGTCGATCCGCGTGGCGCGGACGCCGGTGCGCACGTCGGCGCCGTACATCTCGAGTTCGGCGCGCAGCGCCTCGATGAGCCGGCTCATACCGCCGTCGATGCCGAGCACGGCGGCGCCCGGTTTGCCGCGGCGCGCGCCCTGCAGGTCGAGCACGGCGCCGCTGAGCGAGCCGGTCCGGGTGAGGGCCGCGTTCAGACCGGGGGCCGCGATGTCGACGTCGACGTCCTCGGGCAGCGCCGAGTACACGCCGGCAGTGACGGGGGCGACCAGACGGTCGCGCACCCGGGCGCCCATCCGCGTGGTGACCAGCTTGCCGAGGCTGCGCTCGTGTCCGATCGTCAGCGGCGGGCGCAGGCGGTCGAGGTAGGCGCGCCAGGCGCCGCGCCAGCCGATGATCGCGCGCACGTCATCGGCGAACGGGTTCGCGGGGATGCCGAGCAGGCCGCCGGTCGGCAGGGGTGCGTCGGGGGCGTCCGGGATGCCGCTGAGCCAGGCACCGCCGCCCTCCGGAGCGACGATCGCGTCGCCGAGCCCGAGCTCCTCGACGAGGGTGCGCACGTGGCCGCCGCGGGTGGCGAAGCTCTCGGCGCCGGCGTCGACGACGATGCCGTCGAGCTCGACCGAGCGGATGCTGCCGCCGAGCTCGGGCGCGGCCTCGAGCAGCGTGACGCGGATGCCGAGCTTCGCGAACTCGCGGGCCGCGATGAGTCCGCCGATGCCGCCGCCGATGACGATGACGTGCTTCTCGGCGGCGCGGGCGGCGAGGTCTGCGGGCTCTTCGGAGGTCATGCCTCCATCATTTCACCGCGGGGTTCAGGCTCCGCTGTGACTCAGTCGCCCACCGGCACCTCCCGGCGGTTGATCCGGCTCGGCTCGGTGGTGTTGATGACGATGGGGGTCTCACCCGAGGTGTCGATGAAGTAGACGCCGGTCTGTCCCTGCTCCGAGACGGGGAAGGCCCAGGTGCCGCCGGGGACGTCGGGCTGCGGGCCGCGCACCACGTCGAGTGGCGAGGGCATCTCGCCCTTCAGCACCTCGATCGGCGTCAGGGTGCCGGATGCCGCGAAGTCGAGCCGCGGTGTGTGCAGCACGACATCGCCGGCGGCGCCGTGCGCCCGGGCGAACACGATCACGTCGGCCTGCTGCGCCCATTCGGTCAGCTGGGCGCGGGATGCCGCGGGCACACGCTCGGGCGAACCGGCCAGCACGCGCGCGAAGGTGCGCTGTGCGGCGGAGTCGTCGTGCAGCCCGACGTGACCGAACAGTTCGAACGCGTCGCCGTCCGCCTTCAGCACGAAGATGCCCTCGTGCTTCGCGTCGCGCGACTCCTGCGCGCCGTCGACGAGGTGGTACCAGGTGCCTGCCGGCTTGACGACGGTGATCTCGGCATCCGCATCGCCCTTCAGCACCTCGGTGACATGCACGATCGCCCGCTGCGCGGGGAACGCCGGCTCCCCGGCATCCTCGACGGGCGCATCCACCGACTCGACCGTGCCGTACACGATGAGGTCGGCCGCAGGCACGAGCTCGCTGATCGGCTCGGACGGGTTCGGATCCTGTGCCGCAGCGGTCGACGAACTGGGGGTGGGCATGGGCTTCTCCTCTGTGGCTGCGGTGCACGCGGTCAGCAGCAGCGCGACGGACGCGATGACGACGAGACCCGCCTTCGACGCGGTCATCCGTTCCCCACCTCGACGACGTTGAACGACTCGGTGAACTCGTCCATGCTCATGGTGAACGCGTGCTCAACCGGCCATGCTCAGCCGGCCATGCTCGAACGGGGCGCCGATCGCACCCGCGACATCGGCGTTGCGCTCGGGAGCATCCTCGAGCTCGGCGATGATCTGCGTGATCGAATCGCGAACGTCCGTCAGCAGGTCATAGTCGATCGTGACCTTCTCGGCTCCCACTCTCACTCCCCCCCGGTGTTCACTCCCCCCGGGGCGAACTCCCTGGGCAGGTTACCGTACGCGGGACGCCTGCCCATGGGGACGAGTCCCCATGGGCTCTGACTTTGCCGTCGAGGCGGGTGCGAAGCGGGACGCTGCTCAGCGCTCGCCGTGCGCGACCTCGACGATGCGGGTGAGCTGATCGGGGTCGGTCTCGGGCGGCACACCGTGACCGAGGTTGAGGATGTGGCCCTTCGCCCCTCGTCCGCGCTCGATCGAGTCGCGCACGCGGGCCTCGAGCACCGGCCACGGCGCCAGCAGCAGAGCCGGGTCGATGTTGCCCTGCACCGCGACGTCGTCTCCGACGATGCGGATCGCCTCGTCCAGCGGCATCCGCCAGTCGACCCCGACCGCCGAGGCGACGCCGTCGAGGCGCATGTCGGCGAGGAAGGGTCCGGTGCCGACGCCGAAGTGGATGCTGGGCAGTCCGATCCCGTCGAGCGCCGCACGCGAATGCGGGGCGACGTGGGTGCGGTAGTCGTCGGGGCTGAGCGAGCCCGCCCACGAGTCGAAGAGCTGCACGACGGATGCTCCGGCGTCGCGCTGGATCTCGAGGAACCGGCGCGAGACGCGTGACAGCCAGCCGGCCAGTCGGTTCCACGACTCGGGGTCGGCGTGCATCATCGCCCGGGCACGCAGGTGCTCCTTGGACGGCCCGCCCTCGACGAGATAGGCAGCCAGGGTGAACGGGGCGCCGGCGAAGCCGATCAGCGGGGTCTGGCCGAGCTCGGCGGTCGTGATGCGCACGGCCTCGGTGATCGCCGTGCCGTCGAGGTCGGCCGGGTCGATCGCGGTGATGCGGGCGACGTCGTCGGCGGTGCGGATCGGGTTCGCGAACACGGGCCCGCGGCCCGGCTCGATCTCGACCTCCACGCCGGCCAGGCGCAGCGGAATGACGATGTCGCTGAAGAACACCGCCGCGTCGACCTTGTGCCGGCGCACCGGCTGCAGGGTGATCTCGGCTGCGAGATCGGGGGTGAGGCAGGCATCCAGCATCCGCGTGCCGACGCGCAGTTCGCGGTACTCGGGCAGCGACCGGCCCGCCTGACGCATGAACCAGACCGGGGTGCGCTCGGTCTTCTCGCCGGCCAGCGCGCGCAGCAGATCACTCATGCGGCCATCGTCGCACCATCGCCTATGCGGAGGCCGAACCGGGGCGGTGTTGAGGTAAGGCATCGCTCAGATGCCGCTCATAGCGATCAGGCGTACCCTGGACAGGTGCTGCTCTGCGTCACGGCCAGTCACAAGACGGCCTCCTTCGACTTGCTCGAGCGCCTCAGCCGCCATCCCGATACCGTCGCCCCGACCCTCGTCGAAGCCGGTGCGCAGGGAGCCGTCGTGCTCGCGACCTGCAACCGCTTCGAGGCTTACGTCGAGACCGACGATCTCGATACGGATGCCGTGCTGGACGTCGTCGCGCAGGCCACTGGCGTACCCTCCGGCGACCTCGACGGTTCGTACCGCGTCATCGACGACCGTCGCGTCGCGGAGCACCTCTTCGCCGTGGCATCCGGTCTGGAGTCCGTCGTCTCGGGTGAGGGTGAGATCGCGGGGCAGGTGCGCCGCGCGCTGACCGGCGCCCGCGAGCAGGGCACCACCTCCCCCGCGCTGGAGCGGCTCTTCCAGCGAGCCAGCCAGGCGCAGCGCAAGGTCAAGAACGTCACGGCCCTGCAGCGCGCCGGCCGCTCGCTGGTGCGCCTGTCGCTCGAGCTCGCAGACAGCCGCATCGCCGACTGGTCGGCCGAGCGCGTGCTGCTGGTCGGCACCGGCTCGTACGCCGCGGTGACCCTTGCCACGCTGCGCGAGCGTGGTGCGATCGACATCTCGGTGTACTCGCCGTCGGGCCGCGCCGAGCTGTTCGCCAAGAAGCACAGCATCCGTCCCGTCGCAGCATCCGACTATTCGGCGGCCGCCCGCCGCGCCACGCTGCTGATCACCTGCACCACTGCCACCGAGCCTGTGCTCGGGCCGGTGCAGCTGCAGCTTCCGCAGACCGCCGACGCCGCCCCGCACTCGGGTGCCCCGCAGCTGGTGATCGACCTCGGGATGCCGCGCAACGTCGACCCCGCCGTCGGCCGGCTCGACGGCGTCGCCCTGCTCGACCTCGAGACCATCCGCCTGCACGCGCCGCTCGAGGAGCTGCAGGCGACCGAGGCCGCCCGTGCTGTCGTGCGCGAGGCCGCCGAGCACTTCCACGTCGCCGGATCCCGGGAATCGGTGACCCCGGCCGTCGTCTCGCTGCGCACCCACATCTTCGAGCTGCTCGAGGCCGAGATCGATCGCGCCCGTCGCCGCGGTGACGAGGACGGCCGCGTCGAGCAGGCCATGCGCCACCTCGCCGGCGTGCTGCTGCACACCCCGACCACCCGGGCGCACGAACTGGCCGCCGACGGTCGCGGTCACGAGTTCATCGCGGCTCTAGAGACGCTGTACGGACTGGCCCCGGATGCCGAGGAGTCCGACGAGGCTGCGACCGCCTGAGCCGCGGCATCCGCCTTCTCTTCTTATGCCGGTCGGGCGTGCGCTTCGCCGGCGTGCGCTTCGCGCGGCCTACGCTTCGCGCGGCCTACGCTTCGCGCGGAGAAATGCGCCTGCCGCGGACGAATTCGCTGCATCCGTCCGCGCGAAGCGCACATTCCCGCGCGAAGTGCGCACCCCGGAGCCCGCGCAACGCCGCAACTACGGCAGCAGTGCGCAATCCGGAGCGGATGCCGCGACGCGAGCATCGAGAGTCAGCAGCGAGCACTGCGCCGCACGAGCGAGTACGACGTACATGACGTCATAGGCGCTGACATTGTGCCGCAGTGCGTACACCGCGGGCAGCATGGCCATCACCGGCACCTCCTCGACGTTGAGCTCGTCGAACTCGCGGAACGCGCGCAGCGCCTGCTCGCGAAGAGGCTGAGGACGGCAGCGACCCTTCACACCACTGCGCTCACCATGCCCTTTGAACGCGTTCGTGCCGCTGGTACTTTTTGCCCATGACCTCGTGGCGGTGGACTGGCTGGCTGACCGCGATCCTGCTCACGCTTGGCGGTCTGACCGCGTGTGCGCACGATCCCGTCGCCGCTTCCGGGTCGGCGATGACTACGGATGCAGCGGAAGTCTGCACGTCGACGACGTATTTCGAGCACGCTCCAGGCAGCGGAGCGCCGTCGCGTGTGGATGCGGTGAACGGCATGATCCAGGCGATGCGCGAGCATCCGGACGCCCCCGAACTCGAGTATGCGTCACGAACAGACGTGCTGCTGCTGCTTGAGACCAGCGTCGACAACCTGGACGCTGCTGCGAAGGCGGCGGGAGAGGCCGCTCAGGAGAACGGCTACCTGGCGGTGACGGTAGAGACCCCCGAGGGTGAGCACCTCGGCGAGGTGAACATCTCTGAGATCAACGGCAGCTTCTACATCGATTCCTTTGCGGTCGCGCATAAGGATGGCAAGACCTGCCCGAGCTGAGCGGGTGCCTGCCGGACCGGACGCATGGCCCTTCACCTCACCTCGAAGTCGTCCGATGAGAATCAGCTGGTCGAGATCGAGGCCATCGCTGCGAGCCGCGGCTGAGCGATCACGCAGCGGCAGATCAGCCTCCGTCCACCACTGGCCGCAGATCAGTAGTGGTAGCGCGCCTGCAGCACGATGAGGTCATCACGCTCGACGAGATAGACAAGGCGATGCTCCTCGGTTATGCGTCGAGACCAGGCACCCTGAGCGCCATACTTCAGCTGCTCAGGCTTGCCGATGCCTTCGAAAGGATCACGCAGGCATGCGTCGATAAGGGCGTTGATGCGTTTGAGCACTCTCCGGTCGGCCGTCTGCCAGTGCACATAGTCCTCCCAGGCGGACCTGTCCCAGACGAGACGCATCATTCGTCTCGGTCGAGTTCGTGCTCCTCGACTTCGCCGGCGCGCGCTCGCTCATAGGCGTCGAGCAGTCGGCGAGCGTTCGCGGGCGACCGGAACAGGTACGCCGTCTCCTGCCACGCCGCATACTCGTCGGCAGGCATCAGGACGGCATTGCCCTTCCGGGACACGATCTCCACGGCGTCTCGATCGGCATTGACCCGCTCGATCAACGGGAAAAGCGTCTTGCGAGCCTCACTGGCCGTAATGGACATAGCGACACCTCTCGGAACTTGTACCTGATTATGGTACCACTCAGCAAGCGCGGGGATCATGTTCGGTGCCACACTGGTCCCATGGCCCTTCACATCACCGGAGACACCGCCGCCGACGACCTGCTCACGCACAATCCGCTCGCCCTTCTGGTCGGGATGCTGCTCGACCAGCAGGTGCCGATGGAGACCGCTTTCGCGGGACCGCTGAAGATCCAGCAGCGAACGGGCGCCGCGGATGCCGCAGGCATCGCGGGCATGGATCCCGACGAGTTCCTGGAGGCGTTCAAGCAGACGCCCGCGGTGCACCGCTTCCCGGGATCGATGGCTACCCGCGTGCAGACCCTCTGCCAGACGCTCGTCGACGAGTGGGAGGGCGACGCCGCAGCGCTGTGGACGCGCCCTGCGCGGGGTTCGGACGAACGACCTGACGGCGCCGATGTGCTCAAGCGCTTGAAGAAGCTTCCTGGCTTCGGCGAGCAGAAGGCGAAGATCTTCCTCGCGCTGCTCGGCAAGCAGTACGGCTTCACGGGCGCCGGCTGGCGCGAAGCATCCGCTCCCTACGGTGATGAGGGCTCGTTCCGCAGCGTCGCCGACATCGTCTCGCCCGAGTCGCTCACGAAGGTGCGCGAACACAAGAAGGCGATGAAGGTTGCCGCGGTGCGGAGCAATGCGACGAAGGAGCGTTGATGCATGACGGGGCAAGGTTGAGCGAGCGAAGCGAGTCGAAACCCATCAAGGCTCCGAAGTGAAGCCCACCGGCACCGACGTCGCCGGGCTGATCGCCCGCTCGTCCCCCGCGATCCGCCGCAGGGATGCCGAGACGCTGACCGCGCTGATGCAGGAGGTCTCGGGACGCGAGCCGACGACCTGGGGCACGATCATCGGCTTCGGTCACTGTCACTACCGCTACCCGACCGGCACCGAGGGTGAGATGGGGCTGCTCGGTTTCGCGCCGCGCAAGGCCGCGACGACGATCTATCTCGTCGACGGGGTCGAGAAGTACGCGGATGACCTGGCGCCCCTCGGTCCTCATACAACCGGCGTCGGATGCCTGTACATCAAGGATCTCGAGCAGATCGACCTGGATGTGCTGCGCGGGATCCTCACCCGCTCCCTGGCGTGGGCCGAGGCCGGCGGCAGCGAGGGGATGCGGCTCACACTTCTGGGCTGAGGCGCCGATCTCCCGAGCTGTAGACCGCCGTCGAGCCGGGGGCTGGCCGCGCCGCGAGGACCATCGCCAGTACGCCGAGCAAGCCGACCGCGACGGCTTCGATCAGCGCGCCGATCCCGTCCAGCAGCACGAGCGTCTCCTGCCCGAGACCATAGTCGCCGGACAGGAACCCGGACCGCAGCACGCGCACCACGATGACCGCGAGCAGCGCCCACAGCGGCGCCCACCGCCACGGTCGCGGCACGACACCACCCCGGCCGATGCTCATGACTCCGATCAGCGCGAGGGCCAGCGCGATCACCTCAGACGTGATGCTCAGCATCGACGAGAGCCAGAGGAGCTCTGCCATCTCCGCAGCATCCACGTCGGTCTGGACCACCGGCAGCAACAGGCTCAGCAGGGGCGACGACAGCAGCAGCCACACCGCCAGTCCCGCGATCGCCGCTGTGCCCAGCGGACGGCGTGCGGTGACACTGCCCGCGCGTCCGATACCGATGGCGAAGATCACCGCGCCTGCGGCGAACAGCACGTCCGGCACGGAGACGACGGGCACCATCGGCAAGATGTAGCCGCGCATCGCGAGGGTCAGCAGCGCGGATGCCACCAGCAGTCCGCCGCCGATCATCCAGGTGCGACGCCGCGCACCGGTGTCCGTCCCACCCGAATCCACGTCGATCATGGGCCCACACTAGCGCCCGGGCCGGGCGCGAGGTCAGGCGCGCGAGAGGCGCTCGGCCTCTTTGGCGGCGACGATCTTGCGCAGCCCCGAGCTCGAGAAGCGGTGGTCGCGGCTGTTGAAGTACAGCTCGATGCCGGCCTCTTCGCAGTAGGTGCGGCCGGTGAAGTCGCGGTCGATGTACTCGTCGCCGACGATGCGCACGTCGAGCTTGAACGAGCGCAGGATGTCTTCGAGGTCCTGCTCGGTCGAGTACGGCACGATCTCGTCGACGTACTCGCAGCCGCGCAGCTGGATGTAGCGCTCGACGACGGTCTGCGTCGGGGCGTTCTTCTCGGGGCGGTCGAGCGTCGGATCCATCTGCAGGCCGCAGATCAGATAGTCGCACTGCCGCTTGGCCTCGGCGAGCATCATGATGTGCCCGGCGTGCAGCAGATCGAAGGTGGAGAAGGTGATCCCCACCCGCGGTCCAGGGTTGTAGTCCTGGTGCTTCTTGACGGTCTCGGTCATGTCATCCCCTCCGAAATGGCCTCAGGAGAGTCTATTCGGACACCGGCCGTTCAGACTCCCAGCCGCCCAGCGCCGCATCCAGCGCCGAGAACTCGGCGAGCGACAGCTGCGATCCGCCGTTCCAGGCGCGCTCGGCCATCGCGCGCAGCGGCGCCCGCACGCCCGCGGCCACCTCGGCCGGGGTCTGCGCGCCGGGAACATCCGACCAGATCGCGAACGAGCATCCGCGCAGCAGCGCCGGATACGGGCGCGTGATCTCCTGACGCACCCCACCGGGCAGCGCCGGGAACAGCCCGGCATGCCAGTCGGCATCCCACAGCCGCTGCGCGGTCGGATACCGGTAGCCGGCGTTCTCGCCGAGCACGTGGTACAGCATCCCGTCGTTGACGTTCACGATGCCGTGACCGGCCTCGACCGCCTCGTGCAGCGGGCGCATCTGCGCATGCCAGTTCGTCCACCAGGTCAGTTCGACCCGCGGGTCCAGGCGCACGCGTGTGCTGCGCAGCATCCCGTCGTTCCACACCCGCGTCGTGAACCCGCGATCGCGCAGGTGCGCGGCCATCTCGTCGACGAATCCTGCGACTTCATGTGTGCTGCCTTCTCTCGTGGGTGCTGGTGTTCATGCTCGGTCAGACGCGGGCCAGCGTCACTGGTCGATTCGGTTGTCGTTGGCGTAGGCGACGATCTTGTCGAGCGTCTCCTTGGCCCGGGCGTCGCCGCGGATCGCGAGCGCCATCTGCTGGTTGAGGTAGTCGGTCATCGCACCGGTCCACTGGAACGGGGTGGCCTCGGCCTCGGGGATCGCGTCGAACATGACCTTCATCGCCTGGGCCTGTGCCGGATCGAGGTCGCCCTCGACGGCGCTGACGACCTCTTCGGCGCCCTCAGCAGTGCCGGGCGCGAAGCCGACCGCGAGCTTGACGAACTCGACCTGGTTCTCCTGGTTCGTGACGAACTCGGCGAAGGCGAGCGCCGCGGCCTTGTTGTCGGAGTCGGCGGCGACGTTCACTCCCTGCACGAACAGCGGCGGGATGCCGGGGCGCGGCGTCGCGACGGTGTGCTCGAGCAGCGTCGGGGCCTTGGTGCGCAGGTCGCCCGCGAAACCGGAGCCGCCGGTGGAGTAGGCCACCTTCTCCTGCAGGTACATCTCGGCGTTGCCGCCGTAGCTGCCGGTCAGCGACTCGGGCGGCATGGCGCCGGCCTTGTAGGCGTCGGCGTACTGCTCGATGATCTTCACTGCCTCGGGGGTGTTGAACACGAAGGTGCCGTCGTCATCCATGATGTCGATGTCGGCCGAGACGAAGGTGTCGAGACCAGGCATCGACGAGACGAGCTTGACCTTGCCGTTCGAGTCGGCCGCGACCTTCTTGGCCAGCTCGAGCCACGCGTCGGTGGTGGTGGGCAGGTCGGCCTCGGTCACGCCGTACTCGCCGAGCTGCGCCATGTTCCACCACGACTCGTCGCTGCCCAGGTACCAGGGCAGACCGTAGGTGGAACTGGATGTCACCGCTCAGCTCGCCGCTCGTGTCGACCGGACCGGCGTCGCCGCCGGTGGGCGCGGTGCCACCCGTGCAGCCCGCAAGGGCGAGCGCGGTCACCGCGGCGAGTCCGGTGACGAGAGTCGTTCTGATCCTCATGGACGTTCTCCTTCGAAGTGGTCCGGGATGTTCTCCACCGGTGGGTGGCATCCACGACTAAACCGTTATAGTGTCCATAGCATTGCACATGTCAGCCGTCTCGTCCAGCGAGAATCCCCCACCCCGTCCAGAAAGGACAGCGATGTCCGCGACTCACTCCGCCGCGCCGCTGCGCTTCGGCGCCAACTACACGCCGTCGACGAATTGGATGCACTCCTGGCTGTCGCTGAACCTCGATGACGTCCGTCGCGACTTCGCCGGACTGGCCGAGCTCGGCCTCGACCACGTGCGGATCTTCCCGCTGTGGACGGTGCTGCAGCCCAACCGCTCGCTGATCCGACCCGAGGCGGTCGCCGACGTGCGGGCGGTCGTCGACGTGGGCGCCGAGTTCGGTCTCGACGTCAGCGTCGATGTCATCCAGGGGCACCTGTCGAGCTTCGATTTCGTGCCGTCATGGCTGTACACCTGGCACGACAAGAACATGTTCACGCACCCCGACGCCCTCAGCGGCCAGGTCGCCCTGGTCGAGCGGCTGGCGGCGGCACTGCGCGAGGCGCCGAACTTCCTCGGCTTCACCACGGGCAACGAGACCAACCAGTTCTCGGCGTCGGTGCACCCCTCGCCGTGGCCCGTGACCACGCCCGAGGCGGCGAACTGGATCACCACGCTGCTCGATGCGGCCGAGGCCGGCGCACCCGAGCAGGAGCATGTGCACAGCGAGTACGACGCGGCCTGGTACCTCGACGGGCACGGCTTCACCCCCGCACTGGCCGCGCGACTGGGCGCGATGACGACCGTGCACTCCTGGATCTTCAACGGCACCGCGCAGCGCTACGGCGGCCGCTCAGCGGCATCCGATCGCCATGCCGAGTACATGATCGAGGTGTCGCGCGCGTTCGCGACCGACCCGCAGCGCCGCACCTGGCTGCAGGAGGTCGGGGCGCCCTCGAACTGCCTGACCGATGACGAGATGCCCGGTTTCCTCGAGGCGACCGTGCGGCACGCGGCCCGCACCGAGAACCTGTGGGGCGTCACCTGGTGGTGCTCGCACGACGTGAGCCGGTCGCTGGTCGACTTCCCCGACCTGGAGTACACGCTCGGGCTCATCGACCAGTCCGGCGCCGCCAAGCCCATCGGGCGCCGCTTCGCCGAGATCATCCCCGAACTGCGCGCCCGCACGCCGCGCGTGCCGCGCGCGCTCGGCATCGTGATCGAGGTCGACGAGCACGACACCCCGGTCAGCCGCGGCGCTCTCGCGCCGGGCGGTCCGGTCTTCGAGGCCTGGGTCACGGCGTGCGAGAACGGGGCGGACGCCACGTTCGTCACCTCGAAGGATGCCGTCGACCCGGCCGCCCTCGCCGCGCGCGGCATCACCGAGCTGGTGCGCCCCGACCTGTCGCAGGACGTGCCGGCCTACGCCTCGAACAACACTGTCGTCGACTGAGAGCCCTGACCCTCACGCCACCGCAGGCCTGCCGGTGCTCTCCCGCACGGTGAGCACCGGCACGGGCCCCGTGCGGTCGAGCAGCGTCTCGGGCGCGTCGAGCTGCTCGAGCAGGAACTCCGCGGCGCGCTCGCCCAGGGTGAACGTATCCCTGGTCAGGCAGGTGATCGCGGGGTGCACGAGCCCGGTGACGACCGAGTCGTCGAACGATGCCAGCGACAGCTCGCCCGGCACCGCGACGCCCATCTCCTGCGTGATGCGCAGCCCCGCGATCGCCATCACGTCGTTGTCGAACACGACGGCCGAGGGGCGTTCGCGCCGGCTCAGCAGCATCCGCATCACCGCCGAGACCTGCGCGGGCGAGTAGTCGGTCTCGAGCACCTCGCCGACGACTCCGCGCTCGCTCAGGCCGCGCAGCACGCCGGCGCGCAGGCGGGCGTGCTCGTACTCGGCGGGACCGGAGAGGTAGACGATGTGGCGGTGGCCGAGCCCTGCGAGGTAGCCGAACACCGAGTCGGCCGCGGCGGCGTCGTCGATCCAGATGGTCGCGGGCGCATCCTCACGCGAGGGCTGACCGCCGATCGTGACCGACGGCAGCCCGAGCGAGCGCAGCAGCGCGGGACGCGGGTCGCCGTCTCGCGGGTCGAGCACGAACACCCCGTCGACCTGGTTCGCCCGGCGCCACCGCCGGTAGGTGTCCATCTCCTCGTCGATCGATGGCACGACCACCAGCTGCAGTCCGATGCGGTGCTGAGCGAGTGCCGACTGCGCACCGGCGATGAGGTCGGTGAAGAACGCCTCGGTGCCGAGGGTGCGTGCGGGACGGTTGACGGCGAAGCCGACGACACCGGCGCGGGCGCCGACCAGGGCGCGCGCGGTCGAGCTGGGCCGCCAGTCGTGCTGATCGGCGATCGCGAGGATGCGCTGCCGGGTCTCTTCACTGACTCCGGGGCGCCCGTTCAGCGCGAAGGACACCGCGCCGGGGGACACTCCCGCCTGTCGCGCGATGTCCGCGATGGTGACACGCTTGGACCGTGACATAGACTCACCGTACTAGATCGTTTTAGTATCGATCGACTCGATGGCCCCCTCAGCCGATCGCCCTCATTCTCGCATTGCGAAGGAGCACACCGTGCACGAAGAGACCTCCCTCACTGTCGGACGCGTGAATCGGGTGCTGACCGAACGCGTCCGCCCCGCGATCCACTCCTCGCGGGTGCCGCTCGAGATCGCCGCCCATGTGCTGCCCGGCGAACCCATCGCCCCGGCTGAGGGGCTGGCGCTGGAGTTCGAGCCGTTCACGGCGGGCAGCATGTGGGGCCCCGCCTGGAGCACCACCTGGTTCCGGGTGCGGGGCCAGGTGCCGGCCGACTGGGCAGGCAAGCGCATCGAGGCGATCATCGACCTCGGCTTCGACATCAACATGCCCGGCTTCCAGTGCGAGGCTCTCGCCTACCGCCCCGACGGCACCCCGATGAAGAGCATCAACCCGCGCAACCAGTGGGTGGCGATCGAGGCCGGGCCGGGCCGGGCCGTGGAGTTCTACCTCGAGGGCGCCGCCAACCCGGTGCTGCTCGACTACCACCCGTTCCTGCCGACGCAGGAGGGCGACATCCGCACCTCCTCGTCCGAGCCGCTGTATCGCGTACGGCACATGGATCTCGCCGTGTTCGAGGCCGAGGTCTTCGAGCTCTCGCTCGACCTCGAGGTGCTCATCGAACTGCAGGCCGAGCTGCCCGAGACCAGTCCGCGCCGCATGCGCATCCTGCAGGCGCTCGACAACGCCCTCGACGCCCTCGACCTGCAGCGCATCGTGGAGACTGCGGCCGAGGCGCGCGGGCAGCTGACCGAGGTACTCGCCGCACCGGCCGACGCGAGCGCCCACCGCATCGCCGCGATCGGCCACGCGCACATCGACTCGGCGTGGCTGTGGCCCGTGCGCGAGACGATCCGCAAGGTCGCCCGCACCACCTCGTCGATGACGACGCTCATCGACGAGCAGCCCGACTTCCTGTACGGCATGTCGAGCGCCCAGCAGTACGCCTGGATCAAGGAGCACCGGCCCGAGGTCTTCGCCCGGGTGAAGGATGCCGTCGCCGGCGGCCGCTTCCTGCCACTGGGCGGCATGTGGGTCGAGTCCGACACGGTCATGCCGACCGGCGAGTCGCTGGTGCGCCAGTTCTCGCACGGCCAGCGGTTCTTCGAGCGCGAGTTCGGCATCCGCTCGAAGGGCGTGTGGCTGCCCGACAGCTTCGGCTACTCCCCCGCACTGCCGCAGCTCATGCGCCGGGCCGGCTTCGAGTGGTTCTTCACGCAGAAGATCTCGTGGAACCAGCGCAACGTCTTCCCGCACCACAGCTTCCTGTGGGAGGGCATCGACGGCTCGCGGATGTTCACGCACTTCCCGTCGATGGACACCTACAACTCGCAGCTGTCCGGCATGGAGGTCGCCAAGGCGAGCCGCCAGTTCAAGGAGAACCGCGTCGCGACGATGTCGGTGGCGCCGGTCGGCTGGGGCGACGGCGGCGGCGGGACAACCCGCGAGATGACCGGCAAGGCGCAGCGATTGGCCGACCTCGAGGGTTCGGCACGCGTCGAGTGGAAGCATCCGGATGCCTTCTTCGCCGACGCCCGCGCCGAGCTGACCGACCCCGCCGTCTGGGTGGGCGAGCTCTACCTCGAGCTGCACCGCGGCACGCTCACCAGCCAGCACGCCACCAAGGCGCTGCACCGCTGGGCCGAGCAGGCGCTCATCGAGGCCGAACTGTGGGCGGCCACCGCTGCCGTGCAGCAGGGCGCCGAGTACGACCACGAGGAGTTCGACCGGCTGTGGCAGCTCGTGCTGCTGCACGAGTTCCACGACATCCTGCCCGGTACGTCGATCGCCTGGGTGCACCGTGAGGCCGTCGAGGTGCTCGCGGGGGTGATCACAGATGCCGAGGCGCTGTCGATCGCGGCCCGCGAGGTGCTCGCCGGCTCCGGCGACACCCTGCTGCGGTTCACGCCCACCTCGGTGGGCACGGCATCCGGCACCCGCGCTCTGGGCGCGACGGCGGTGAAGCCGTCGGACTTCGAGAGCGGCCCCGCGAGCATCTCCGAGCGGCCCGACGGTTTCGTGCTCGAGAACGAGCTCGTCGCCGTGCACGTCTCGGCCGAGGGCCTGATCACCTCGGCCGTCGACAAGGCGACCGGACGCGAGACGATCCCCGCCGGGAAGCCCGCGAACCTGTTCCAGCTGCACCAGGACTTCCCGAACATGTGGGATGCCTGGGACATCGACCGCTACTACCGCAACCGCGTCGACGACATCACCTCGGTGACGTCGATCTCGGGCACGATCATCGACGGTGCGGCGACGATCGTCGTCACCCGCGAGTTCTCGCAGTCCAGGATTGAGCAGACGATCGTGCTGCGTCCCGACTCGCGCACGGTGCTGCTGCTGAACGACATCGACTGGAACGAGACCGAGAAGCTGCTCAAGCTCGCCTTCCCGCTCGACCTGTTCGCCCGCGACACGCTCGCCGAGACGCAGTTCGGCTTCCAGCGCCGCGTCACCCACGTGAACACGAGCTGGGAGGCGGCGAAGTTCGAGACCTCGATGCACCGCTTCGTGCTCGCCCAGGAGGACGACGGCTTCGGCGCCGCGCTCGTGAACGACTCGATCTACGGGTACGACACGTCGCGCGAGGTCGACGGCGACGACGTCACGACGACGATCCGCCTGTCGCTGCTGCGCGCCCCGCGCTTCCCCGACCCCGACACCGACCACGGCCGTCACGAGATCGAGGTCGGCCTGGTGATCGGAGCGGATGCCGAGATCGCCACCGCCGAGGGCATCCGCCTCAACGCCCCGGCCACGCTGGTGCGCGGCGCGAACGAGGTCGAGCCGCTCGTCTCGATCACCGGCGACGGCGTCGTGGTGTCGTCGGTGAAGCTCGCCGACGACCGCTCGGGCGACGTGATCGTGCGCCTCTACGAGTCGCTGGGCCGTCGCACCACGGGCGCCCTGTCGGTGGGCTTCGAGCACACCGGCATCCGCGAGGTGTCGCTGATCGAGGACGAACTCGACGACGCCCGCACCGGCGGCGAGTTCTCACTCAAGCCGTTCGAGGTGCGCACGCTGCGCATCGCGCGGGGCTGACCCCTCTCCGCAGGTCGTCGGGCGCGTCACGCGCGCCCGACGACCTCCGGCACCCGCTGCGGCGTGAGGACGGAGAGCACGATCGCCGCGGCGCCCAGAAGCAGCAGCACGACGGGAATCGCCAGTTCGGCGAGCGACCGCGCGGCCAGTGCGGCATCCAGCGGAAGCGGCGTGCTGATGAACAGCAGCACACGGCCGGCGACGATCACGGCCAGCGCCGCCAGCGGCATCCAGCGCCAGGGCGACGCGACCACACCCGCGCGCAGGATCTGCACGGAGGCGATGAGCGCCAGCGCCAGTCCGATCACGTCGATCGTGATCGAGACGATCAGGTGCGTCATCGCGAACCGCTCGGCGGCGTCCGGGCCGGTGCCGACAGGGAGTGCCGTCATGAGCAGCCTCACCGCGGGCCCCGCGATGACCCACAGCCCGAGTGCGACCAGTGCGGCGGTTCCCAGCGGACGTCGTGCTGTCACGCTGCCGCCGCACCCCAGACCGACGGCGAACACGACGAAGGCCGCCGCCTGCACGGTGAGTGCGACCCATCCCGAGAGCGGCTGCGGGCCGAGCGGTATGCCGAACCACAGCACCGCTGCCACGACCAGAAGAATCCCGCCGACCAGCCAGGTCGTACGGCGAACGCGCGTCCCCTCAACGTCCACGTCGATCATGACCCCACCATAGCGGGGCGGCCGGACGCGCTCTCTTGCGATTGGCAAAGGAATGGCGCTTCTTTTGCCCTGATTCCGCGATAAGAGTTCCGAACCATGCGTGAGGGTGGGATGAGACCACTCATCCACGCGCAAAGGAGCCCTCATGGACCGCGACGACAGCAACGCCCTCTTCGACAGCGACGCGCTGCTGCACATTGGCCGCCCCTACTGGTTCGACCGGCACCCCTCGCAGGCCGAGGGCGAGGACTTCTGAGCGAGCCTGCCTCGCCCTTCTCTCATCTCCCGCCCCTCCCGCCTCTCCCGCCGAAACCCCTCCTGGTCGCCGAAACCCCTCGTGAATCACGTGAATCACGAGGGGTATCGACATTCATGAAGGGTTTCGGCGGATGGGCTCCGTGGTTGCGGAGAGTCGACACACGCTGTCAGCCGGCGGATGCCGTGCGGCGATAGGCGAGGAGTCCGACGAGGATCATCCCGCCGCCCAGCACGACGATGCCGGCGGCCTGGACCGTCGTGATGACCTGATACAGCACGGTTTCGGGCATCCTCCACGACAGCACGGCGACCACCGCGATGCCGGCCTTCACTGCTTCACCGACGATGCTGGCGATGAGGGCCGGGAGGGCGAGCCATCCCCAGGGCGCCGGAATGACCCCGGCCCTCGCTATGGCCAGGCCTGCGATGACTGAACCCACCAGCGCCCCGATCGCTATAACGGCGATCAGCCCCCACAGGATCATCAGGCACGCGAATGGATGCAGCAGTCCGCTCGCGAACGCCAGAAGCATCACCGGCACAGAGAGAACGTAGAAGACCGGGCTCAGGAGCGCGGCGGTGACACCCACGAGGATCAGAGCGACTCGTGGCCGCGTCTGCATCCCCGTCACCGAGCTGCCGTGCCCCAGCCCGATCGCCGGAACCACGGTGCCTGCGAGCACCAACAGAGCGACGACGATGACCAGTGCCTGGGCGTGGGGAACGAGCAACATGAGCGGTCCGCACAAGGCAAGCGCACCGCCGCCGACGAACAGCGTCGTCCTCCGGGCAGTGACCGTTCCAGCATCCGTCGTGTTCTGCGTTGTCAGCATCATGGCCGCGACGCTACGCCGCCGCAGCCACGCGCGTCATGAGTTATCCACAGCCCCGCCGACGTCCCCGCGCCCCGAGCCCTCTCCCCTCACGCCGCAACCCCTCCTGGTTGTCGAAACCCCTCCGGAATCACGTCATTCCGGAGGGGTCTCGGCATTCACGAGGGGTTTCGGCGGGGCGGTGTGGGGGGCGGGGCAGGCGGGTCAGGCTCCGCGCAGGCGCTCGGCGAGGTAGGTCTGCAGGCCGTCGATCGGGATGCGCTCCTGACCCATCGTGTCGCGGTCGCGTACGGTGACCGCGTTGTCGTCGAGGGAGTCGAAGTCGACGGTGACGCAGAACGGGGTGCCGACCTCGTCCTGGCGGCGGTAGCGGCGTCCGATGGCACCGGCGTCGTCGAAGTCGACGGTCCAGCTGCCGCGCAGCGTGTCGGCCACCTCGCGCGCCAGCGGCGAGAGGCGCTCGTTGCGCGACAGGGGCAGCACGGCGACCTTGACGGGAGCCAGGCGCGGGTCGAGCTTGAGCACCGTGCGGGTGTCGGTGCCGCCCTTGGCGTTGGGCACCTCTTCCTCCTCGTACGCGTCGACGAGGAAGGCCATCATCGAGCGTGTCAGACCGAAGGACGGCTCGATCACGTACGGGGTGTAGCGCTCACCCGACGCCTGGTCGAAGTACGTCAGGCTCTGGCCCGACGCCTCGGTGTGGCTGGACAGGTCGAAGTCGGTGCGGTTGGCGACGCCCATGAGCTCGCCCCACTCCTTGCCCGGGAAGCCGAAGCGGTACTCGAAGTCGATGGTGCCGGCGGAGTAGTGCGCACGCTCGTCCTCGGGAACGTCGAACTGGCGCATGTTCTCGGGGTCGATACCCAGGTCGACGAACCAATCCCAGCACGCCTGCACCCAGTGCTCGAACCACTCCTGCGCCTCGGCCGGCGGCACGAAGTACTCGATCTCCATCTGCTCGAACTCGCGGGTGCGGAAGATGAAGTTTCCGGGGGTGATCTCGTTGCGGAATGCCTTGCCGACCTGGCCGATGCCGAACGGCGGCTTCTTGCGCGAGGCGGTGAGCACGTTCGCGAAGTTCACGAAGATGCCCTGCGCGGTCTCGGGGCGCATGTAGTGCAGACCAGACTCGTCATCCACGACGCCGAGGTAGGTCTTCACCAGGCCGGAGAACGACTTCGGCTCGGTCCACTTGCCGCGGGTGCCGCAGTCGGGGCAGACGATGTCGGCCATGCCGTTCTCGGGCTTGCGACCCTTCTTCGCCTCGTACGCCTCGATGAGGTGGTCCTCGCGGTGACGCTTGTGGCACTGCAGGCACTCCACCAGCGGGTCGCTGAAGGTGGCGACGTGGCCGGATGCCTCCCAGACGCGCTTGGGCAGGATGATCGATGAGTCCAGGCCCACCATGTCGCCGCGACCGCGCACGAAGGTCTGCCACCACTGCCGCCGGATGTTCTCCTTCAGCTCGGTGCCGAGGGGGCCGTAGTCCCAGGCCGACCGGGAACCGCCGTAGATCTCACCCGCTTGGAAGACGAACCCGCGATGGCGGGCGAGGGCGATGACCTTGTCAAGACGGGACTGTTCGGCCACGGTGGCTCCAATGGTCGGATGCGGGAGAACGCCCGTGATCACGGGCATCCCAATCCTATCGCCGACCCTGCCCGCGCAATCCGTCGCTCACGCCCGCAACGGGGCGGTGAGACCTACTCGCAGGACAGCCGGTGACTCACTCGCAGAACAGGTAGCCGCGGCCGGTCTCGAAGCCGGCGACGCGCAGACCGCGGCCGAGCAGCTGCTCGATCTCGCCGCGCAGGCGCAGTCGCCACTCGTGCGCAGCATCCGGGTCGGTGACCCGCATGGCCTCGATGTCGTGCGGGATCTCGAGGGTCGCGACCACCGCATCGGATGCCGGGGGCTTGGCGATGTCGGCGAGCGTCCACTGCACGTCGAAACGGTCGCTCTCATCACCCGCGTCGCCGCCGCCGAAGATGCCGTACTGGTTCACGACGTATCCGGTCACGCGCGCGCCGAGCACGGTGAGGAAGAAGTGCGCGTTGCGGGCGACCAGCGGGTCGAAGGTCCACGTGATGTGCCCGACCTCGCGGGAGAACGCCCACTGCCGCTGGTGCTCCTTGAGCTCGCGCCCCCAGCCGCGGCCGCGGTACTCGGGGATCAGCGCGGTGATGTGCGAGTGCATGGTGCGCCTGCCGGGTGCGCCGAAGAACGCCACCGAAGCCCCGACCATGCGCTCGTCGCCGTCGTCCCCGTCGAACAGGCCGACGACGTAGTTGCCCGACTGCTGCAGCGCGCGCAGCGTGCCCGCGTCGATCACGCGTTCGGGGCCGCGGATCGAATCCAGCAGGCCCTGCGCGTCGATGATGAGTTCCACGGTGTCGAGATCACGGATGGTTCGCACAATCACAGTCTGCCCCTCGCGGCCCGAGGAACGAAACGCGAAGGGCTCCCGGCATCCTCGACGCCTGGATACGATGTGACCGATGAGCGGCATCCTGCGCGTCGACGGCCTGACGTTCGACAAGACGATCGCCCTGTACCGCGGGGATGGCAGCGGTGCGGCGCTCGTGAGCGCATCCGGCCCGTTCCCCGCGTTCGCGCGGGTCGACGTACCCGGCGCGGGTATCCCGTCCGGCTACCTGCACCTCGAGGTGCACAGCAGCGACATCGTCGTGTACGCCATCGACGGGTCCGCGGATGCCGTGCTGCGGAAGCAGCCGTATGTGGATGACCGCTTCAGATCCGTCGGGTCGTATCTGGACGCCCCCGATCTCGACACCGCGCTCGAAGAAGATGCACGCCTCGCGGCGAAGAGCCGGGCACCGGTCCGGCAGGGAGAACGGATGCCGCCGGCGGCGGTGCGGCGCCGATAGCCTGGGCGGATGGGCGGGCGAGACGACAGGGCGAGACGGCGGCTCTCTCGCACCACCCCGCCGGGCGCCATCGTCGCCGCACTCGCGTACGTCGGCCTGTGCTCGGCGTTCATGTTCACGCTGGTCGTGCCGCTGCAGGCGGAGCTGCCCGTGCTGCTCGACGCCACCCGCGAGGACACCTCATGGGTGGTCACCATCACCTTGCTGGTGGCGGCGATCGCGACCCCGATCTCGGGCCGGCTCGGCGACATGTACGGCAAGCGCCGCGTGGTCGTCGCTCTGCTGGCACTGCTCGTGATCGGTTCGGTGATCGCGGCGCTGTCGCCCTCGATCGCCGGCGTCATCATCGGTCGTGCCCTGCAGGGTGCGACGACGGGCGTGGTGCCGCTGGGCATCGCGATCCTGCGCGACGTGCTGGCACCGGCGCGGCTCGGCACGGCCGTCGCGCTCATCAGCGCGACGATGGGTGTCGGCGGCGCCGTCGGGATGCCGGTCGCAGCGCTCGTCGCCGAGTACGCCGACTGGCACTCGCTGTTCTGGCTCTCTGCCGGCCTCGGCGTGATCGGCGTGGCCGTCGTGCTGCTGATCGTGCCCGACGACGTGCTGCGCTCGCCCGGTCGCCTGGATGTCATCGGAGCCCTCGGCCTCGCGGTCGGACTCACCGGTCTGCTGTTGTACGTCTCGCGCGGGGCGGAATGGGGCTGGGCTGCCCCGGTCTCACTGGCGTGCGTGATCGGCGGCATCCTGGTGCTGCTGCTGTGGGGCTGGTACCAGCTGAGGGCCACGAACCCGCTGCTCGACCTGCGGGTCGCCGCCCGCCCCGCGGTGCTGTTCACGAACATCGCCGCGATCGGCATGGGGTTCGCGCTGTTCTCCTCGAACGTGACCTTCCCCCAGCTGCTCGAGCTTCCGGTCGAGACCGGATCGGGGCTGGGCCTGGACATGTTCTCGGCCGCTCTGGTCGTGGCGACCTCGGGCGTGATGATGATGGTGATCTCACCGCTTTCGGGCTGGCTGGAGCGCGTCGTGGGCGCACGCCTGCTCTTCACGGTGGGCACCGCGGCGATCGTGCTGGCGTACGTGTTCGTGCTGCTGTGGTCCACCGAGGTGTGGCATCTGCTGGTCTGCAACATCCTGATCGGCATCGGCATCGGGTTCACCTTCGCGGCGATGCCGATGATCATCATGCGCTCGGTGCCGGCCGACGAGACCGGTGCGTCGAACGGCCTCAACGCACTGTTCCGCTCGGTGGGCACCTCGGCCGCATCGGCGGTCATGGGCGGCGTCCTCGCGGCGATGAGCATCCAGGTCGACGGGCGCGCCATCCCGACGCGTGAGGCGTTCGAGGTGTGCTTCTGGCTGGCGATCGTCGCGGGGGTGATCGGCTTCGTGTTGACGCTGCTCATCCCGAAGCGGCCGATCGAGCAGCATCCCGCGCTGCCGGGCTGACTCACTTCTGAACGAGCAGACACTGCTCCCGCGACGCGGCCGGGCACACCGGGCGCACCGGGCGCACCGGCCACACCAGGCACACGGCGCACACGGCGCACACGGGGCACACCGGAACAGGCGTCAGTGCGTGTACTCCATGAGGTCCGTCCCGAGTACACGGAACGCGTCGTGCGCGCGCAGCCGGTGGCTGATCGACAGGTCGTCGAAGCAGACCGTCAATGCGTAGGCGACACCGGCCCTGGGGCCTGCGAGCACGCCGGCCTCGGCGCGCACGCCGCGGTCGCGACCGGTCTTGTTGATGAAGAGCAGGCCGTGCGCGTCGTGCTCGTGCGCGAACGGGTCCAAGCCGGTCGCCGAGGCGACCAGGCTCAGGTCGTGGTTCAGGCTCAGCCACTCCGACACCTGGGCGCTCACGCCCGCGTCGACGACGGTCGAGTTCACCAGTCCCGCGAACAGTCGCGCGAACTCGCGGGTCGTGCCGACGGCCACGTGCGGGGCGTCGTCGGGGCCGCGCTTGTCGCGGAAGTGATCGAGCACCGCGCTGCGCGGCATCCCGAGGCTGACCATCCTCGTGCGCACCTGCTCGTGCCCGACCGCGTCGAGGAGGGCGTTGGCCGCGTTCGGATCGCCCGCCGCGGCGGCGAGCACCGCGAGGTCGATCATCGGCAGCGCGGGCGCACGCAGGTTGCGCCACAGGCCCGATCCGGCGACGATGTCGTCGGTCGACCGGTCGATGATCCGCAGCGGGTCGAGGGTGCCGGCCTCCATCGCGGCGGCCGTCTCGACGAGCACCGGCACGAAGCCCAGCCCCGCGATCGGCAGCGGCACGTGGTCGTCGCCCTCGAGCACAGTGCGCCCGGTGTCGAGGTCGGAGACGTGCACCGACACCTGCGCCCCGGCTTCTGCGAGCTCCTGCAGCGCCCGCATCGTCGGGCTGAACGAGCGGCGGCCGACGGCCGCGCGGCGCGGGGTGCGTCGGCTGCCGCGCTGGGATCGGCGCATCGCTGTGGCGACCCCCTCGACGGGCGCGCCGTCGGAGGGGTCGGGGACCGGAGCGGAGTGCGAGCTCACGCGTGATTCCTCACAGTGATGGAAGATGAGGCGGTCTCCGGATGCGCACGCGGGGGCCCGCGCATACCGACCGTCTCGGCTATGGTAGCCCCGCCCACCCGGTCACGGACAGGCGGGGCCCGAAGCGCTCACCAGATCGTGACGCGCTGCTCCTCGGGAAGGTGCAGGGCATCGCCCTCGGTCACGTCGAACGCCTCGTAGAAGGCGTCGATGTTGCTCAGGATCTGGTTGCAGCGGAACTCGTTCGGCGAGTGCGGGTCGATCGTCAGCAGACGGATCGTCTCGGCCTCGCGGCTCTTCTGCTGCCAGACCTGCGCCCAGCTCAGCAGCAGACGCTGCACCCCCGTGTAACCGTCGATGATGGGCGCCTCGGCGCCGTCAAGCGACAGCTCGTACGCCTTCAGCGCGATACCCAGGCCACCCAGGTCGCCGATGTTCTCGCCGATCGTGAGGGCGCCGTTGACGTGGTGCTCGTCGGGGAGACCGACCGGCACCAGGGCGTCGTACTGCGCGATGAGCGCCTTGGTGCGCTCCTCGAACGCCGCGCGATCCTCGTCGGTCCACCAGTCCTGCAGTCGTCCATCGCCGTCGTAGCGGCTGCCCTGGTCGTCGAAGCCGTGCCCGATCTCGTGGCCGATGACCGCGCCGATGCCGCCGTAGTTGGCGGCCGCGTCGCGCTCGGGGTCGAAGAAGGGATGCTGCAGGATGGCCGCCGGGAACACGATCTCGTTCATGAGCGGGTTGTAGTAGGCGTTCACCGTCTGCGGCGACATGAACCACTCGTCGCGGTCGATGGGCTTGCCGACCTTCGAGATCTGGCGGTCGTGCTCGAAGACGCTCGCGCGGCGCGCGTTGCCGATGAGGTCGGATGCCGAGATCTCGACGTCGTCGTAGTCGCGCCACTTCTCGGGGTGACCGATCTTGGGGCGGAAGGTGTCGAGCTTGTCGAGCGCCTTCCGGCGGGTCTCCGGACCCATCCACTCGAGCTTCTCGATGCTCTGCCGGTACGCCTCGATCAGGTTGCCGACCAGCTCGTCCATGGCGGCCTTCGCGGCCGGCGGGAAGTGCCGCTCGACGTAGATGCGGCCGACGGCATCGCCCAGCGACCCTTCGACGAGCGAGACGCCGCGCTTCCAGCGCTCGCGGATCGACGGGGTGCCGGTGAGCTCGGTGCCGTAGAACGAGAAGTTCTCGTCGATGAGGTCGTCGGTGAGGTAGGCGGCCAGGCCGTGCACGACCTTGGCGCGCAGCCAGGCCTTCCAGTCGTCGAGCCGTTCCGCCGTGAGCAGGGCGCCGAGTCCCTCGATGAAGCTGGGCTGGTAGACGACGACCTCGTCGAAGGCCATCGCGTTCGCCGCGGCCACGGCATCCCGCCACGGGCCGAGATCCACGCCGGCGAGCTGCTGGAACTCGGCCCAGGTCTTCAGGTTGTAGGTCTTCACCGCGTCGCGCGAGGCGACGTTGTCCCAGTGGTGCGCGGCGATCTCGTGCTCGAGCGCGAAGGCGCGGTCGGCGGTGCCCGCGGCATCCGCCACCCCGGCGAGGCCGAGCAGCCGTTCGAGGTGCGCGCGGTACGCGGCGCGGGTCTCGGCGAAGCTCTCGAGGCGGTAGTAGCTCTCGTCGGGCAGCGATAGCCCTGCCTGCACGGCGAAGGGCACGTAGCGCTCGGGGTTGCCCGGGTCGGGCTCGACGTACACGCCGATGAGCGCGGCGACGCCCTCGCGGTCGAAGGCGCCGACGGTGGAGAGGAACGACGGGATGCCGTCGATCGCATCGACCCGCGCGAGCTGCTCCTTCAGCGGGGCGACGTCGAGCGCGGCGATGCGCTCGGTGTCCATGAAGCTCGTGAACAGGTCGCCGACCTTGCGGGCGAGGGTGTTCTCGTCGGCATCCTGCGACTCCTCGATGATCGCGCGGACGTCCTTCTCGGCCTGCTCGGCCAGAAGGTGGAACGAGCCCCAGCGCGCCTTGTCGGCGGGGATCTCGGCGGCCTCGAGCCACGTGCCGTTCACGTGGCGGTAGAGGTCGTCCTGCGGACGGAAGTCGGAACTGAAATCGGAGACGGCGAGGCCGGAGGGCAGAACGTCTGTCATGCGCTCCAGCCTATTCGGCACCGCCGACGGCGCGCCCGCCTGGCCTGGATGCCGCCCGAACGCAAGCCCGCTCAGCAGGTGCCGTGCGCCTCGATCCCGGCGAACCGGTCCTTGGTCCACGCGATCGCCTCCGCCATTGCGGGCGAGCGGGGTTCGACCAGCGTGAGGTGCCCGAGTCCGCCGTAGGCGCGGTAGTCGACGCTCGCACCCGCCCGGCAGAGCTTCGCGACGTAGTCCGCCTGCATGCCGTGGCTGACGATGTCATCGGCACCGCCCTGCCCGATCAGCACCGGCACATCGGATGCCGCGGCGGGAACGTTCTGTGCCAGACGCGCGCCGAGCGGCCCGGTCGAGGGGTCGCTGCCGGTGATGTCGGGGTCGTCCTTCAGCGCCACCAGTGCGAGCACCGAGACGAGGGTGGCGGGCTCGGCCAGACACCGCTCGGCCATCTCGCGCACGGTCACCTGCGCTCCCGGCCGCACGTACTCGCCGAACGACACTTCGGGGAACAGGGCGCTGTAGGCGCTGATCACGAAGGCCGCGAACACGCTGCCGCCGCGGGTCCTGTCGAGGTTCTCGACGAGCGCGGGCAGGTCACCGGCCGGGGCGAGGGCGACGGCGCCGTCCAGCGGCACGTCGGGCGCGTAGTCCGAGGCGATCGCGGCCGACCACAGGCTGGCCCCGCCGCCCTGGGAGTGCCCCCAGGCGACGGTCTGCCCTCCGAGGCGGGCTCCGTCGAGCTGACGCGCCGCGCGCACGGCATCCAGCTCGGCGCGGCCGCTGACCTCTCCCACCATGTACGGGTGCGGCCCCTCGGTGCCCAGGCCCACGTAGTCGGTGGCCACCAGCGCCCAGCCGTTCGCGATGATCTGGTCGAGCACGAACAGCGCACCGGATTCGAACGGCTCGGACGCCAGCGACGGCGCGCAGGCGCGGTCGAAGCCGGTCGTGCCGTGATGCCAGGCGATGACCGGATGCTCCGCCCCGCTCACCGGGGCCACGACGATCCCGCTCGCCACTGCCGGGCTGTCGTCGCCGTGCGTGGTCGTGTAGAGGATGCGCCAGGCGATCGCTCCTCCCGGAACGGCGCGGGTGAACGGCTCGGCACGGATCAGCCGGCCGGGCTCGTCGGGCACGGTGCGCGGCGCGGCGTAGAAGTCGTCGACCACCGGGGTCCCCTCGCGCAGGGTGACGCTGACGACCACGGCGCCGCCGGCGAGGAGCACCGCGACGACGGCGCCGATGGTGCGGAACCAGCGGCGGGCGAGCGAGTCGGCCCGC